>NZ_JACHDC010000003.1:0-462203 GCF_014200875.1 Paraburkholderia sp. HC6.4b
CGCCGCGCGTTCTTCCGCACTCAAATGCTTGTAGTTCTTCTTCATCGCAACACCCTACCTCATTCAAGGTGTTGCACTTGGAACTAGAGACTAAGTGGTCTCGTGCAAAATCCAGCCCGGTGTTGGTTATCGCCGCAAGACGTTATTCATCGTGGCCCGGCGTCCTGCGACTGCGCGCCATCGAATCGCACCCAGTTGGGCGCACTGCCGGACAGCGGTGCGGCAGCCTACAGCAAAAGCAGCGTTGCCGAGACGACGCACGTCGGCACGACGGCAGCGAGCAACAGGCCGAGCAGGCTGACTGACTCATCATGGAATCCCTTGTGCACGATGGCGAGTCCTGCGGGATTCGGCGCGTTGGCGATCACTGTGAGTCCGCCTCCAGCGACTGCGCCGGCCAGCAGCATGTACTTCGCCTGGTCCGGAAGGCCCGCGATCAGCGAGCCGAGATAGGTAATCGCCGCGTTGTCCATGATCGCCGTCAGGCCAAGCGCGCCGGCATAAAGTGCGTAAGCATCGAGCGATGCGACGACCGGCTGCAGCCACCATCGCTGCAAACCCCCGAGCACGACCAAGCCTCCGAGAAAGAACGCTACCAGCAGGCTCTCGCGCAACATCAGCGGCGACTGGTACTGCTCGTATGCCTGCGTGAAGCCCAAAAAGAAAAGCAGGAGGCCGATGAAGATAACCGGGTGATGGGCCGACAGCACCACCGCGACGAGAAAGCCGGTGTGTATCAGCGTGACGCCCGTCGGAACGGGAACCGCGGCGGCGGGCGCGTCGTTGCGCTCTGCGTGCTTCGGGAGCTTGCGGTGCATGAATAGCAGCAGGCCTGTTGCGTTGACCAGCACGGCAATGGCCGCCTTCCAGCCAAACTGCGCCGCCATAAACGCGCTGTCCCATCCCCAGGCGGCGGCAACCATCAGCACCGGAGGCGCGGCATAGGCGGTCAGCATGCCGCCGACCGACACGTTGACAAACAGCACCGCGAGCGTGAAATATTTCCAGTGTTCGGCGATCGGCGACCTGAAAAGCCGGTCTCGCAGGATCAGCGCTGCCAGCGTCATTGCGGCCGGCTCCGTGATGAACGAGCCGAGCAACGGAACTAGGGTCAGGGAAAGCCAGATGACGCCTGTTTCCGTCTTGACGGGAAGGACACGCGCGATGTGCGACACGAGCGTCGTGACCGCGTCGAGAATGGGCCGGCTCGCGGCGATCACCATGATCACGAAGACAAACAGGGCTTCGGTGAAGGAGCGCGATTCAGCATAGGCCACGGCCTGCGCAGAACCGGCCAGCGCGACGATAGCCAGACACAGGATCAGGGCCCAGAGGCCGAAGACGACTTCCACTTCGCCGAGAAAGTGAAACAGGCCCGCGTGGTGCGGGTGCCGGTGGGCCAGAACCTCGAAGCGTTTCGCAAGGAGCGTATGAAGCAGGGCCAGTCCGAAGATGACTGTGCCGGCGATTTCAACTGAATGTGGCATGTGTTCGCTTTGAATGGCGATGGAACGGACTCTGGAACGCACGCGGTTGGTGTTGCCGCCGGCCGGATCGCTGGCCTCGCTTTTAGGCAGCTCTCAGCGTAGCCACGACATCGTGCCGCGTATCGGTATCGACCCGGGGAAGCAGCCTGACCGTGCGGAGGCCGATCCTGAGCGCGTCGACTTCGAGAAAGTTTCCGGAGGCCGCCATGAGGTTTGTAGTGCAAATTAATTGTGTCAATCCAGAATTCTGGCGGCAGGGCCGAGCGGCGCCTGGAATTCGTTGAACTTAAATTCTTATCGAGGGGCTAGCCGGACTCAATCGCCAGTTGACAGTTTCATTTGATCTATGAGGGTTGGCGGCCGAAATCCCCCTCGATTCTGCGCGTGAAGCATGCGCGGCAGCAATTGGCGTGAGGCGTCTAACGCGCTCAGCCATTTACATCTGATCGCCTGGCACGGACCCGTTGTTCAATGGAGTGTTACTCCGGCATCGCCGACGAATGGTGATTGAGGATCTTCCACTCCCCATCAACCTTCTTGTACACGAATGTATAGCGCGCATGCACCTTCTGATGCTTGCCGTTCTTCACCATGTCGAACGTATAGACGCCCGTGTCCAGCGCCGAATCGTCGCTCAGCAAGCGGATCTCGCGGAGGTTGATCGTACCGTGCGGTTTCAGCTTCAGGAACTTCACAAAATAGTCCTTGATGCTGGCGGGAGTCGTGCGGACTTCATTGGAAACCGTTGGCTCCAGTACGGCATCGGGTGTGTACAGTCTGGCAACGGAGTCGGCGTCGCCCGTTGCGAGCGCCTCATTCCACCGATCGAACAGCGACGCGATTTCAGCGTCGCGCTGATTCGTCGGCGCCACGGCGATTTCGCGATAGACCTTCGGTACGAGGGCTTCGCCTGCAAACACGCTAGTGCTGAAAACAACTGCGGCGGCGATCAAAATCTTCTTCATTTTTGCGTTCAATCCATTTAAACGAGAGCCAACGAGGAGTCGGGAAACTACAGCCACCAGGCGCCTTAGGCTACAAGGGAACCTTTCAGGTATCGCCGCCTGCCAACGGCCAGCCAGCTATGTCGTCAGTCGACCTGTCTGGGACGTATTGTGATATTACACCCAATATTGATGTATTCGTCAACTATGACGTAATAGGAAAGTTTTAGCCTCGTTGTTCGCAAACGCTTCGCGCGAACAGACGCCTGATGACGTTGCAAGCGTGGAAACTCACGCGTCGACGCGCACGACGCAACGCTACGACCAACATTCGAGCGCGATCCGGTTTGAAGAGGTTGAGCGGATTTCTTTATAGAAGTGATCGCGCTTCTCATTCGGATCGCCGATGCTCTTCGAGAATCGCCTGAATGCGCCGGTGCGGTGGTTGTGGGGTCGTTGCAAAGGACAGCGCAGACCGTCCCTCTGATATCGACCTGGTAGTCTTTTGTCTGGAAGGCGCAGGACATTCGTTACTTCAAACGATAATCAAGCAATTCGCGCCGTCGAAAATTCTTTTCACGTTCGACGGCATGCACGATTTGGACAGAGTGATAGATCGCCTCGCTAGTGCGTTCCAGAACGCATTGTTGACAATCCAGCCCGCTGTGTCGAACGGCCGAAAGGGCCGGGCCCGGACGGTCGACCTGTGTTGCTGCGGTTGCGCCGCAGCATCGCCGCCAACTTCCGTAGCCGACCCACTTCCCACGTCAGGTCCGACGTTGTGCCAGTGGCCGTTTCCACGTGGACAAGCGGCGGTCAAACTCTTTGTTCGATCATCGGCGGTCGGTACGTTCTACTCCTGTAGACTGCCGCAATGACCCAAGAAATCGATTACCTCAATCCCAGCCTTCCTTCTGGTCTTCGGCGCGTGTCAATGCCCGTGGTCGATGCGAACCCCACAACGCTTGATGGATTCGGCAGGCTTGTAGCAGACCCGAGCGAGTGTTCGATCGAGATTGTGCAGTGGCCGGCAGTGGGTGCAAGGCCCGTTGACCCTGGAACCGGTGATGAGGCAGGCACGACCGAAGGCACATTTGTGAGCGAATGGCGCGGGGACATTCTGTACGGTCGAAACGAGGCTGTGGGCGGCAACTACATCCTTGCGTACGCAGTGGAGCCTGAAGCAGCCCGTGACGACAACACCAATGTACCGGAGCGCATGTTGCTTTGGCACGCGAACTACCACCCAGACGGTGGACAACTGTTCTTTCCTCTCGACCATCGCCCGTTCTACGTTCCCTTGGCGCTGCCCGGGGACGACATAGCGCCAGAGAAGTTCGTGTGCTTTCGCTTTGATGGACAGCAGGGCCTCTACATCCATCCAAACATCTGGCATGAAGGTGTGTTCACTCTCGAAGGAACCCAGCGGTTCTTTGACAAGCAGGGCGCCGTCCACGCGCGCGTCTCTGTCGACTTTGCCCGCGAGTTTGGTTGTCTCCTCGAGGCACCGATTGCCCGCGACGCCCAACCTCTTCGAGGCGGCAGCCTACAGCTGTAGCGCGTAGGGAACACCGGCTCCCGACCCGAAGCGGTTGGCCATCGCATAACGGGCGCCAGCGTCCCCATCTAAAGGTCCAGCGGACATACGTCCTCGGTTCGCCAGTATCGCATCCCTTTATGAGAGTGATGAGGCGCGCGCCACGCGCACGAAGTATCCCTGAAATTAACGGACGTCACCGACAGGCCAACAACGTTAGTCATCGTTCGTCAGGAGAACTGCGAAACGACGTGTCGATTCGAACGTGGAAAACGCAATGACCAGGCCGACGGTGATCGGCACTGCGAGGAAGGCGCCCGCGATGCCCCAGATCGACGACCACACCGCCAGACTGATCAGGATCACCGCGGGCTCAGGTTCAGTGAGCCGCCCATCAGCCACGGGTCGAGGAGATGGCCGACCACGAAGTTCGCGAGCGTGAGCGAGATGAACAGCACGATCGCCGCGTTCCACTGGCCGAACTGCAGCGCGGCGAGCAGCGTCGGCACCGCGACCGAGATCCACGAGCCCACATACGGGATGAAGTTCAGTAGGCCGGCCAGCACCGCCCAAAGCACCGCGAATTCGAGTCCGACGAGCCGCATGCAGGCCCAGCTGGCGATGCCAAGGATCGCGCCGAGCAGGGTCTTCATCGCGAGATAGACGCCGATCTTCGAGTTGATCTCGTCGATTACCGACACGATCCGCGTCGAGTCGCCCGCGAAGTTCACGAGCTTGCGGCGGTATTTCGCGTGCTCGATGAGAAAGAACGTCGCATAAAGCAGCACGACGATGATCGCCGCGAGCAGCGACGACACCGACGACAGCGTGGCGGTTATGATCGCCTGCACGTTGACGCTCGCTAACAGGTCGCGGCGGATCGCAGCCCAGTTGGCCTCCGTTTCGATGTGCAGCAGCGCGGCGAACTTCGTAAACAGTACGAGCAGCGTCGCCTCGTACTTCGGCGCGACGGCCGTCAGCCGGTCCCTGTCGGACAGCAGCAGGTCGACCGACAGGTAGACCGTGAAGAGCATCAGCGTCGCAGCGATCGCGTGGCGCAGGCCGTCCCGCAGGCGTGCACCGAGGTAGGGAATGCGGCGCAGCAGGTTGGCAAGACCGAAGACCACGTACGTCGCGATGATGCCGAACGCAATTGGCACCAGCACGGGGCGGCCGACATACAGTCCCCACCCGAGCAGTGTGGCGAGCACGGCCGCACATGTGCATTTCAGCAGGCCCGGGTCCATGCGTTTCCTCGCGAGCAGCGCTGCCTGGCGGGTTGTGGGCCGCCGCGTCAGTCGCAGGGGGACTTTTCGTCGGGTAGCGTCGGGTCGGCGGTCCGGCGCTTGCGCCGTCCTCGCCACAGCAGGCTGACGACGAGCGCGACGACACCCGCGCCGATCACGATCGCCATCGCAGCCGGCAGGTGCGAGCGGACCCACGGCACGTTGCCGAAAAAATACCCGGGACCCGCAAGTGAGCATATCCAGATCACCGCGCCGCCGGTCGCGAAGCGCACAAAGCGGCGAAACGGCATCTTCGTCGCGCCGGCGAGCGCGGGCGCGACCGCCCGGACGATTGCGATGAACGGAGAGTACAGCAGCAGCGCGGCGCCGTGACGTACGTAGAGCGCGCGCGTTCGCGCAGTCACCTTGTCGATCCAGCCGCTGCGCTTCGGGTTCCATACCGACGCGACGGCACGTGCCAGCGCATAGTTGAACACTTTTCCTGCAACCGCGGCCGCGACCAGCAACGGCGCGAGCCACACAGGCTGCAGCACGCCGACGGCAGCGAGCGCGCCGGACAGGAACAGGAGCATGTCCGCGGGCAGAATGACGAGCGGCAGTACGCCGACACTGCAGAAGACGATCGCCCCGAGGATTGCGTAGGCCAACGGCCCATGCTGGACCAGCAGCGCTTCGAGGTCCTGGTCCAGTTGCAAGACGAATTGCACGAACGTGGCCATGTGTGCCGGCTACGTGTCCGTTGGTGGAGGGGGAAGTATAGCGGCAAGCGCGCAGCAGTCCCGCGCTTCGGCGAAGCGCTCTACAACTCGCTGGCCGAACCGAGACAACTGATGGTGGTGAAGGCGGCTGAACATAACGACTGGATGGGCCGCGTCGACGAAACCTCGTGGCGGGAGGCGATCGGCTTCCTGCTCACGCCTTCGCATTGAAATATGAAAGCACGCTCCGTCCCGTCGAGCTGGAAACGCTTCTATGTCCTCGATGCGAAGAGCAGGCCTGTCGAGGTGTTCGACCGCGGCGAGTGGTCGCGCTGGATGACTGAAAACGAACTGGTCTTCCGCCGCACACTGCTGGACGAATCCGGCGTGATGGTCACGACCCGCTTCCGCGGTGTGTCCGAACCGAAAACCGGGGAGGTTTCGCTGTTCGTGACGCGCATCGCCGGAATGGAAGCGCGAGACAACACGAGCTACGGAGCAAGTACGCTCGATGAGGCGCTGGAGCAGCAAGAGCGCATCGTGCAGAAAATCCTCCGGATGCTGACCGCGCGGTGATCGCCACAGCGCGACGATTCTCCGCGAGACGCAAATGCCACAGAAGGCGCAAGGGCGTGTAGATTAGGATCTTGTTGCGACCCGCCACTGTGTCTTCGAATCGGTCGCCATCCGAACCAGTCCTGAAGTTGCACAGGAGCCGGCATGAACACGAAGCACAGCAAGAAAGGTCATCTCGAAGCCGCGGCGTCACACCACGAGCAGGCCGCGCGACATCACCGCGAGGCGTCGCGGCATTTCGATGACGGTCAAGACTTTGCCCACGCCGCACATCAGGCGATGATGGCCCATGGCCACACGTTGCATGCGATCGATCAGGCACACGACGCTGGCGCGCACAGCGCCAATACGCCATCAATAACGCCTCCATCGACCGGCTCAGCCGCAAGTGCCGCGGACGTGGCAAAACATCATGCGGCGGCCGTGGAGCTTCACATGCAGGCGGCGCAGCATATGCGCCACGCCGTCAAGCTCTTCGATCAGGATCGTAGCGCGGCCTCCCACGACGCACAGCTAGCGCTCTCCCTTGCACTGCGCGCTTTGTCCCATGGCAACGAAGCAGCCAGACTATTTGTCAAGCTCGCTGCCAGTGGTGCATCGTGAGTTAAGGCCGGTTGAATTCAAGCCAGTCACAACTTATTTGGTGGAGTATTCGGAGTGGTGCGGTATCCGCTTATACCGATTCTTGAGCGCACCGAAAGGCCTGCCGCAAAGATCCGCGCATTGATAGGTATGGCGCAATCCAGCGCGCCACTCGCGACTAGGCCTTTCGCTCCACTCAGGTGAAGCCGGTAAGGAAAGGTGCTCAACCGGCGTAGCGCTGAAACTGGCTCGTTCAACTACACTTCGTCGCCTGAGCGGACGGGCAAGGAGGAACGCGCTGGTCATCTGGGAACGAGCTGTAGATGCGGTGCTGTACGCGCTTAAACCGCGACCGCTAAAAGAGCCGCTGATGGATGCCGGGTTCGCTCGTTGACAATGAGATCAGGACTCAACTCTTGTTTGTTGAACGACCCAAACTGGGCCGAAACCAGAAGTTCCTCTGCGTGCTCGCGCGAGGCCACGCAAGTACTAGTGCATGGTATGCGTGACGTGGAAATAGATTTTAGGCGCCTCATCGCGCCCCGTCCTGCGCTTCGCTGTCCGACGCATCAATGCACGCATATGCGACCCACGTACGAGATTTGCCGAAACCGCCGCATTGGCATCGCGGAGCGCAGTGGCCAGTTCGTGCGCAAATACGCGTTGAAACACCGCCAGCGCTCGTTCATTTCCTCTACCACCCGTTGCGAATAGCCAGCGAGCGAGTCACGACAACCATTTGCGGTATCGCGCTCGAACAACTCATCCGCTATCCGCTGCGCCGCCGTTTGCCGGTTATCCCGATTCGCCGGTTCACCAGCCTCGGTGGGTAGTTTCGCATCGCACTCTGGGAGCGCCATTTCGTCGGGCAAAGTCATCCCAGATGTCCCGCGCCATGCCTGCAACACGATCCGTAGCATACCGAACGTGGTCAGCCCGACATCGCCGTCGTTATAGAGGAAGCAGTACACGCACAACGTCAGCCAGCACACCAGCACGATCACACCGAAAGTCACGCGCGACAGCCGGCTCAGCACTCTCGCGCACAGCGAAAACAGAAACAGAACGGCGAACCATTCGGCGCTGATCGACCACGACACGAAGTTCCAGTTCGCTTCGCGACGAAACATCGGCCGACGAACACCAGAAACGTCACCAGATACAGCGGATACACGCGCGCAAACCGCTTGACGATAAACGATCGATAGTCGACCCAGCCGAACGCGGTCGCTCGCGAAGGAAGATACGTATAGGCAAGGATGAAGCCGCGCAGCATGAAAAAGATGTCAACGCCCCAAGCCCAGTTATCGACGAGTTGAACAATGCCCGGTGGCAGCCCCCTTCGTTGTCGGCAAAGTGATGAACGACGGCGAGCAACGCCGCGAATGCACGCAGCCCAGTCAGGCCGTAGATCTTTCGCATTGAATTGCCCGGCGATCACGCAAGTGAGCACGACGCAGCGCCAGGTAAAAGAGGTGCGGCCACGCGATGCGCGGCTCCCAGCGGCAAATAGTGTTGATGCAACGATGTTGCGAGACAGGCCTACCCTCCTCGCGCAGCCGGTCTTCGGTATCGGCTGTTTGCAGACTGATGCGGGTGTGGTTGCCGGTTCACCCGACAACGGGTGAGCGGCCGACGGCAGCACGGCAAATGCATCGTATAAGTTCGCCGCAACGCGGTGTGTGCGCTAACACCCCACCTGATCGGTAAGGTCTCGAGGGTGCGCCGACGAGTCGCTTCGGGCCTGATACAGCCGTTTGCGGTCAGCGTTGCGCCGCGTCCGGCGCGACGTCGTGGCGCAACGCATGGCCAGCCTGGTCGGGAACGTGGAGCGGGTCGTACGACCGTGGCATCGCGAGGTTGCGCGCAACGACGGTATCGGCCTGTGCGCTCGGCTGCTGGCGTGGCGCGCCGTATGCCGCTATCGCTTGCGCGGGTGCCGACGCGAACCACAAGATCCTGCCGGCGCATTCGATGCCAACCTGACGTCCGTTCCAGTAGACAGCGTTTTCCATCGCGACCTCTCCCCGAACATGAACAACGTCATCATCCGCGCTGCGCCTCGCGTGTCCGTCTGCCAGCGCACGTCGAGCCATCAGTAGTCGCTTCAATCATAGGTGGCCCGGTGCGCTGCGCATGACTTGTCACCAAATGAGGTCCTTTTGTCACAGCAATGCGGGAATCTGTTTGCCAACCCCTGTCAGTCAGTTGATTAACGACCAAATCTTTAAATAGTGTTTTGCGCGGTCAACGCGATGGGGAATGGGTCGTTTACAAAGAATTAGACTGCAAGTTATGCAATCGGCAAATTGCGTACGTTCAGTTCAGGAAAAGCGCAAAACCTGTCGATGCGGCAATGCACAAGTTTGTCACGTTTTAGTCATGCGACAACGTTAGATGCAGCGCGGCGAAAATATCGATCGGTCGTGCTAAAGCCTACGCTGGGCAAGGCTCAGAGGGACTGGCAGAAGGAGCGGGAAGGAGTTGATTTCGCGCTGGCAATTAAGCGGATCAAGCAGACCGCGAAACGCAGGCAATAGTCAGACGATAAATTTTATTCAATCCTTCCGCTGGTGTGTCGGCTTGTGCCGTTAAAGCAACAGAGTGTGTATGACTCGCATCGGACACTGGTGCGATGCAGGGAACGAGGCCGATAATCGATTCGCAAAGGAGAAAGATCATGGATGCCAAACCACCGAAGATTCCGACCCCGGACAAAGTTCTTTACCCGGATCCGGAACCTGTGGCCGTCGAGTTTTTGGGAGCCGAGCTGCCCGAGCATGTTCGCGCTTTCTTTGACGAACAACGCAAGTCGTGCGATCCGAAGTAACGGTTCCTTGGCGCGGCGCAGCATTCGCGCTCGTTGATTTCACGCGCAGCGAATACTCGCGTCCTCATTACGCGTCCGACATCTCCGTCATGACGTTGGATCAGCTCGCCTGAGCACAGCAGTTGCACTGGGCCACGCGGCTCGAGCGTGTACGCGCGTCCTTCTCTCGCCCACTTCGCCCCGACGATCCGTGTGAATCGACCCGGTGCTCGCAGGTTGCGGCGCATCATTTATTCTTCTGGTTTTTCCGTCAACGGCCGCCCGGCCACGTCCACCTCATGAACCATTTGCATCGCTTCGGCGCGTCATGCGCGCTCGTCATCGCCGCCGCCTTCGCCTTCTCGCCCGCCCCCGCCCTCGCCGACGGTGACGACACCGCGCTCACGAGCCTGATCGCGCTGGTTTCGCAGCGCCTTGCACTCGCGGAACCGGTCGCACGCTGGAAGTGGGCGAACCACCAGCCGATCACCGATACGCCGCGTGAAAACGCGCTGCTCGCCGAGGTGGAAAAGCGCGCCGCGGCGGCAAACGTCGACCCGGCGTTCGCCCGCGCGTTCTTCCAGGATCAGATCGATGCGAGCAAAGACGTGCAGAACGCGCTCTTCGCGAACTGGCGTCGCACCCAGCCACCGCAAGGTCCCGCACCCGATCTCGCAACCAGCACCCGACCGCAGCTCGACAAGCTGACACAGTCGTTGATGGCGAGTCTGGCGCGCGTGCAGCCGCTGCGCGCGGCGGACGATTGTCCGTCGCGGGTCGCGCAATCGCTGGCTAACTGGAAGGCGCTGACGCGCTATGACTCTGCGCATTCGAGCGCGTTGACGCACGCACTAGGTCACGTGTGCGAGACGGGCGGAGTCGGCGCCACCGGCTGATTCCGGTAACGCCACGGCGCGCGCACGTCGCATAAGCGTCACGCGACGACGCTCGACTCAGGGCTGTCACGCGACACGCTCAACGGCATCACGCGCAGGCCTCGCGCCAGATGGCTTTGCAGGATACGGTACGTCGAGAGTTCGAACGACCCAGCCAGCGTCGACGCATGCAGCTGCGCCGCCGCGACGAGCGAGGGCGCGTGTCCGAGGTAGCGCCAGCGATCGACCACGTGGAAGATACCCTGCGCGTCCTCACGCTCCTCGAACACGATGGGCCCCTCGAACGGCCACGGCGCGTTCGCGGGATCGCTCTTCGTCACGCGCGGCAAGCGGTTGTGGCCCGGCCGCAGCGTTGCGATCCACTGCGCCTCCGCGAGCATCGCGCCGAGTTCGCCGCCAGTCGCGTGCCATTCGACGCGTCGCACGAGCTGCGCTAGCCGTATATCCTTCGACGAACGCCGCTCGCCAGTCAGATGCGAGCGCAGCCGCTGACGCACGCGCACGCTGCGACCGACATACAGCGGCGCATCGTCTTCGCCATAAAACGCATACACGCCACAGCCAGCCGGCGCGGTGTCGAGCAAATCTTCGGTGATGTCGCCGGCGAGCCGGTAGCGACGCGTCGTGCGCTCGATCTGCGCGCGCAGCGCTTCCAGCGGCACGAGCGTCGGCAGACGCTGCCAGAACTGCCAGATCAGATCGGCGTCGGCGAGCGCGCGGTGGCGGTCGGACGGCACCAGCGCATGGCGTTCGACCAGCGCATCGAGACCGTGGCGCTTTTCGCCGGGAAACAGCGCGCGCGACAGCCGCACCGTGCACAGCACGTCCGGATCGAACGCGATTCCCGCGCGACGAAATTCGCTGCGTAAAAATCCGCGATCGAAACTCGCGTTGTGCGCGACGAACAGCTTGCCGTTCAAACGCTCGAACAACGCGGGCGCGATCGACTCGAACGTCGGTGCGCCGCGCACCATGTCGTTCGTGATGCCGGTCAGCTGTTGGATGAACGACGGAATCGGCTGCTGCGGGTCGATCAGGCTGCTCCAGCGCGAGACGCCGGCCAGCCCGACTTCGACGACGCCAACCTCAGTAATGCGGTGCTCGCTCGTGGAGCCGCCGGTCGTTTCGAGATCTACGAAAACGATGGGTGCATCGAGTGCCGGTTCCGGCGAAAGCAGTTCAGACATGGGACAAGGGATTCGGGCGCATGAATTTGCGGCAAGTATGCACCAGTTGGACGTTGCGCATCCAGACAGCGCCGCGTGCGCAGCTGGAAACTGCGTCGGCACGGGCCGTCGATTTTGCGCTGAAATCCCGCAGACGCTTAAACCAGACCATTAAGCCAGACGTAGTCAATTCGTTTCGATGGATTATCTTCCGACAATAATGCGTATTGTTGAACCACGCAGTTACCGAAGATCCGAGCTGGGGAGACATCTAGATAAAAATAAAAACCCTCGCGCGACGGCGAGGGTTTTTCGCTCCCGACTGCGCGGGCGGCGCGCCAGCGCAGCGCATTTACAGCGGCTGAATGTTGGCCGCCTGCTTGCCCTTCGGGCTGGTCTTGATTTCAAAAGACACGCGCTGATTTTCCTTCAACGACTTGAAGCCCTCGCTGCGGATCTCCGAAAAGTGCGCGAACAGATCCTCGCCACCCACATCCGACGTGATGAAGCCAAAACCCTTAGCATCGTTGAACCATTTGACGACACCAGTTTCCATTTCCTGTTTTCCCTCGGTGATTTATCCAAAGCGGGCGTTGCCCTTGAATCGATCCAACCCCGATTCAATTGCCTATATCTGATCAAGACAGAAACAGCCAATCAAATTCGGCTTTGCCGTTATACGGGGAACAGAGAATGACCGTCAAGTAAACTTTTCATATGCGTTTAGCGTATAAAAAGATAAGACTTCAAACTACACGGATATAGGTCGGCGCGTCAAATTTACCTGAACGAAAATAATCCGAGTCCGCAAACGGGAAAATTTGCGAAAATATGCAATACGAATGTAACAAAGTCTATCTTTGCGTAAGTGTTTGTCCGACTTGTTGCGGCGCCGCCTCACTCGCATGATGCAAGTCAGTTGTAGCGATGCGCTTCAGGAGGTTGCCATGCTGTCCAAGGAAATTCACCGTCTCTTCACCTGGCTCACTCATTCGCACGCAAAGGTCATATCAGACCAGCCCGCACAGATCGGGGATTCACGCACCGTTTTCGACTTCGATCCGATGTGGCACGGAGACCACTGGCAGAACCTGCTCTCCTCGCCAATGGATGCGCGCCGTTATGTGATGGAAGACTGGAGCGTTCCCGCGCAGGCGGACTGGGACGACGTGGAAGGTACTGCGCCCGCTCATTAGAGACATTCGCGAAACTCGTCCGCCATAAAAAAAGCGCGACTGGAAGGTCGCGCTGACAAAGGTTTGGAGATCTTTTTCGTCAACGAAAAAGTCTGCTTCGGAAAGCAGAGATAACAGTATAGCGGTCATATGCAAGTTCGATTATTCACACAATTAACAATCGTCTATTGCCGCAACCACAACAATCGTTTTCCCGCATTTCTTCCCGTTGTTTTTCCGCATCGTTCGGTGTCGCGAATCAGCAACGCGCTTTAGGAAAATTCAGACGCCGAATCCGCCCAGTCGGCGCAAAGCCTTTATCCATAAGGCTCGAATGGCGATTAACGATCGTTTCTCCTCGCGTAATACTTTATTGCGCGAATCGGAACGCCAACTCCCGGAAGTGTCTCTCTACACTCTGCCTAATCGGAAACCGGCGCGGATCTGGTCAACGCGCTTCTCACGCGGATTCCGCTTCTCGCAGCGCTCGCGTGAAGGTCTCCTAAGCCAGGGTTTTATATCTCTCTCGCTCTTGGAGTTATATCAATGAAGAAGACACTCATGGTCGCTGCCCTGTCGGGCGTTTTCGTAACGGCAGCGCACGCGCAAAGTAGCGTCACCCTGTATGGCCTGATCGACGCCGGAATCACTTATACGAACAACCAGCATCCGAATCCGAGTAGTAACCAGCACGGCGCCAACGTGGCGATGACGAGCGGCTCGGTGAACGGCAGCCGTTTCGGCCTGCGTGGCGCTGAAGATCTGGGCGGCGGTCTGAAGGCCATCTTCACGTTGGAGAACGGCTTCGGCATCAATGACGGCACGCTCAAGCAGAACAGCCGTCTGTTCGGCCGTCAGGCCTTCGTCGGTCTGTCGAGCGACCAGTTCGGTGCCGTGACCCTCGGCCGTCAATACGACAGCATGGTCGACTACGTCGGCCCGCTGGCACTGACCGGCACGCAGTACGGCGGCACGCAGTTCGCGCACCCGTTCGACAACGACAACTTGAACAACTCGTTCCGTATCAACAATTCGGCCAAATTCCAGAGCGCGAACTACGGCGGCTTCAAGTTTGGCGGCTTGTACGGCTTCTCGAACCAGGCTGCGGGCTTCGCCAACAACCGCGCTTACAGTGCGGGCGCGTCGTATAACTGGGGCGGCCTGAACGTTGCCGCTGCGTACATGCAACTGAACAGCAATGGCGCGAACAGCGCAGCCGCTGCGTTCAACTCGGGTGGCGCGGTGTCGGGCGACAACACGTTCTTCGCTCAGCGTCAGCAAACGTGGGGCGCAGGCGCCAACTACGCGTTCGGCCCGGCAACGGTCGGCCTCGTGTACTCGCAGACGAACCTGCATGGCTTGGCAGGTATCAGCGCGGCCGCATCGGGCATAACGAGCGGCATCGGCTTCCCGACCAACAGCGCTCAGTTCCAGAACTTTGAAGCCAACGCCCGTTACGCGCTGACGCCGGCAATCAGCATCGCTGGCGCGTACACGTACACCCGCGCCAACCTGTCGAGCTCGCACGTGCACTGGAACCAGGTCAACCTGCAAACCGCGTACGCATTGTCCAAGCGTACCGACGTGTATCTGCAAGGCGTGTATCAGGCAGCAAACGAAGACTCGATCGTTAACGCCTACATCAATGGCGTGGGCGGTGCTTCGGGCAACAACAAGCAAGTCGCTGTGACCGCAGGTCTGCGTCACCGCTTCTAAGCACTGCGCAAGGACTGGCAGTAGAGAAGGCGCCGTTCGCGGCGCCTTTTTTTATGTCCGTGCCGACGTGGGTTTTTGCCGCTTTGTGCGCAGGCCTGCGTGCGTGCACGTGAGCCCAGGTCCTCGCCAGAGGCCTAGCGGCCGCTATCAGGCAGCGGATACTTGACGTCGAGAATGTCGATCGACTGCGGACCGGCCGGCGTGAACAGCGTGACCGTATCGCCCACTTTAGCCTTTAGCAGCGCACGCGCAATGGGCGAAATCCAGCTTACGTGCCCGATGTCCAGGTCGACCTCGTCGACACCGACGATCGTCACCTGATGCTCTTCGCCGTCCTCGGTCGCATAGTCGACCGTCGCGCCGAAAAACACCTGGTCGACGTTTTCCTGCCGGCTGCTATCGACGACCTCGGCTAGATCGAGCCGCTTGGTCAGAAAACGGATGCGCCGGTCGATTTCCCGCAGACGGCGTTTGCCGTAGATGTAGTCGCCATTCTCCGAGCGGTCGCCGTTCGACGCCGCCCACGACACGAGCTTGACAACCTCGGGCCGCTCGACATCGATCAGATGCAGCAATTCATCACGCATACGCCGATGACCGGCGGGAGTCATGTAGTTTTTGGTGCCTGCGGGCACGTCGGGCTGGGCGATGTCGAGATCGTCATCGTTGTCTTCGCTCGACTCTTTGACAAAGGCCTTGTTCATAATCATCCGTTAACAGCAACTAGCAACAATCTCATAAGAGGTTACACGATCGGCCCGGCGACACAAATCGCCGTGATGGGCTTCCGTTTTTCAAATCTGTTGGCTATAATCTCGTTTCTGTGTGCGGCTGTAGCTCAGTTGGATAGAGTACTTGGCTACGAACCAAGGGGTCGTGGGTTCGAATCCTGCCAGCCGCACCACCTTATTCGAGAGCGCCCTTACAGGGAGCTCTCAGGTTTCGTCAGTTTTTATAGTAAGCATCACCGTTTTGCGTGCGGCTGTAGCTCAGTTGGATAGAGTACTTGGCTACGAACCAAGGGGTCGTGGGTTCGAATCCTGCCAGCCGCACCACCTATGAAGGGCCTTCCAACCGGAAGGCCCTTTGTTTTTTCTGGCGCACCATGCCGTGCCCGTGCGCCAGCAACTCATCGCGGCGGCGACTGCATATCCCCAATTTGCCCATCCGGGTGCGGCAAGTCCTCGACGACCCCGCCCACCGTTTGCTCGCTGATCGTGTCGGTCCGCATGCCGGTCAGTGCCTGGCGCTCGCGCAGCACGTCGTCGACGGTATCGCCGAAACGGCTCACGACAAACGCCCGCAGCAAAGCAATGCGCAGCGAGTCGCCCATTCCCTCCGAGGCTCGCTGCCCGCCCTTGAACTCAGCGACGCATACCGCGCCTTTATCGCTCTGCTCGCGCACGTCGATCCGCATCGCGCGCTCGAGCACAACGGCAGCCGCCTCCCATGATGCGGAAGGCGTGAAACGCCCGTCCCACGGACGACCACGATCGTTGCCGCGGATCGCAACAGTCTCGCCACTATCGGTAAAGTAGATTTCGCGCACGAAGTCGTGCAGGCTGCGCGCCACCCAGTAATCGAGCGCCACGCCAGCAAGGTCGGACACGTTCATCTGCGTTCCCCCTGGAGTTCAGGTGAGACCTGCCTTGAGTTGTATCCTGAGCCGCCGCACGAAAGATGCCTGACTGGCGTGAAGCGCCAGTCCAAGCCGCGCCGACGCCCAGCCGGAAGCCGTTCAGTAGTCCGCGCGCTCGCGGTCGATGCGCATGCCGCCGTCGTGGCGGTGATGCCCCTCTTCGCTCGGCCGCTCACGCGTGATGCGCATCACATCGGGATTCGTGCGCACGCGCCGCATCACATTGGCCAGATGCACCCGGTCGCTGACCTGGATCACGAAGCGCAGAATCGTGGATTCCTGCGACAGATCTTCGTCCATCGCGATATGGACGATGTTCGCGTCCGCCGATGTGATGTCGGCCGCTACGCGGGCGAACACGCCCTTGGTGTTCTTGACCAGTACCTTGACCGCGACATCGAACAGCCGCCCTGGCTGCGGCGCCCACGCGACGTCGATCCAGCGGCCCGGATCGCGCCGGTGGATACGCTGCGCGACGCGGCAGTCGGTGGTATGAATCGCCATGCCGAGACCGATGCCGATATAGCCCATGATGTCGTCGCCCGGAATCGGACGGCAACACGCGGACAGCTGCACCGACATGCCCTCGGTACCGGTGATGACGACCGGCGGCGCGTGCGGCGTCGAACCGGACTCGGAGCGCGAGCCGTCGTCGTCGGCGTCGCGCCCGCTCATCAGCACTTCGATGCGCTTGGCCATCACCGCGGCGACCCGCCGGCCGAGACCGATGTCCGCGAAAATTTCCTGACGGTTCTTGTTGCCCGTCCACTGCACGAGCTTTTCCCACGCCTCCGGCGTCACATCCGATAGCGCAAGGCCATAGCCCTTCAACGCCTGATCGACGAGACGCTCGCCGAGCTGCACCGACTCGTTCAGACGCATCGTCTTCAGATAATGACGGATCGCCGAGCGCGCCTTGCCGCTGCGCACGAAGCCGAGCCATGCGGGGTTCGGCTTCGAATACGGCGCCGTGATGACTTCGACGATGTCGCCGCTCTTCAGCTCGGTACGCAACGGCAACAGCTCGTTGTTGATCTTCACCGCGACGCACTGGTTGCCGAGGTCGCTGTGGATCGAGTACGCGAAGTCGAGCGCGGTGGCGCCGCGCGGCAGCGCCATGATCTTCGACTTCGGCGTGAACACGTAGACCGCATCCGGGAACAGGTCGATCTTCACGTGCTCGAGGAATTCGCTCGAATCGCCCGCTTCGCTCTGAATGTCGAGCAGCGACTTCAGCCACTGGTGTGCGCGCATCTGCACGTCGTTCAGATCCGCGCTGCCGTTCTTGTACAGCCAGTGCGCGGCAACGCCCGCCTCGGCGATCTCGTGCATCTTGCGCGTGCGCACCTGAAACTCGATCGGTGCGCCGAACGGGCCGACGAGCGTGGTGTGCAGCGACTGATAGCCGTTCACCTTCGGGATCGCGATGTAATCCTTGAACTTGCCCGGAACAGGCTTGAAAAGCGCATGCAACGCGCCGATGCAGGTATAACACTCGAGCGCGCTCTCGACGACCACGCGAAAACCATACACGTCGAGCACCTGCGAAAACGACAGCTGCTTGTCGCGCATCTTCTTGTAAATGCTGAAGATGGTTTTCTCGCGACCGGTGACTTCGGCGTCGAGCTTCGCGTCCGCAATCGCGCGCTGCACCGATTCGAGAATCTTGCCGACCACCTCGCGACGATTGCCGCGCGCCGCCTTCACGGCTTTTTCGAGTGTCGCGTAACGGTGCGGGTTGAAGTTCGCGAAACTCAGGTCCTGCAGCTCGCGATAGGTATTATTCAGGCCGAGCCGGTGAGCGATCGGCGCGTAAATGTCTAGCGTTTCGCGCGCGACACGGCGACGTTTCTCCGACGGCACCGCGCCGAGCGTGCGCATGTTGTGCAGCCGGTCGGCGAGCTTCACGAGGATCACGCGCACGTCGCGCGCCATCGCGAGCAGCATCTTGCGGAAGTTCTCCGCTTGCGCTTCCTCGCGATTGCGAAACTCCATCTTGTCCAGCTTGGACAACCCGTCGACCAGTTCCGCGACCTTCGCGCCGAAGCGCTCGGCGAGCTCCGCCTTGGTCACGCCCTGGTCTTCCATCACGTCGTGCAGCAGCGCCGCCATGATCGCCTGGGCGTCGAGATTCCAGCCCGCGCAGATTTCCGCGACGGCGACCGGATGCGTGATGTAGGGCTCGCCGCTCTGGCGATACTGGCCGAGGTGGGCTTCGTCGCTGAAGTGGAACGCCGCCTTGATGTCCTTGATCTCTTCCGGCTGCAGATAGCCGGACAGCGCAGACGTCAGATTGGCGATGGAGACGACGTCATGCCGGCGCGGCTGCTCCGGCGTGGCGGTCGGCCCGAACAGATGGCGAAACGACTGCTCGAGGACCGCGTCGATGTACTTGCGTGCAGAAGACGGCGAGTCGGTGTCGTGCTCCGCTTCCGTGGCGGTGGGCGGGGTAGCACTCATGGTCGCCTCCGGTAGCGGTCAGGGTTGGACGCAGTTCTGCACGTTGAGCAATCCGGTGTGGCGAATACCGGCAAGTCGAAAACGAAAATCCGTGCGCCTTAGACCGGCACCTTCTTCAGCATTTCGACGCCGACCTGACCCGATGCGATTTCACGCAGCGCGAGGACGGTGGGCTTGTCGCGGCTTTCGATTTTCGGCGTGTGGCCTTGAGCGAGCTGACGCGCGCGATAGGTTGCGGCAAGCGCGAGTTCGAAACGGTTCGGGATCTGTTTGAGGCAGTCTTCGACGGTAATGCGGGCCATGTTGGGTTCCTTCTCAGTATGTTGCTTATTCTACCTTATGTGCTTGACACCACGCCGCGCTCACGCGTGCGGCAGGTGGATGCCGAGCTGCATGAAAAGCTGCGTGTGACGCGCGTACTGCGACGCGAAGCGCGAGCGCGTCGCGCCGACGAGGCACTGCAACTCCGCCAGCGCGCGATCGAAATTCTCGTTGATCACGACGTACTCCGCTTCGGCCGCGTGCGCGATCTCGCCGCCCGCCGCGAGCAAGCGTCGCGTGATTACGTTCGGCTCGTCCTGGCCGCGCTTTTTCAGACGCTCTTCGAGCGCTTCGAGCGACGGCGGCAGAATGAAAATCTCCACCGCGTTGTTGAATTGCTTCTTCACCTGCTGCGCACCCTGCCAGTCGATTTCGAGCAGCACGTCATGGCCGTTTTTCATCTGCTCCTCGATCCACACGCGCGACGTGCCGTAATAGTTGCCGTGCACTTCCGCGCTTTCGAGAAACTCGCCCGCGTCGTGACGCTGCATGAAATCTTCGACGCTCGTGAAGTGATAGTGCTCGCCGTCCTGCTCCTTCGGACGCGGCGGGCGCGTCGTGTAGGAGATCGACAGACGGATCGCGTCGTCGCTCGCGAGCAACGCGTTCACGAGCGTCGACTTGCCCGCGCCCGACGGCGCGACGACCATGAACAGGTTGCCGGGATAAGCGCCGGCGTACGAATGGCGCGCCGCGCCGGTTTCGCGTGGATGGTGGTCGGTCATGATGTGTCGTGCTCCAGCCTTATTCGAGATTCTGTACCTGCTCGCGCATCTGTTCGATCAAGAGCTTCAGCGTCATCGACGAATCCGCGAGTTCCTTCGCCGCCGCCTTCGAACCGAGCGTGTTCGCTTCGCGGTTCAGCTCCTGCATCATGAAGTCGAGCCGCTTGCCGACCTTGCCGCCCTTCTCGATCACGTGACGCGTTTCGTTCAGGTGCGCGGTGAGGCGCGACAGCTCTTCGGCGATGTCGATGCGAATGCCGTACATCGTCACTTCCTGGCGAATCCGCTCGTTGATCTCTTCGCGCGACACGATCGTCACGGCCGCATCCGGCGCGGCGATGCCGAGCGCTTCCTGCAGACGCTCGACGATTTTCTGCTGATGTCGCGCAATCAGCTCGGGCACGAGCGGGGTGATCTTCACGACGATCGTCTCCATTTCGGTGACGTTGGCGAGCAGCATCGTCGCGAGTTGCGCGCCTTCGCGCGCGCGCACGTCGATCAGGTCCGCGATCGCCTGCTTGCCGCATCCGAGCACCGCTTCGCGCAGCGTCTCGGGCGCGATGCCGCTTTCGGCGAGCACGCCCGGCCAGCGCAGAATTTCGCCGGTGCGCAGACGGCCGGCTTCAGGAAACGTGCCGAGCACCGTGCGTTCCAGCTGCGCGAGTTGCGCGAGCGCGTCGCGGTTGATCGCGCCCGCGTTCGCCGACTGCTCGCTGCGCTGCAGATTCACGCGAATGTCGACCTTGCCGCGCGACAGCTTGTTCATCAGCATCTCGCGCAGCGTCGGTTCGACGACGCGCACGTCTTCCGGCATGCGGAAGTTCAGATCGAGAAAGCGCGAGTTCACCGTGCGCAATTCGACCGACACGCTGACGCCACCCGTGCCCGAGGCTGCCACGAGTTCGCGCGTGGCGCTCGCATAGCCAGTCATGCTGTAGATCATCGTATTTCTCGCGATTGGGGCCATGCGGTAGACGATGGCCTGAGAAGCGGATCGCCCGGCGTGTACGAGACGCGGGGCGGGGAATCGGCATTATCCCATTTTTGTCGCAGCCATCCGTATGGGCAACCGCCCTATCCGATCGGCGGTAAAATTAGGGTTTTTCCTCCGCCCTCCTCCAGCCCATCCCGACCCATTCCGACATGAGCAACGACACCCAACGCCCCAGCGGCCGCCAGCCCCACCAGTTGCGCGACGTGCGCATCACGCGTCACTACACGAAGCATGCGGAGGGCTCGGTGCTGGTCGAATTCGGCGACACCAAGGTGATCTGCACCGCGAGCGTCAGCGAGAGCGTACCGCCGTTTCTGCGCGATCGCGGCCAGGGCTGGCTCACCGCCGAATACGGCATGCTGCCGCGCGCCACGCATACCCGCAGCGACCGTGAAGCCGCGCGCGGCAAACAAACCGGCCGCACCCAGGAAATCCAGCGGCTGATCGGCCGCGCGCTGCGCTCGGTGTTCGATCTCGAGAAGCTCGGCGCGCGCACGCTCAATCTCGACTGCGACGTGATCCAGGCCGATGGCGGCACACGCACCGCGAGCATCACCGGCGCGTTCGTCGCCGCGCATGATGCGGTCGCCAGATTGCTTGCCACGGGCCGCATCGAAAGCTCGCCGATCCTGGACTACGTCGCCGCGATTTCGGTCGGCGTGTACGACGGCGTGCCGGTGCTCGACCTCGACTACGACGAAGACTCGCAGTGCGACACCGACATGAACGTCGTAATGACGGGGGCGGGCGGCTTCGTCGAAATTCAGGGCACCGCGGAAGGCGTGCCGTTCTCGCGCGAAGAAATGAATGCGCTGCTCGATCTCGCGAGCGACGGCATCAGCACGCTGATCGCGAAGCAGAAAGAGGCGCTGGGAGTGCAGCAGTGAATGAGGTTCGTCAGGACAGTGGCGGGAACAATGCTCACGGCGTAACGTCGGCAATGCCACTGAAAAAGGTCGTGCTCGCGTCGAACAACGCGGGCAAGCTGCGCGAATTTGCGGCGCTGCTCGGCGCGGCCGGCATCGAGTTGATCGCGCAAGGCGAGCTCAACGTGCCGGAAGCGGAAGAACCGCATCCCACCTTCGTCGAAAACGCGCTGACGAAGGCCCGTCACGCTGCGCGGCTCACCGGCCTGCCCGCGCTCGCCGACGACTCGGGCCTTTGCGTGCGCGCGCTGCGCGGCGCGCCGGGCGTCTACTCGGCCCGCTTCGCGCAACTCGCCGGCGGCGAGAAAAGCGACGCGGCGAACAACGCGCGCCTCGTCGACGAACTGCGGGACGTGAGCGACCGCCGCGGCTATTACTACTGCGTGCTCGCACTCGTGCGTCACGCGGACGATCCCGAACCGCTGATCGCCGAAGGCCGCTGGCATGGCGAAATCCTGGACGCGCCGCGCGGCGAGCATGGCTTCGGTTACGACCCGTACTTCTATCTGCCGTCGCTGAACGCGAGCGCCGCCGAACTCGAGCCGGCGGTCAAGAACGCGAGCAGCCATCGCGCGATCGCGCTGCGGCAACTGCTCGCGCGTCTGTCGGAGGAAGCGTGATTCCGATCCGATCGACGCCGGCGGACATCGGCAAGGGTGTCGTCAGTGCGTTCACGTCGCCGGGCAGCATCCGTTTGACGTCGCTGCCGCCACTTGCGCTGTACGTGCATTTCCCGTGGTGCGTGCGCAAGTGCCCCTACTGCGACTTCAATTCGCACGAGTGGAAAGGCGAGACGTTCCCGGAGAACGACTACCTCGACGCGTTGCGCGCCGACCTGGAAATGGCCTTGCCACTGATCTGGGGCCGCCAGGTGCATACGGTGTTCATCGGCGGCGGCACGCCTAGTTTGCTGTCGGCGGCGGGGCTCGATCGCATGCTGTCGGATATTCGCGCGCTGCTGCCGCTCGACGCCGACGCGGAAATCACGCTCGAAGCGAACCCCGGCACGTTCGAAGCCGACAAGTTCGCGCAGTTTCGCGCGAGCGGCGTGAACCGGCTGTCGGTGGGCATCCAGAGTTTCAACGAAACGCATCTGAAGGCGCTCGGCCGCATTCACGACGCGACGCAGGCACGCCACGCGGTCGAAGTCGCCGCGACCACGTTCGACAACTTCAACCTCGACCTGATGTTCGCGCTGCCCAGGCAAACGCTCGCCGAATGTCAGGCCGACGTGGAAACGGCGTTGTCGTTTGCCCCGCCGCATCTGTCGCTGTATCACCTGACGCTCGAACCGAACACGCTATTCGCCAAGTTTCCGCCCGCGTTGCCCGACGATGACGCGTCCGCAGACATGCAGGACTGGATTCATCAACGCACCGCCGAGGCCGGCTACGGGCGCTACGAGGTGTCCGCGTATGCGCAGCCGCATCGGCAGAGCAAACACAATCTGAACTACTGGCGCTTCGGCGACTATCTCGGCATCGGCGCGGGCGCGCATACGAAGCTGTCGTTTCCTAATCGCATCGTGCGCCAGGCGCGCTACAAACATCCGTCCACGTTCATCGAGCAGGCCAGGGCTGGTGCAAGCGTGCAGGAAGAGCATGAGGTCGGGCCGCGCGATCTGCCGTTCGAGTTCATGCTGAACGCGCTGCGCCTGGTAGAAGGATTTCCGGTGCATCGGTACATCGAGCGCACGGGCCTGTCGATCACGACGATCGAGCCGGCCTTGCAGGAAGCGGAACAGCGCAAGCTGATCACACGCGACCACGAACGGATCGCGCCGACGCCGCTTGGGCAGGCGTTCCTGAACGACTTGCAGGCGCTGTTCCTGAAAGATCCGCAGTGATGGCGGGTCACCTAGACTCGGCAGCGAAGTCTTTTCAGGTTACAATTTGCGGCTTGGAGGTGTGGCCGAGTGGTTTAAGGCACCGGTCTTGAAAACCGGCGAAGGAGCAATCCTTCCGTGAGTTCGAATCTCACCGCCTCCGCCAGGCTTTCAAGAAAAACCCCGTAAGTTCAGTGACTTACGGGGTTTTTGTTTTTCTGGCCCGAGGTGGAGCAGTTCTCCGCTCTGATAGACCAGCGGTACGGTCGCTGCCCGCGAACATCCGCGCTACGGGCGCGAAAAGCCGCAATGTTCGTGCGGGCGCTTTTTTCCGTTTCGTCGAGAGCCGTCGAGATTTTGGGCGGTCGCCCATGTACGGACTGCCTGTCGCACAGTAATTATCTGACTGCTGTCAACTCCGGCAGCGACTTCAGATAGACCATCGACACACCCATGTCCCTGTCCGTATTTGAAATGCACTCCGTGGAGCTGTTCTGCCAGCGGCCACCGGGTGCCTGTTATGTCATCTGCGACGAATGGCACTATAAGGCGTGCCTCGGCAAGGCCGCAGACCTTCAGAGGGCCAGGGCGGAGACCCGGGAATTTCTTGCTATCGCCGCACTGAATCGCAGGAAGTGGGAGGAGGACCGGAAACTGATTAGGAATCTCATTGGCAGTCACTGGCTGTTTTTTCATGATGTACGGGACCGCAACCCTGATACCGATGGCTGGTGGGTGATCGTTGCTCTTCTCGAAGAGATTCGCCGGGGCAAACTGCTTGCCGTTAAAGGTCCGCGTAATGGCCTGTTTCCGTCACCGTACAGCAGCACGCCGTTAATGAATCCCGTAGCGAGGACAGGTAGTCACCCGGACGGCGAACCCATTTTGTCCGTCCAGTATGATCCGGCCACCTGGCAAACCCGGTTGAACGCTGCGCGGGCAGCCAGGGCTGGCGATAGAGGCTCATCAACGCTGCTCGGCGACGCGCAGCCGTTTGAGTATGTGCCTGATGCGTTGAGCGGCGATGTGGTTGAACTCGCCGAGAGCACGAACAACCCAAACTACGCGGCGAAGATGCTGGGGTATGACCGCAAGACCTTCGGCAGGATGATCCATATGATGAAAGAAGACAATCGAATGCGCGGGGACGACAACGTTATTTGGCACGACGATGGGAATGTCGAGTTCAGAGGCGCGATCATCGACAACATGCATAGCTGGGCACCCTGAGAGAAACAGAGATGGCACCCGAACACAAACTCGCCCACGCAGCGTTCACGATCTATCAGGACACCGAGCCGCCCGAATTCTGGACGAACTATTTTGGCGTATCACCATCTCGCGCGGGAGCCAAAGGGCAGCCCAGGTTAATGCCGTCCGGCATGATGAGCAGCATTCCTTGGCGGCAAGGCACATGGATCGTTTCGAGCGCGGAGGCAATAATGAGCGACGATCTGACGCCTCATCTTCGCTATCTGGTGGGCCACCTCGGGCTACCCCGTGCCGATTTGCGAGAACTCATCGAGCGCACTTGCGCGCAGATGCGCTTCTTCTGCTATTGGGACAACGAGAGCGGCGACCGCGCGCCTGACGTGCCCGACGATATTCGCACCATGATGGAAGCCATGGGCGGCACGGTCGAGATCGATGAATATCGATAGAGCCTCGCTCGAATGCACAAGCCGATGCTCGGGAATTGGCTTTTTTTTCAACCCTGCAAGGCACAGCGCGAGTGTTATGGGCCGCACTTCTGAATTAATCCTCTATGCTGCAAACAGGCACGGCCCCCGTACCCACCATCACGACCTAAACCACCGCCACCGCCTCAACCTCAATCTTGAACCCATAGTGCAACTGCGGCACCGGCACGACCGCGCGCGCCGGCCTTGCCTCGCCGGCCCAGCCCGCATAGATCTGATTGAAGCTCGCCCAATGTTCGACATCGACGACATACACGCGCACCTGCACCAGTTGCGCGACGCTGCTGCCGACGCTTTCGAGCGCCGCCTTCACATTGGCCAGAACCTGTTCGGCCTGCGCGTCGAACGACGCATCGGCGAGCTTTTCGCCTTGCGCGTTGATCGGCAATTGCCCGGACACGAAGACGAAGCCATTCGCGACCGCGACATGACTGTAATGGCCGCCGGGTTTCGCCAGCGCGGCCGGATTGTCGGTGTGGGGCAAACGTGAGGCGTGGGTGCTATCGGTCATCGACCACTCCAGAAGTGAAAATCTCGGAGCGATTCATCGCCGTGCTTCATTCAGCACGAACCCGCGCACGACGCAACACGCATCACGCGTCCGCCATCTCGAGCTTTTCGCGCGCATCCGCGCAACGACGATTCAGATCGCGATGCATCAACTGGCTATCGAGCAGAGCCGATACATCCGTCAAACCGTGATCAAAGCGCAAGACGTATTCGATGTCGGTGTAATCGTAATAAGCGCCGCTGTCGGCCAGCCGTTGCGCTTCGGCGAATGCGGCAAATTGCCGTTCGCCGTTCATCAGGTCTTTGATCGCCATGAGTGCCGCTCCGAGGAACAGTGACTTCATCATAGCAATGCAAAGCGCGACGCACGGTGGTGCGCGCGCAACACCAGGTGTTTTCCGGAGACGCGTCCGATGAACTCACGCGTCGGCCGATGCCCACAGCCGCAATAGCACGATCGTCATCCAGTTTTCACGCCGTTTTCACAGCGCTCGCGCAGCGCTCACCCTCGATATCCGGACAACACGCTCACACAGCCGCAACCGGCGACTTCGTCCCGTGCCAACGCATCACGAGCATGCGTCCGACAAAGCACAGACAGCCCGCCACGCCGACCACGATACCCATGCCCTTCGGCGTGCCGTCCTGCCACAGTCCGACCGCGAGGCTCGACAGTGCGCCGAGCGCGAGCTGCACCGCGCCGAACACGGCCGCCGCGGCGCCCGCGTTGGCGGGATAGCGATGCATCAGATCGGTCGTGCAGTTGGCGGACAACACGCCCACCACGCTGACGACGAAGAACAGCCCGAACACGATCGACCATAAGCCGCCCCACCCCGTCAGCGACACGACGGACACGAACAGCGACGCGACGAAGCTCACGGTCGCCGCGAACGAGATGATCGGCACCGGCCCGAGCCGGCCGACGAGCCGCGTGTTCAGGTAATTGCCGAAGATGATGCCGACGATGTTCAGCGCGAACAGGAAGCCGTAGTGCTGCGCGGACACGTGGAAATACTCGATGTATACGAACGGCGTCGCCGTGATGTACGCGAACATCGACGCGAACGCCATGCCGCCGCACAACATGTGTCCCCACGCGACCGGATCGCGCAGCAGCGTGCCATACGCGCCGAACGACTTCAGCAGCGCCGACTGCGCGCGCATCTCGCGCGGCCACGTCTCCGGCACCTTCAGGAATGCGGTCACCGCGCACACGGAACCGAACAGCGTCAGCGCGACGAACACGGCGCGCCAGCCGCCCAGCAGCAGCAACTGTCCGCCGATCAGCGGCGCGAGCAGTGGACCGATCGCCGTGACGATCGCGATCATCGACAGGACGCGCGCCGCGTCGCCCGGCTCGTGCGCGTCGCGCGCGATCGCGCGGGCCAGCACCGACGCCGCGCCCGCGCCCAACGCCTGCACGAAGCGGAAACCGACCAGCGAGCCGATCGAGACCGACAGCGAGCAGGCGATGCTCGCGAGCGCATACATGATGATGCCGCCAAGCAGGATCGGCCGACGGCCATAGGTATCGGACAGCGGACCGTACAGCAGCATGCCGATCGAAAAGCCGAACATGAAGCTCGTGAGCGTCGATTGCGCGGCGCCCGTGCCGACCGCGAAGGCCTGCGCGATGGTCGGCAGGCTCGGCAGATACATGTCGATGGAAATCGGCCCGCACGCGGCCAGCGCGCCGAGCAACAGGATCAGCCGGCCATCGGGCCGGCGTCTGACGACGTGAGACATGGGAAATCCGGATGGAACGCCGCGCCGGCATCGGCAGCGGAACGGGTGAAGCGGGAACGGCCATCAGTTGACCGGCTCGATTGTACGCGACGGTTAATCCGCTGACGGCGCTCGTGGCCCGCTGCGTGGACGTTGCGCGACAGCGCCGCGCGGCGCAATCCGCTTCGATCGGTTAAGCTGCCGCCAGCATGCCCAACGCGCTTCCGTATGCGCAGCTTGACGGCCCGACATAAAAGATCGACGTCGCGCAACGCCCTTCCCCTGATCCCGTTCGAACCCGCGATGACCGCCTTCCTGCTCATCTGGAGCCCCAAAAAATGGCCGTGGCCCGAGTTGCCCGACATCGCGAAACGCGTGGCGGCCGGCGACGCGGTGGCCGACGTGTGGGGCTGCGGCTTTGCGCGCGGCATCCTGCCCGGCGATCGCGTGTTCCTGCATCGCGTCGCGCAGGAGCCGAAGGGCATCTTCGGTTCGGGCTACGTGACGCGCGCGCCCTACGAAGTCCCCGACGCGTCGACCAAACGTGGCTACCGGCTGTGCATCGATTTCGTCTACGACTGGCTCGTCGATGCGCATCACGCGCCGGTCATCACGCGCGATCAGCTGCGTGTGCATCCGTTCTCGGTGCAGACGTGGGATGCGCAAAGCTCGGGCACGATCATCAAGCCGATCGCCGAAGGCGCGCTGGAGAAGCGCTGGGCCGAATTGACCGGCAGGCGCAAGCCGCCGACGATACCCGCACCGGGCAGCCAGGCGAAACACGCGCCGCCGTGACCGCCCGCCCGCACAGCCCGCCGGCGCCGACTCCGGTACAATTTCTCGATCCATCCCAGCATCGCGCGAAGGGTCCGCGGGAATCGTCCGAGGCCCTTTGCGCCGCTGCGCAACCCCTGCTCCCTATTCCAGCCATCGCCATGTCCAGAAACGAAACCCTCTTCGAACGCGCGCAACGCACGATCCCCGGCGGCGTGAATTCGCCGGTGCGCGCTTTCCGTTCCGTCGGCGGCACACCGCGTTTCATCGAGCGCGCGCAAGGCCCGTACTTCTGGGACGCGGACGGCCAGCGCTATACCGACTACATCGGCTCGTGGGGCCCCATGATCCTCGGCCACGTTCATCCCGAAGTGCTGGAAGCCGTGCAGCGCGCGCTCGTGAATGGCTTTTCGTTCGGCGCGCCGACCGAGTCGGAAGTCGAGATCGCCGAGGAAATCTGCAAGCTGGTGCCGTCGATCGAACAGGTGCGCATGGTGTCGAGCGGCACCGAGGCGACGATGAGCGCGCTGCGTCTCGCGCGCGGCTTCACGAACCGCAGCCGCATCGTCAAGTTCGAAGGCTGCTATCACGGCCACGCGGACAGCCTGCTCGTGAAGGCCGGCTCGGGCCTCCTGACCTTCGGCAATCCGACCTCGGCGGGCGTGCCGGTCGATATCGCGAAGCACACCACCGTGCTCGAATACAACAACGTCGCCGAGCTCGAAGAAGCGTTCAAGGCGTTCGGCAACGAGATCGCCTCGGTGATCGTCGAGCCGGTCGCTGGCAACATGAACCTCGTGCGCGCGACCCCTGAATTCCTGCAGGCGCTGCGGCGCCTGTGCACCGAGTACGGCGCGGTGCTGATTTTCGACGAAGTGATGTGCGGCTTCCGCGTCGCGCTCGGCGGCGCGCAGCAACTCTACGGCATCACGCCGGACCTCACCTGCCTCGGCAAGGTAATCGGCGGCGGCATGCCGGCGGCGGCGTTCGGCGGCCGGCGCGACATCATGGCTCACCTCGCGCCGCTCGGCGGCGTCTATCAGGCGGGCACGCTGTCGGGCAATCCGATCGCGGTCGCGGCCGGCCTGAAGACGCTGCAGCTGATCCAGGCGCCCGGCTTCTACGACACGCTCGCCGCGCGCACCACGCGTCTCGCGCAAGGGCTCGCGCGGGCGGCACGCGAAGCGGACGTGCCGTTCGCGGCCGATGCGCTCGGCGGCATGTTCGGCATCTACTTTCGCGAATCGATCCCGACGAGCTTCGCCGACGTCACGAAGAGCGATGTGCCGCGCTTCAACGCGTTCTTCCACAAGATGCTCGACGCGGGCGTGTACTTCGCGCCGTCCGCGTATGAGGCCGGCTTCGTGTCGAGCGCGCACGACGACGCGGTGATCGACGCGACGATCGACGCCGCGCGCGGCGCGTTCGCAGCGTTGAAAGGCTGAAGCCGGGCCCGAAGCAAAGGCCGCAACTCGCACGACCCAGACACCGCACCACAACGGACACCGATGTTCTCGCAAACCGATTTCGTCCACATGGAACGCGCGCTCGCGCTCGCGAAGCGCGGCATGTACACGGCCGACCCGAATCCGCGGGTCGGTTGCGTGCTCGTCAGAAACGGCGAGGTGATCGGCGAAGGCTTCACGCAGCCGGCCGGCCAGGATCACGCCGAAATTCGCGCGCTAAAGGACGCGCGCTCGCGCGGCCACGACCTGCGCGGCGCGACCGCCTACGTGACGCTCGAACCGTGCAGCCATTTCGGCCGCACGCCGCCGTGCGCGAACGCGCTGATCGAAGCGCAGATCGGCCGAGTGATCGCGGCGATGGAAGATCCCAACCCGCAGGTCTCCGGCCGCGGTCTCGCGATGCTGCGCGAAGCCGGTATCGAAGTGCGCTGCGGGCTGCTCGCGAACGAAGCGCGGGAGCTGAACATCGGCTTCGTGTCGCGCATGACGCGCGGCCGTCCGTGGGTGCGCATGAAAGTGGCGGCGTCGCTCGATGGCCGCACCGGCTTGCCGTCGGGTGAGAGCCAGTGGATCACGAGCGCGGCCGCGCGGGCCGACGGTCATGCGTGGCGTGCGCGCGCGTCGGCGATCCTGACCGGCATCGGCACTGTGCGCGAGGACAATCCGCGCATGACCGTGCGCGCGGTCGATACACCGCGCCAACCGCACCGCGTGCTGATCGACAGCCAGCTCGACGTGCCGCTCGACGCGCTGATCCTGGCCGGCGCGCCGACGCTGATCTTCTGCGGCGAGCTCGACGCGCGTCTCGAAGAACGCGCGAGCGCGCTGCGCGAGCGCGGCGCCGAGATCGTGCCGCTGCCGAACGCGTTCGGCAAGGTGGATCTCCCGCGCATGCTGAGCGTGCTCGGCGAGCGTCACGTCAACGAGCTGCACGTCGAAGCCGGCTACAAGCTGAACGGTTCGCTGTTGCGCGAAGGCTGCGTCGATGAACTGCTGGTCTATCTCGCGCCGAGCCTGCTCGGCGTGGACTCGATGAGCATGTTCAATCTGGACGCGCCCGACCAGCTCGAAGACCGCGTGAAGCTGAATTTCCACACGGTCGAGCGGATCGGCGACGATCTGCGGATCCTCGCGCGTTTCGCGCCGACAGCCTTACCCGGGACCGACACCGTGTCTCCCACCGTTTCGAAATGATCAAGGACTAGCACGATGTTTACAGGAATCGTCGCGGCAGTGGGCCGCATCGAATCAGTCAAGCCGCTCGGCACGGGCGGCGACGCGGGCGTGCGCCTGAACGTCGAGGCGGGCGGGCTCGACCTCGCCGATGTGCAGCTCGGCGACAGCATCACGATCCAGGGCGCCTGCATGACGGTGGTCGCGAAGACCGCTCATTCGTTCGAGGTCGACGTGTCGCGCGAGAGCCTGAACCGCACGGCCGGTCTCGGCGAAACCGGCGAGGTCAATCTCGAGAAAGCGCTGCGCGCGCATGACCGGCTCGGTGGACATATCGTGTCCGGACACGTCGACGGACTCGGTATCGTCACGCGTTTCGCCCCGGTCGGCGAATCGCACGAGCTGCGCATTCTCGCGCCGCGCGACATCGGTCGTTATCTCGCGTACAAGGGATCGATTACGGTCAATGGCGTGAGCCTGACCGTGAACTCCGTCGTTGATCGCGACGACGGCTGCGAGTTTTCGATCAATCTGATTCCGCATACCGTGCAGGTGACGGCGCTCAAGCATCTGCACGACGGGGTAAAAGTGAATCTGGAGATCGATCTGATTGCGCGGTATGTCGAACGGATGCTCAATGCGCCGCGCGATGGCGATCCATCCTCGACGTAACCTGGCCACTTCCCTCGAGACCGTTACGCGATACCTGGAGCGCATGCTCGGTGCGTATCGGGAAAGCGATCGAACTGCGCAGCAAGCCGGTTTGAGCGAGGCGAATGCGGGGCCGTGACCCAGCGCGCGTGCACGATCCGAAGCTGACAAACACAAGTGCGGTGATGTGCTCCTGCAGCGCGCGACGCGGCGCGCTCTTGTTGCACAGACACTTGACGAGTTCGCCGTCGACTTCGTCTTCCTCGTACTCGTCGCTACGCGTGACGACCGGCAGCAAAGGCTTGTTCCGGTGCAATTCGCGGCCGAGCTCGTCGAGCTCCTGCACCTGGCCAGGCGACGTGGAGCTGGTGAGCCACAACACACCATCGGCGCTATCGGTGAAGCGCCGCGTCAACGCGGCGTTGTCCGGCGTCACAACTCCTCGACGCTTCAGGAATTCGGCCGGCAAGACCGCCGGCCGTTGGCAACGAAAGGCGGCGGCCGTGTCGCCACGGCGCCGCCTCGTGCGATTACGCTTCGGCCGAAGCGCGCAGACGATGGACGAGCTGGTTGTCCTTACCCTGGACCAGCGGCGTGATCGTGAAGTTGAACTCGATCTCCTTGTACGTATCGGCCTTCAGGCCCAGCGCCGCGCCACCGCTTTTCTCGACGACCGGCGGAATCAGCTCTTCGCGCGTTGCATACGCGAAGTCGTCCCAGATCAGCGGATCGCCTTCGATGTTGAACTGCGTGGTCAGCTTGCGATGGCCGTCGCTGCTGACGAAGAAGTGCACGTGCGCCGGACGGTTGCCGTGACGGCCCAGCACGTCCAGCAGCTGCTGCGTCGAGCCGTGCGGCGGGCAGCCGTAGCCTACCGGCATCAGCGTGCGGACCTCGTACTTGCCGTCGGCGCCGGTCTTCACCGCGCCGCGCAGGTTGAAGTCGCTCTGCGCGCCGGTCGGATCGAAGTGCGAGTAGAAGCCCTTCGAGTTCGCGTGCCAGCACTCGACGACCGCGCCGGCGACCGGCTTGCCGTCCAGATCCTTGACCGTGCCGCGAATCACGAGCGGGCCCGCGTCTTCGTCCGGGTTGATGTCGATCTTCGAGACGCCCTCGCGCACCGTCGCGCCGGCGACGTACAGCGGGCCTTCGATCGTACGCGGCGTGCCGCCTTCGAGACCGATCTTCTTGTCCTCAGCGTCCATACGGATGTCGAGATACTTCTCGAGACCGAGGCCGGCCGCGAGCAGCGCCGCTTCGCCGTCCTGACCGAGCTTGTTCAGATAGTTGACGCCGGCCCAGACTTCGTCGGGCGTGATGTCGAGGTCATCGATTGCCTTGAACAGGTCGCCCAGCAGACGGAAAACGATCTGCTGGAAACGCGCGTTGCCACTCCCGGCATCGACGTTGGAAGCGGCTTTCAGCAGATCCTGCACTTCTTTGGTTTCAAATACTTTGACGCTCACGATGACTGTCTCCAGTTGGTATAGGGGGAAAAGATGGCTTTGGATGCGCTCGCCGTCAAAAGCGCCTGGCCCCTGGGCTCAGATGTCGCCGTCCCGAATCGACGACGGGTGACGACACAGAGGCGTCACCGAAATCTTCATGTACGGGAACAGAGGCAAGCCGGACAGAATGTCGTGAAGTTCGGCATTGCTCTCTACATCGAAGATGCTGTAATTCGCGTACTCGCCAACGAGGCGCCAGATATGACGCCACTTGCCGCTACGCTGGAGCTCCTGCGAGTAAGCCTTCTCGCGGGTCTTGATTTCGTTCGCCACTTCGGCCGGCATTTCGACCGGCAGGTGCACGTCCATTCGTACATGGAAAAGCATCGTTGAATCCTCTTGATCTGAATCCGTTTAGCGGGTGACCTTCATCAGCCCGTCTCGCGTGAATCGTTCGACCTTCGCCTCGTCGAGTTCGATACCGAGACCCGGGCCGTTCGGCACGGTCAGTTCGAAGTCGCTGTAGTCGAGCGGCGTGGTCAGAATTTCTTCGGTGATCAGCAACGGCCCGAACAGCTCGGTGCCCCATTGCAGATTCGCGAAGCTCGCGAACAGATGCGCCGACGCCACCGTGCTGAACGCGCCTTCGAGCATCGTGCCGCCGTACAGCTCGATGCCGGCGGCATCTGCGATCGCGGCCACGCGCTGCGCGGCGAACAGACCACCGCTCTGCTCGATCTTGATCGCGAACACATCGGCGCCGCCGTTCTTCGCGATCTCGAACGCGCTGTCCGGGCCTTGCAAGACTTCGTCGGCCATCAGCGCGACCGGGAAGCGGCGCATCAGTCGCGCGAGCGCCGCGGCGGACGCGACCGGCTGCTCGACCAGATCGCAGCCCGCGTCGGCCAGCGCCGGAATCGCCCAGGCGGCCTGGGTCTCGCTCCACGCCATGTTCACGTCGACGCGCACCGCGGCGCGCTCGCCGACCGCTTTCTTGATCTCGGCGACGTGCTTGATGTCGGTCTTCAGTTCCTTCGCGCCGATCTTCAGCTTGAAGACCTTGTGGCGGCGCACGTCGAGCATGTGCTCGGCTTCGGCGATGTCCTTCGCGGTATCGCCCGACGCGAGCGTCCACGCAACCGGCAGGCGCTCACGGCGACGGCCGCCGAGCAGTTCGCTCACCGGCACGCCGAGACGTTTGCCTTGCGCGTCGAGCAGCGCGGTTTCGAGCGCGCTCTTCGAGAAATGATTGACCTTGACCAGCTTGCCGAGGTGCGCCATCAGCGCCTGGATCTGCGTCGCTTCCTTGCCGATCATCGCCGGGGCGAAGTAGGCGTCGATCGCGAGCTTCATTGCTTCGGGGCTTTCCGGGCCGTAGGCCATGCCGGCGATCGTGGTGCCTTCGCCAATCCCGACGATGCCGTCGCTGCAGTACACCTTGACCAGCATTAGCGTCTGCCCGTGCATCGTGGCGACCGACAGCTTGTGAGGACGGATCGTCGGCAGATCGACGAGGCGGGTTTCGATACGTTTGATGGTCGCTTGGGGCATGGCGGCTGCGGCGGGAAGTGAGTTCATTGGATGTTTTTATACCCTTCGCCCGTTTGGCCCGTCCAATACTTTTCCTGTCCTTTTTCATACCTGCAGGGTATGGTGAGGCCAGCAAGCCCGGCCTTTCTATGGATTTTGCATTGCACCATGCAGGTGGGGCATCGAAAAAGAGGCCGTTTTTGCGCCTCAAACATGACTTGGGTCAATGTTCGATGCATGGAGAGCATGTTGTGTAACCATCCGGATCGCGCAGTGAGTACTCCATCGTTTCGGACTGCGGTTCATGCGCGCGGGCAACACTGCCCCTACAACTCGCCGCGCGCGGCTAGCGCGGCGATGCGCTCGGCGGTGCGACACGCGATCGCCTGAATCGTCAGCGACGGATTCACGCCGCCCACGGTCGGAAACACCGAGCCGTCGCACACCCACAGGTTGCGGATGTCCCAACTGCGGCAGTCCGCGTCGACGACGCTCGTCGACGGATCGTCACCCATGCGCGCGGTGCCGTTCAGGTGGCAGGTGTCGTCGGTCTCGCGCCAGATCTCCTTGCCGCCGGCGGCCGCGAGCGCCTGCTCCATGAAGTCGAGCGAATGCGCGATGAGCCGCTTGTCGTTGTCGCACCATGAATAGGTGACGCGCGCGATCGGCAGCCCGTACTGGTCCTTCTCGTCGGCAAGCGTCACGCGGTTGCGCTGCTGCGGCAGCATCTCGCCGACGATCTTCAGCCCCGCCTGGTGGTTGTACTTGAGCATCTCCGCGCCGAGCGCGTCGCCCCACAAGCCGCGGCCGTTCTGCACCGCGACCCATCCGTTCGGCAGCGGCCCCTGGCTCATGTAGCAGTAGCCGCCGAAAAAATCTTTGCCCTTGTCTTCGTAGTTCCAGTGCTCGGTGAGCGCGAGCGACGGCGGCCCCTTGTACCAGCGGATGTCTTCATCGAAGGTGCCGTAGACGGCCTGATTCGACTGCGCCATCAGGTTTTTACCTACGAGTCCCGAACTGTTCGCGAGTCCGTCGGGAAAGCGGCTGTTGGCCGACATCAGCAACAGGCGCGGCGTTTCGATCGCGTAGCCGGCCACCACCACGTGCTTCGCGCGCTGGAATCGCCAGCGTCCTTCGCGCAGATATTCGACGCCGGTGGCGAGCCCCGCGTCGTTGGTGACGACGCGGCCGACCATCGCCAGATCGCGCACCTCGGCGCCGGCTCGCAGCGCACGCGGGATCCACGTGACGAGCGCGCTTTGCTTCGCGTTGGTCGCGCAGCCGGATACGCAAAAGCCGCGGTACACGCACGGATGCGCGCGGCCGCGCGGCGCGGAGAGGGTCGCGAGCGGCGTCGGGCTCCAGCCGATGCCGAGCGCCTCGGCGCCGCGCGCGAGCACCAGCGCCGCCGCGTTCAGCTCATGCGCGCGATACGGATAGCGCGGCCGCTTCGGCCCCCACGGATAGTTCACCGGTCCGGAGATTTTCAGCGCGTCCTCGACCTCGCCGTAGTAGTGCCACATCTCGCGCCAGTCGAGCGGCCAGTCGGCGCCATAGCCGAGCACGCTGCGCGACTTGAACCACTCGGGCCGAAAGCGCAGCGACACCATCGCGAAATGGACCGTGCTGCCGCCCACCGCCTTGCCGCTGTTGTTGTTGCCGAGCTTCAGCGGATTGTCGCCGTCGCAGATGCGCTCGTCGGTCCAGAACAGTTTTTCCTGATGCGCTTCGTCAGACGCGAACTCTTCGAGCGGACGCCACCACGCGCCGGCATCGAACGCGACGACCTTGAAGCCTTTTTCCGCAAGCCGGGACGCAAGCGTGCCACCGCCGGCGCCGGTGCCGACGATCGCGAAATCGACCTCCTCGCCGTCAGGGTACGTGCGCATCGGCACCCAGCCGCCGCGCTGGAACACGTCGGGTGCGCGGCCGTCCTTGCCGCGCGGCCGCTGCTGCGCGTCATCGGACACGGCGGTTCTCCTTCGCGGCCTGCTCATGGGTGTCGGGCGTCGCTTCGACCGCCTCCCACGGATCGCGGCGATTCAGGTACATGCGCACATAGCCGCGCGGATTCGCCGGGCCGCCGAAGCCGATCTCGCTCCACGCGTGCGGGTGCGAGTAGTAGAGCCCGCAAATGTCGTGCAGCACGCGCTCGCCGAAGAACAGCTTCGACGGCATGCCGCGCCACGCGGGGTTCGTCAGTTCGCCGCGCTGCATCTCGCCGAGCAGCGCGATCTGCGTGTCCTCCGCGACGCTCGCGAACGGCAGGCCGCCGCGCTCGCGGCACTCGGCATCGAGCGCGGCGAGGCCGATGCGCCAGGCGTCGCGCATCGGCGGCAAACGGGCGTCGCGGTAGCCGTCGTTGCCATTGCCGGCGAGCCGCGCGTCGAGCAGGGCGGCGAGCGGCACCACCGGTTGCGCATTCGCTTGCGGCACGATGCGGGCGCACAGCGACGTGACCGCGAGCCATTCGACCGCGTTGAAAAAGCGCGGCTCGAGCGGTGTCGCGAGGCGTTCGGCGATCACCGCGCGGGTGTGCGCGTCCCACGACGGCGTCGTGCGTTTGTCGAGCACGTCGTAGCCGGGATAGCGGGTGGCTCGGGTCGAGCGTGGTCGGTTGGTCATTTTTCAGTCTCCCGCAGACGCAGTGCGGCGAGCCCGGCGAGCGCCAGCGCGGAAAAGCTCGGCGGCGCGGGCAGCGGCGGCCCGTCGAACAGATTCTGGCTCCAGTTGCGCCAGCCGCCCTGACGACGCGCGATCCCCCGCGCGTGAAAACCCGCGCCGACAAAGCCGAGCACGGTCGTGATGCGTAACCAGAGCCGCGTGTACCAGCGCTCGCGCGGAGCGGACAGCGCGGCATGCGCGAGCAGCGCGGCGGTGATGGGCGGAATGCTGACCGGCGCGTACATCGCGCGATGCTGAAACGCGCCACGAAAATGCAGCAGCGCGGCCTCCCCCACCGTGCCGACGAGACCCGCCGCGACCAGCAGACCGAGCGCCTGACCGGCCGGCATGCCGAGCAGTTGCGGGTCGTCTGCGGGCTCGTCGCGCAAGCGTTCGGCGACGGCACCGAGCGCGCCTGACAGCAGCAACGCGCTCGGCGCGCCGAGCGGTGCCGCGTGAAACAGGTTGTTCCAGCTCCAGCCGCCCGGCCGCTTCATCACGTTGTAGAAATGGAAGCCCGTGCCGGCGAGGCCCGTCGCCGCCGCGGTCAGATAGATCGCATGGCGCGCGCGATGCGTCTGGCCGCGACGATCCGCGCCACCATGCAGGCCCGCGGCGAGCGACAGACTCGCGCTGACGAGTGGCATGAACATCGCAGGGTTGTCGAACGAGCCGCGGTAGTGCTCCATCGCGCTGTCGGCGAGCACCGACAGCGCGAGCAGCGCGGAGCTGTGGTTGAAGGTGCGGGCCGCTTCGACGTGTGCCTCCACCTCGGCGGTGGGTTCGCTCGCGTGCACGCGCGCCGGCGCGCGCTGATGGCTGCGGGCGGCACACCTCGGGAACGTCACGGATGCCCGATGCTCGTGGTGTTGCGGACCGGTCTCACGCCGTTCGCGATGCAACTCCGGTCTTCCCGCGCGGCGCGCGGCCAACGCCGCGACGGCCGTCACGGCCGCCGCCGTGTACAGCAATCCGGGTACGCGTGAAGAGCTCATAGATATCGCTTCCGTGTCGTGGCCTGCTTTATTTGATGAGGTAGCGCTCGGCGTCACCATGCTTGAACTCGAGCCCGCAACCGGGCCACGACAGGTCCGGCTCCATCTGGCCGTCGCGCAACCGCGGCGCACCGTCGAACAGCATGGCTTCGATCCGGGCGTGGTCATGGAACCACTCCTGATGGCGCAAGCGCGGCGCCGCGCACGCGACGTGCAGATGCAGCGCCGGTGCGCAATGCGCGGACAGCGGCACGTGATACGCGTCGCACAGCGCGGCGGCCTGCAGAAAGCCGGTGATGCCGCCGCAACGGCTCGCGTCGGCCTGCAGCACGTCGACGGCCCCCGCCGCGAGCAGGTGGCGGAAGTCGTCGAGCGTGTAGCCGTATTCGCCGGCGGCGATCTCCATGCCGGCCGGCACGCGCTCGCGTACGCCGCGCAGGCCCGCTTCGTCGTCCGAAGACACGGGCTCCTCGAACCAGCTCACCTGGTGCTCGGCGAAACGTTGCGCGTAGTACAGCGCCCGTTGCGGCGTGAACGCGCCGTTCGCGTCGACGAACAGGCCCGCACCGCCGATCGCCGCGCGCGCCGCCGCGACGCGCGCCGGGTCCTTGTCCGGCTCGCTGCCGATTTTCATCTTTACCCACCGGCAGCCGTCCTGCGCGACCCAGCCGGCGAACTGCTGCTGCAAGCGCTGGTTCGTATACGTGGTGAAGCCGCCGCTGCCGTAAGCCGGCACGGCCGGGCGCAACGCGCCGAGCAGCCCGACGAGCGGCACGCCGAGCAGCTTCGCCTTCAGGTCCCACAGCGCGCAGTCGATTGCCGAAATGGCTGTCGCGGCCAGTCCCGCGCGGCCGAGATTGCGCACCTGGCGTTGCAACCGTTGCCAATGCGCGCCGACGTCCAATCCGTCGTGATTCAGCACGCAGGCGGCGAGCGCGCCCTGGATCAGCGCGACGATGCAGGCATCGCTGTACGTGTAGCCGATGCCGGTGTCGCCGCCCGCGTCGACCTCGACGACGACCAGCGTGGTCGCGTCCCACGCGAACGTGCCGTCGGCCTCCGGCGCGTCGGTCGGAATGCGGTACGCGCTCGCGCGCAGCGCGCTCACGGGCGCTTGCGACGAGCCCCCGCTCGTGGCGCCGCGCTTCATCGACGCGCTCCTTGCGCGCACGCGTGACGCCCTTCATCGATGCAACAGCCGACGGTCCCCGACATTCCGGTCTCCAGGTGGTAGTGAGACGAAGCTGCTTGCCGCGTCGCAAGTACCGTTCCGCACTATTGCAATCCGTAAAGCGGGCCGCGCTGGAGCACACTTCGCGTTGCCGCCAACGCCACTCGCGCGCTCGCCCACCGTTTCGACGAGCATGGCAACCCCGCCCGGCTCGTCACAGTCGGCCAAACGGTCTATGTCGTCTGGCGGAGGCGACTTGGGCTCGCGCGTGGCGTAAAATACGCGCTTTCCCGAAAAACTCGCCAACATGACGCTCGCCTCCACCCAAGAGATCATTGCCGAACTGAAAGCCGGCCGGATGGTGATCCTCGTCGACGAAGAAGACCGCGAGAACGAGGGCGACCTCGTGATCGCCGCCGAGTTTGTCACTCCGGAAGCGATCAATTTCATGGCTCGCTACGGCCGCGGCCTGATCTGCCTGACGCTGACCCAGGATCGCTGCCAGCAGCTGAACCTGCCGCTGATGACCTACCGCAACGGCACGCAGTACGGCACCGCGTTCACGGTCAGCATCGAAGCGGCCGAAGGCGTGACGACCGGCATCTCGGCGGCCGACCGGGCCCGCACGATCGCGGCCGCGGTCGCGCCGGACGCCAAGGCCGAGCACATCGTGCAGCCGGGCCATATCTTCCCGATCATGGCCCAGCCGGGCGGCGTGCTGGTGCGCGCCGGCCATACCGAGGCCGGCTGCGACTTCACGAGGCTCGCGGGCCTCACGCCTGCCGCGGTGATCTGCGAAGTGATCAAGGACGACGGCACGATGGCGCGTCTGCCGGACCTGCTCGAGTTCGGCAAGGAGCACGGCCTGAAGACCGGCACGATCGCCGATCTGATTCACTATCGCAGCCGCACCGAGTCGATCGTCGAGCGTGTTTGCGAACGTACGATGCAAACCGCGCACGGCGCGTTCCGCGCAGTCATGTATCTCGATCAGCCGAGCGGCCAGCCGCACATCGCGCTGGTGCGCGGCACGCCGATGCCCGATCGCGACACGCCGGTGCGCGTGCACGAGCCGCTGTCGGTGCTGGATCTGCTCGAAGTCGGCGAATCCACCCATTCGTGGACGCTGGACGCGGCCATCAAAGAAATCGCAGAACGCGATCTCGGCGTGGTCGTACTGCTGAACTGCGGCGACTCGAAAGACCATCTGATCGACGTCTTCAAGGCGTTCGACTCGAAGGAAAAAGCGGACGCGCTGAAGCGCCGGCCGGTCGACTTCAAGACCTACGGCATCGGCGCGCAGATTCTGCGCGAACTTGGCGTCGGCAAGATGCAGGTGCTGTCGAACCCACGCAAGCTCGGCAGCATGTCGGGTTATGGTCTCGAAGTCACGGGCTTCATTCCGATGCCCGGCAGCAAAACGCAAGCCCCGCAACTCTGATCCGGCCACTCACGCGCCTCGCGCCCACTCAAACACTACGGAATTCATATGGAAATCGGACAATACCAACCGAATCTCGACGGCGACGGACTGCGCATCGGCATCGTCCAGGCGCGCTTTAACGAACCCGTCTGCAACGGCCTCGCCGACTCCTGCATCGAAGAACTCGAACGCCTCGGCGTGACCGGCCAGGACGTGCTGCTCGTCACGGTGCCGGGCGCGCTGGAAATCCCGCTCGCGCTGCAAAAGCTCGCGGAAAGCGCGCAATTCGACGCGCTGATCGCGCTCGGCGCGGTGATCCGCGGCGAGACCTACCACTTCGAGCTGGTTTCGAACGAAAGCGGCGCGGGCATCACGCGCATCGGCCTCGACTTCGGCATTCCGGTCGCGAACGCGGTGCTGACCACCGAGAACGACGAGCAAGCCGTCGCGCGCATGACCGAGAAGGGTCGCGACGCCGCGCGCGTGGCTGTCGAAATGGCGAACCTCGCGGTCGCGCTCGAGCAGCTCGGCGGCGATGACGACGAAGATGAAGACGAAGACGACGAGGAAGAGGCATGAAGAGCGCACGCCGACGCTCCCGCGAACTGGCCACGCAGGGGCTTTACCAGTGGCTGCTGTCGGGCTCGCCCGGCGTTGAGATCGACGCGCAACTACGCGGCGCGCAAGGTTACGACAAGGCCGATCACGAGCACCTGGACGCGATCCTGCATGGCGTGATGCGCGACTCCGAAGCACTTTCCGCCGCGATCGCGCCGTGCCTCGACCGTCCGATCGATCAACTGTCGCCGGTCGAACGCGCGGTGCTGCTGGTCGCCGCGTTCGAACTGAAGAATCACGTCGACATTCCGTATCGCGTGGTCATCAACGAAGCGGTCGAGCTGACCAAGACGTTCGGCGGCTCGGACGGCTACAAGTACGTGAACGGCGTGCTCGACAAGCTCTCGGCGCAACTGCGCGCCACCGAGACGCAGGCGGCTCGCAAGAGCTGAGCGCGGCGCCGGTGGGGCCATGCCGCGCATCGGCTCCCTGCCACGTCGCGCTGCACAGGGCGAAGCACCTCGATCGCCCGCAAGGACGGCGCTGCGCGCATCGATGAACGCATCATTTGATGGGTAGGCGCCGTCCTGCTTCTGAACTGGACTGACCGTATGAACTCCGTGACCGAACCTCTCGTGCGGCTTGCCGCGCGCGTCGATGCCATCCAGCCTTTCTACGTGATGGAACTGGCCAAGGAGGCCGTGCTGCTCGAACGCGCGGGGCGCGACATCATTCACATGGGCATCGGCGAGCCGGATTTCACGGCGCCCGAGCCGGTCATCGAGGCGGCCGCGAGCGCGCTGCGCCGCGGCGTCACGCAGTACACCAGCGCGCTCGGCGTGCACGCGCTGCGCGATGCGATTTCCGCGCATTACGCCGAGTTCTACGGCATCGACGTCGATCCGGCGCGGATCGTGGTGACCGCGGGCGCATCGGCCGCGCTCTTGCTGGCGTGCGCGGCGCTCGTCGATCGCGACGACGAAGTATTGATGCCCGACCCGTGCTATCCGTGCAACCGCCATTTCGTGATCGCCGCCGAAGGCAAGCCGGTGATGGTGCCGAGCGGGCCGGCCGAGCGCTTCCAGCTGACCGCCGCCGACGTCGAACGCCTGTGGGGCGAGCGCACCCGCGGCGTGCTGCTCGCGTCGCCGTCGAATCCGACCGGCACGTCGATCGAGCCGGCCGAACTCGAGCGCATCGTCAAGGCCGTGCGCGCGCGCGGCGGCTTCACGATCGTCGACGAGATCTACCAGGGCCTCAGCTACGACGCCAAGCCGGTGTCGGCGCTGTCGTTCGGCGACGACGTGGTCACCGTCAACAGCTTCTCGAAGTACTTCAACATGACCGGCTGGCGCCTCGGCTGGCTCGTCGTGCCGCCCGCGATGGTCAGCGCGTTCGAAAAGCTCGCGCAGAACCTGTTCATCTGCGCGTCGGCGCTCGCGCAGCACGCGGCGCTCGCCTGTTTCGAGCCGGAGACGATCGCGATCTACGAAGCGCGGCGCCTCGAATTCAAGCGACGCCGCGACTTCATCGCGCCGGCGCTCGAATCGCTCGGCTTCTCCGTGCCGGTGATGCCGGACGGCGCGTTCTACGTGTACGCGGACTGCCGTGGCGTCGCGCATCCGGCGGCCGGCGACAGCGCGGCGCTCACGAAGGCGATGCTGCACGATGCCGGGGTCGTGCTGGTGCCGGGCATGGACTTCGGCACGCACGCGCCGAAGGACTACATCCGGCTGTCGTATGCGACCGCGTATCCAAAGCTCGAAGAGGCGGTCGAGCGGCTGGCAAAGCTGTTCGGGCGGCATTGACGCATCGGGATTGATTCGGCAGCAACCGGCCTGCCAGACGCAAAAAAGGACACCCGAAGGTGTCCTTGTTTTCATGCGGCACGGCAACGTCTAACTCAAGCCCCAAGCTCCGACGCCGACGCCACGTGGCGCGTCGTCGAATTGGCGTTCGCGTCGTCCTGATCGGCCGGCTGCGTGTGCACCGCCGACGTCGCCGGGCTCAGCGCGTGACCGCCTTGCAGCGTCACCTGAACGCGCTTGCCGTTGCCACCACTCGTCGCCGCGGCTGGCGCCGGCGTGGCCGACGCGGTCAGCACCGGAGCTTGCGGCGCATTGATCGGCACCTTACGGCCGCGCGCGACGTCGCGCAGACGACCGCGCTCGGCCATCACCTTCGCGCCGTACCCGCCGTCATCCGGCGTGGTCGAGCCGACGTACAGACGCAGGCCGCCCGGCAGCGAGCCGCCACGCGCGATGCAATCCTTCAGCACGAGCGCGCCGACCTTGATGTTCGCGAGCGGTTCGAGCGCCGCGCGTTGGCCGCCGAAATACTGGAATTTGTCCGAATGCACCTTCGACATCACCTGCATCAGGCCCTGCGCGCCGACGCCGCTCTCGGCGTACGGATTGAAGCCCGATTCGATCGCCATCACTGACAGCAGCAGCAGCGGATCGAGGCCGACTTCGCGGCCGGTGTCGAACGCGGCTTTGACGAGCTCGCCGACGGGCTCCTGAGCGACGCGATAACGCCGCGCGAGGTACGACGCGACCAGGTCCTGCTCGTGGCTCGACACGAGCACGCGGTCATCGCGTGCATCGGCGGACACGCGCTGCTGCGGAATCAGACGTGCGAGCGCGCTGACGCCCTGCATCGTGCGCGGATCGAGGCCGTTGAGCGCGGCGGCGCTCGTGCCCGACGTGCCGGCGCCGTCGAACGCGCCGTCGAAGCCGGTGGTGGCCGCGGTGAGGGTCATGCTGCCGTCGTTCGAGCCATCGGTGGGACTCGGCGTGGTCAGCGTGTTCGGCGAATTGGCCGACAGCGATTCGTCGGAGGATGCGTCGGCGTTTCTGGTCGGTCCGATGGCGGGCAGCGGATTGCCTTGCAGCAGGCGGGCGGGGCCCGCTTGCACGGCGGCGGAAATGACCGGCATCAGACGCGCGGCGAGCGCGCCGCGCCAGGTCGGCATCAGCCACAGTGCGAGAGCCAGCACCACGGCGATCCCGCCGACAATGCTGAACAGGTGATGACTCAGTCGCGTCCCGCTGCGCAGCGCACCGCGCACAACCTGCGCAATACGCTCATCGGGACGCCACGATAACCAGGCGTTCATTCAGATCTCCCATCTTGCATGATCCGCGAACTCCGCCGGGACAAATCAGGCGGTACGGCGCGCTCGCAGAGTCAAGACATCGCGTGCTCTCTGGTTGGGCAGCAGCGACGTCGGGAAAACGGCAACATATACCGTTTTGGGAGCCATCTCAAAAACAGCCCACACATACTCGATGTGTATCAGGCTTGGCTCCCACGCGAAAAACCAGCGTTGGTGGACGCTGGTGAGGGACTTCAATCATGCCGTTCTACCCTGCAGGGAAGCAAAACGGTGACGCGTTGCGTCTGAGGACCGGGGGCGACGGTAAAAAGGTTAACGCCCTGCAACCAATGTGGACGGATTCTATGCACGGTTTTATAGATCGTCAACACTATAGAATTCAAGAATGATAACTTTTCGTAATTATGAACAGTGTTCAGTCACCCGAGAACCGCGCTCAATGCGCGTTTCGGGCGATCCGACCCTGGCTATTTGGACTAGACCATTTGGTTGATCTACGTGCGGTGGCTAACGCAGGTAAAATCGACAATCGTTTTTTGCGTCAGATAGGTACCAACGCCGTTCCTCCTGCCTCCCCGTCCTATGCGCCGTGCATGCGGCCCTGAACCGTCACAGATGAAATACAAAGACTTACGCGATTTCATCGGCCGCCTCGAGGCGATCGGTGAATTGCGCCGAATTTCGCAAAAAGTGTCGCCGAATCTCGAAATGACCGAACTTTGCGACCGTGTGCTCCGCGCGGGCGGCCCGGCTCTGTTGTTCGAGAACACCGAGCGGCACGCGTTCCCGGTGCTCGGCAATCTGTTCGGCACGCCGCGTCGCGTCGCGCTTGGCATGGGCATCGATGCCGAAGCGGGCGCGGGCGACCAGGCGGCGCTCGAATCGCTGCGCGATGTCGGTCGGCTACTCTCCGCGTTGAAGGAACCCGAGCCGCCGAAAGGGCTCAAGGACGCCGGCAAGCTGCTGTCGCTAGCGAAGGCCGTGTGGGACATGGCGCCGAAGACGGTCAACGCACCGCCCTGCCAGGAAATCGTCTGGGAAGGCAATGACGTCGACCTTGCCAAATTGCCCATTCAGACCTGCTGGCCCGGCGATGCCGGGCCGTTGATCACTTGGGGTCTGACCGTCACGAAAGGGCCGAACAAGAGTCGACAAAACCTGGGTATCTATCGCCAGCAACTGATCGGGCGTAACAAGCTGATCATGCGCTGGCTGGCGCATCGCGGCGGCGCGCTCGATTTTCGTGAGTTCGCGCTTAAAAATCCCGGCAAGCCGTATCCGGTGGCCGTCGTGCTCGGTGCGGACCCGGCGACGATTCTCGGCGCGGTCACGCCGGTGCCCGACACGCTGTCCGAATACCAGTTCGCCGGCCTGCTGCGCGGCGGGCGCACCGAGCTCGCGAAATGCGTCACACCGGGCGTCGACGGTCTGCAGGTCCCCGCGCGCGCCGAGATCGTGCTCGAGGGCTTCATCTATCCGCAGGAAGGCGCACCCTCGCCCGCCCCGGCCGGCGCACCGCCGCGTCCGTCGAAGGGTGCGTCGGCCACGTACGAACACGCGCTCGAAGGCCCGTATGGCGATCACACCGGCTACTACAACGAACAGGAGTGGTTCCCGGTCTTCACGGTCGAGCGCATCACGATGCGCCGCGACGCGATCTATCACTCCACCTACACCGGCAGACCGCCCGACGAGCCGGCGGTGCTCGGCGTCGCGCTGAACGAAGTGTTCGTACCGCTGCTGCAGAAGCAGTTCACCGAGATCACGGACTTCTATCTGCCGCCCGAAGGCTGCAGTTACCGCATGGCGATCGTGCAAATGAAGAAGAGCTACCCCGGCCACGCGAAACGCGTGATGTTCGGCGTGTGGAGCTTCCTGCGGCAGTTCATGTATACGAAGTTCATCGTCGTCGTCGATGAGGACGTCAATATCCGGGACTGGAAGGAAGTGATCTGGGCGATCACCACGCGAGTGGACCCGACGCGCGACACGGTGCTCGTCGACCGCACGCCGATCGACTATCTCGATTTCGCGTCGCCGGTAGCCGGCCTCGGCTCGAAGATGGGGCTCGACGCAACCAACAAGTGGCCGGGCGAAACCAACCGCGAATGGGGCCGCCCGATCGTGATGGACGACGCGGTCAAACAGCGCATCGATAGCTTGTGGAACGAGTTGGGCCTCGGCCTGTAACGCGCGCGGGACAACACAATCAATAACGGATGGAGCGCTCGCGCGGATGCACGCTTTTTCAATGATGTCGGACGGCTTTTTTCTGTCCTTGTCGCTGTGCCTCGATATCGGTCTCGTCAACGTCGCGATCATTTCGCTGACGCTGTCGCACGGCTTCCGGCCGGGCTTCTGGCTCGGCCTCGGCTCGTGCGTCGGCGATCTCATTTACGCGACGCTCGCGCTCGCGGGCATGGCCGCGCTGCTGCAGTTCGAATCGGTGCGCTGGGTCGTATGGATCGGCGGCGCGGCGATCCTCCTGTTTCTCACCTGGAAGATGGCGTGTGAAGCGATGTTCCCGGCCACGGCGCAAGCTGTTGCCGGCGAAGGCGACGCGGCTGCGCCGCATCAGTCGGCATGGCGCGGGTTTGTGCGCGGCGTGCTGCTCGCGGTGTCGTCGCCGTCGGCGATCCTGTGGTTCGCAGCGGTCGGCGGCGCGCTGATCGCGAAGGCCGGCGCAACGAGCCCGACAACCGCGCTGATCTTCCTCGGCGGATTCTTTCTGGGCGGCCTGTGCTGGACGCTTTTCATCTGCGGGCTCGGCAGCCAGGGACGCAAGCGCGCGGGCGCCGGTCTGCTGCGCGCGTGTCACGTTCTGTCGGCGCTGCTGTTCGCCTATTTCTCGTACAGCGTGATCGTCAACGGGTATCGCGACCTGATCGTGCAGAGCACCGCGCAAGTGGCAAGCTGAAGCGGCTCGCGAACAAAAAACGGCTCGCATCGGCGAGCCGTTTTTCTTCATGCGACTCGACGTGAGCCGCTCATGCGAGGTACTGCGCGAGCTTCGGCAGATCGACATTGCCACCGCTCACCACCACGCCGACGCGCTTGCCGTTCACCGGCACGACGCCGTTCAGCACCGCCGCCGCCGCGAGACAACCAGTCGGTTCGACGACGATCTTCATGCGCTGCGCGAAAAAGCGCATCGTCTCGATCAGTTGCGCATCGCTGACCGTTTCGATTCGCGCGACCAGCCGGCGGATGACCGCGAACGTGTAGTGGCCCAGATGCGTCGAGGCGGCGCCATCGGCAATCGTGCGCGGCGCGTCGATATGAACGATCTCGCCGCGTGCGAGCGACTGCTGGCCGTCGTTGCCCGCCTCGGGCTCGATGCCGATCACCGTGCAGGCCGGGCTCAGCGCGGCCGCCGACAATGCGCTGCCGCTGATCAACCCGCCACCGCCAAGGCACACGAACAACATGTCGAGCGGGCCGGTTTCGTCGATCAGTTCTTTGACCGCGGTGCCCTGGCCGGCGATCACGTGCGGATGATCGTACGGCGGGATCAGCGTCATGCCGCGCTCTTCGGCGAGCCGGCGGCCGATTTCCTCGCGATTTTCCTTGTAGCGGTCGTAGCTGATCACTTCGCCGCCGTAGCCTTTGGTCGCGGCGACCTTGGCCTCGGGTGCGTCGTGCGGCATCACGATCGTCGCGTGAATGCCGGCGAGGCGCGCCGACAGCGCGATCGCCTGCGCGTGATTGCCCGACGAATAGGTCAGCACGCCCGCCTTGCGCTGCTCCGCGTCGAAATGCGAAATCGCGTTGTACGCGCCGCGGAACTTGAACGCGCCCATGCGCTGGAAGTTTTCGCACTTGAAGAACACCGACGCGCCAGTGCGCTCGTCGAACGTGCTCGATGTCAGAACGGGGGTGCGGTGCGCGACGCCTTCGAGACGCGCGGCGGCGTCGAGGACGTCATCGAAGGTGGGAGCGGGAAGCGCTTGCATCGGCGAAACTCTCCTGGAGCGGTGGCGAAGCAGCCATTCTCCCAGCTTCCTCGATGCTTTGGAACGGCGCTCGCGCGAGCGCGCGACACCAGCCAGGAACGCTGCGGAAAGCAAAAACCAGCGACACAAAAAGAAACGGCGTAACCCGGCACAAGCCGGCGTTACGCCGTAGACGTTCCCACGCGCGTCAAGCGCGCCCGCACTTCTTAATGACGATAGTACGAGTGCCCATAGCCGCGATAGTAGCCACGGTAGCCGTGGTAGTAGCCACGATAGTAAGGGCGGCCATAGCCGTAATAGCCTCCGACCACCACCGGAGCCGGTGCGAACACAACCGGCGGCGCGTACACCGGCGCAGGCGGCGGGGCGTAATAGACAGGCGGCGGCGCCGCATAGACCGGATAGGCCGGCGCGATCGGCACCCCAAGGCCGATACCGACGGAAACACCTGCCTCAGCGGCCCCGGCAAGTCCCAAGCCGAGTGCGGCTGCAACGACAAACGGAACGATCTTTTTCACTTCTATTCTCCTAGCGCGGCCTGCCAAGGTCGCCGACTGCGCATGCCTCGCATGCTGTGAAATCAATGTATCTAAAAAGCCCCAGCCGAAATGTTCGCATTTGTTGCAAATTGCAAGGGCGAGCCGAAGCGTTTTGCCGAGCGCGGCGCGAGCGCGCCTACGCGCCGCCGCGACCTGAGCGAAATCAGCCGGGAATCAAGGGGTTGCACGCGGGCGACGGGCCGCGCGTCACAGGTCTGATCGAGCGCGGGGGTTTGAGTTCGCGCATCGGTAATCTTTAATTACAAATTCGCTTCAATCCTGACAGCCGGAAGAAAATTCCCAACAAAAAATGCCCGGCTCAATTGCTCGAGGCCGGGCATTTTGTCACCTGCGAAGACCGCGCGACTAGCCGACCTTCACGTACACGAATTCGCGGGACACGTTGGGCGGCACGTATGCGCCGCTGATCCGCACGCGCGGCGTAAGGCGCTTTTTCTGATCCCACCAGCGACGGCGCTGGGCGCGCGTCAGGAACCGCAAGTGCTTTCGGTAAGAAAAAATACTCATCTCGACCCTCCCGAATTTCTGACTGCGAACGAAGTACGGAAAATACGACCGCCAAACCGGCTCATCGACCACTGTTCCTGTCACGTACGATTGTGAGCAGTTTTCACAACCGTGGGCGTCACGCCACCCGATGACCGACCGTTGGCGCCATATCGCCCGCAAACTTATCCGACGACCGCTGTCGAACCGTGCAAGGGGCCGGATCGCGGCCGCGCTTCGCCGGATGCGAGATACTGCTGCTTTCCCGTTCACACGATCCGTCTGGAGCAGGTGACCATGTCCCAGTCTTCCTTGCCGCGCGTCGGCTTCATCGGCGCGGGGCGGCTCGCGCGTTGTCTCGCGCTCGCGTTTGCGCGCGCCGGCTATCCGGTCACCGCGGTGGCGAGCCGCTCGGCCGATTCCGCGCGCCGGCTCGCCGCCCAGATCGCACACTGCGCGGCCACTGACGACCCGCAACAGGCCGTCGACGCCGCCGATATCGTTTTTTTAGCCGTTCCTGACGACAGCATCGGTACGACAGCGCACACACTCCGCTTTGGAGGCGATGCGGCAAGCCACCCCGGCAAAGCGCTCGTGCACTGCAGCGGCGCCTCGCCGGTCGAACTGCTCGCGCCAGCGCGCGATCAGGGCGCGGCGATCGGCGGCTTTCATCCGTTGTATCTATTTAGCGGCGAACTCGCCGATCTCGAGCGTATCGTGGGCTGCTCGGTGACGATCGAAGCCGACGGCGAACTGAAGGAGACGCTGACCGCGCTCGCGCTCGCGCTGCGCTGCCATCCGCTGTCGATTCCGCCGGGCGGCCGCATGCTGTATCACGCCGCCGCGCACTACGCGGCGAGCTTCGCGCTCTGCAGCCTCGCCGAATGCGTGGCGTTGTGGCGCACGCTCGGCTTCGCCGAAGACGACGCGCTGCGCGCGCTGCTGCCGATGCTCGCGGGCACGATCGAAACCGCGCGCGACAAGGGCCTGCCGAACGCGCTCGCGGGGCCGGTATCGCGCGGCGACACGGGTGTCGTCGAGAAGCAGCTCGCGCTGCTCGAAGGCCTCGGCGGCGACCATGCCGCGCTGTATGGTCTGCTGACGCGCCGCGCGGTCAACCTCGCCCGACGTCGCGCAACGCCGGCCGCGACGATTGAAGCGATCTCCGAAGCTGTGGAAGAATCGCTGGGCCGCTCGCTGAATCAGGCCGCGGCAGGTGCAAGCGTCAAGTAAGCCGTGATAATGTGACGTCCGGCACGCCGGGCGAACCACGCGACGACCCGCGCCGCGCTTCGGGACCAACAGACGAGAACGCACAATGATCAAGGTCAGCATCCTCTACCCGTACCGGGAAAACGGCCGTTTCGACATGGACTACTACTGCGCGACCCATATGCCGCTCGCGGCGAAGCTGTTCGCGCCGGCGCTGAAAGGCTGGTCGGTCGACGCGGGCCTGAACGCCGGGCCGCCCGGCACGCCACCGCCTTACGTGGCCGCGGGACACTTCCTGTTCGATAGCGCGGACGACTTCTATAAAGTGTTCAAGCCCGCGTCCGAGCAACTATTAGCGGATATCCCGAACTACACCGACGGCGGCAACGGCACAATCCTGATCAGCGAGGTCCGGATTTCCGTGTGATGCCGGACAGACAGCCATCGGGAGGCGGCGCGCAATGACGTCGAACCTCCGGTTGGCTAACCGGGTAAATCCAGAAAACCGCCGGCACGCACCGATCGGGCGACGCCGGCAGCCCGCGGCCGGTCGGCGGCCGTCATCAGAAGCATAAGGACACGAGATGTTTGGCGATATCGCCCGTTTTCTGCTCAATACCGTTTTCACGCTGTTTGGCGCCGCGCTGCTGTTGCGCGCGTGGCTGCAGGTTGTGCGCCTGCCGCCGTACAACCCGGTCTCGAACGCCGTGCTGCAGGCGACCAACTGGATCGTGCTGCCGCTGCGGCACATCCTGCCGAGCACGCGCAACATCGACTGGGCGAGCGTGGTCGCGACGCTGATCGCCGCGATCATCTACGTCGTCCTGATGATCGTGCTGACGGGCGCGGATCCGCTGACGCTCGTGCCGACGCTGCTGATCGTCGCGGTGCTCACCGCGATCAAGTGGGCGCTCAATCTGATCATCTGGATGACGATCCTGATGGCGCTGCTGTCGTGGCTCAATCCTCGTTCGCCCGCGATGCCGATTCTGTATCAGCTGACCGCGCCGTTTCTGAATCCGTTGCGTCGCGTGCTGCCGAAATTCGGCGGTATCGATCTGTCGCCGATCCTGCTGTTCGTGATCGTGCAGGTGCTGCAGATGGTCGTCACGCGCGCGGCGGTTCAGCTGACTTATTTTGTGATCTAAGCTGATTGCGCGGGAAAGTTGGGCTGACGCGCGGCGGCCGCTTGAGTCGGCGCGGCTTCTACACGGGTGCCGCGAAACCGCGGCTCTCCCCCGTCCGGAACACCGACACCGTCTGCTTCATCTTGCGCGCCTGCGTCTCGAGCGATTGCGCGGCCGCCGCGGCCTGTTCGACGAGCGCCGCGTTCCGCTGCGTGGTCTCGTCCATCTGCGTGACGGCCTGGCCGACCTGGTGAATGCTGCGGTTCTGCTCTTCGGAGGCCGTTGCGATCTCGCTGACGATATCCGACACGCGATGAATCGCGGCCTTGATATCCGCCATCGTCGTGCTGACTTCGGCTGCCTGCTGCGTGCCGCCTTCGATGATCGCGACCGACGTCGTGATCATCTCCTTGATCTCCTTGGCCGCGCTCGCCGAGCGCTGCGCGAGGTTGCGCACCTCGCTCGCGACCACCGCGAAACCGCGCCCCTGCTCGCCCGCGCGCGCGGCCTCGACCGCCGCGTTCAACGCGAGAATATTGGTTTGGAACGCGATGCCCTCGATCACGCCGGTGATCTCCGAGATTTTCGTCGAACTGCCGCTGATATCACCGATGGTGCGCACCATGCCCTCGACGGCAGTGTTGCCGGTGTTGGCGACCTGTGCAGCCTCAGTCGCGAGCGCGCTCGCGTTGCGCGCGTTGTCACTGTTGCGAGTGACGGTCTGCGTCAATTCCGACATGCTCGCCGCGGTCTGTTCGAGCGAAGCGGCCTGCTCTTCGGTGCGAGCGGACAGATCGATGTTGCCGCTCGCGATCTGCTGCGAAGCGATGCTGACCGACTCGGCGCTTTCGCGAATCGAACCGATCGTCGCCGCGAGACGCTCCTGCATGTGCGCGACCGCGCGCAAGATGCTGCCGTCGTCGGCGGCGCCGGTGTGCAGTCGCTGGCTCAAGTCGCCGCCCGCGATCTGCTCGACGACCTTCGCGACTTCGGCCGGTTCGCCGCCGATCTGCCGCACGACCGCGCGCGTCACCAGCAGCCCCAGGCCGATCGCAACCGCGACGCCGACGACCGCGCAGCTCGCGATCCACCACGTCACCGTGCGAACCATCTCGAGGCCGTTCGCGACACGCTGTCTGGCCAACTCATCCCGCACGTCGGACAGCTTGATCATCAGCGTGCGCAGCTTGACGTGCAGCGGGTCGGTGGTCGATTTGAGCTCGGCGAGCGCGCCGCTCTGATCGCCCTGATCGGCCAGTGCCATCACCTTCGCGACCGAACTCATATAGGCCGGATAGGCGGCGTCGAAGTCGCTCAGCAATTGCTTCTGCGCGTCGGTGGTCGCGTGCTTGCGCTCGTAGTCGAATGCCGACAGGATCGCCGCTTCACCGCCGTGATTCAGGCGCACCGTATCGGCGCGGCCTGCCGGCTCCGGATTCAGGATGTACGAATAGAGGCGCCGGAAGTGCGAAGCGGCCTGCCACGCGGCGGTGCCGTCGTCGCGCACAGGCACGAATTCGCGGTCGTACATTTCGGTTTGCATCGTCGCGACTTCGCGCACCTTCAGCACACCGACCGTGCCGACGATGGCCGTCACGAACGCGCACAGCATCAACGAGCCGACAAGCTTCTGGCTCAGTTTCAGATTGGAAAGCCACTGCATCTTGGGAAAATCTCTTGATCGGGATGGGAAGCGCCGGGTTCGTGCCGGCTTGTGGGTGCGCAAGCGCACGGTGTTGGGCAGTATTCGGATTAACGGCAGGCGCAGACAAAGTCTGAAGGCTCGCGCCGTTCGAACCGCAGAAGCGAAAGACGGGTCGGCTGCTCGTGCGCGCGAGCCATACCCCTGCCCAAACGGCCCAAAAGCCTGTAAAATAGCGCGCTCTGCGGGCGTCGTATAATGGTAATACCCTAGCTTCCCAAGCTAGAGCCGTGGGTTCGATTCCCATCGCCCGCTCCACTTTCCCGCTGAGTGTTCAGCGGAATCCAGCAAGAGCCGCCTCCCTGAAGGCGGCTTTTTTGTAGTGGCAACGGCCCGGCACAGCGCGCAAGCCGCGCAGCCCTCACCCTTGCAGCAGCATCGACGATGATCCACGATCCAAACGACTCCGGTCTCCCGGACGACGCCCCGCCCCCCACGAGCGCAACCGACCAGCCCGCCGGCAACGAGACGAACGACGTCGACGGCACGCCGGGTGCAACGCCGGCAGACACGCTTCATCACCGCCGCATCCGCAGCTTCGTCACGCGCGCGGGTCGCGTGTCGACCGGCCAGCGCCGCGCGCTCGATGAGTTCGGCCCGCGCTTCGTCGTGCCCTATGCGCCACAACAACCCGACTGGACCGGCGTGTTCGGCCGCGAAGCGCCGCGCGTGCTGGAGATCGGCTTCGGCATGGGCGCCACCACCGCGGAGATCGCCGCGCACCGTCCCTCCGACGACTTCCTGGGTGTCGAAGTCCACGAGCCCGGCGTCGGCGCGTTGCTGAAGCTGATCGGCGAGCAGTCGCTGACGAACATCCGCATCATCCAGCACGACGCGGTCGAAGTGCTCGAGCACATGATCGCGCCCGACAGCCTCGACGGCGTGCACATCTTTTTCCCCGACCCGTGGCACAAGGCGCGCCATCACAAGCGCCGGCTGATCCAGCCGAAGTTCGTCGCGCTGCTCGTGTCGCGTCTGAAGCCGGATGCGTATCTGCATTGCGCGACCGACTGGCAGAACTACGCCGAACAGATGCTCGAAGTGCTCGGCGCCGATCCGCTGCTCGAAAACACCGCCGACACCTACGCGCCGCGGCCCGACTATCGTCCGGTGACGAAGTTCGAACGGCGTGGCCTGCGGCTCGGCCACGGCGTGTGGGACCTCGTGTTCCGCAAGCGCGGCGCCGCGTAACGCGACGGGACGGCAAGCCAACGAAAAAGGTCCGCACATACGCGGACCTTTTTTCATCGCACGGCAAATCTCAATCGGCCCAGCTCAACCCGCCGCTATAACCGATCAGCAGGATCAGCAGGCCAAAGCCGATCCGATACCACGCGAACACCGTGAAGTCGTGCGACGCGACATAGCGCAGCAGCCAGCGGATGCAGACGAACGCACTGACGAACGCGGCCGCGAAGCCGAGCGCGAAGCTGCCGAGCGCGTCGGTGGTGAGCAGGTGCCAGTCCTTGTACAGCTCGTAGGCCGTCGCGCCGAAGATGATCGGAATCGCGAGAAAGAATGAAAACTCGGTCGCGGCGCGGCGCTCGATGCCGAACAGCATGCCGCCGATGATCGTCGAGCCCGAGCGCGAGGTCCCCGGAATCAGCGCGAAGCACTGCGCGAGGCCGACTTTCAACGCATCGAGCGGGCTCAGATCGTCGATGCTGCGCACCCGCACCGCCGCGTCGCCGCGCGCGCGCTGACGCGCCTCCGCCCACAGGATCACGACGCCGCCCGCGACCAGCGCAAACGCGACCGGCACCGGTGAAAACAGCGCCTCCTTGATCGACTTCTCGAACAGCAGGCCGAGCACGACTGCCGGAATCGTCGCAATGATCACGTTCAGCGCGAAGCGGCGTGCCTCGGGCCGGCTCGGCAGCCCCACGATCACGTTGCCGATGCGGCGGCGAAACTCCCAGCACACGGCGAGAATCGCGCCGAGCTGGATCACGACATCGAAGGTCTTCGCGTGCTCGTCGGAGAAATCCAGCAGACTGCCGACGACGATCAGATGCCCGGTGCTCGACACCGGCAAGAACTCCGTCAAACCCTCGACCACGCCGAGAATCAGCGCCTTGCAAGCCAGTAACCAGTCCATCCGTGCCCCTTATCGCGGTAGGTTGTCGCAACGAAATGGGCCCGCACGGTCATGACTGGCATGCGCGGCCCACGTGGCCGCGCATGCCAGTCATCTTTCGACGATCTGCACGCGTATGCCGTTTGTAAGGATCGTGATTGTACCGGGTTCGTAGTTGACGCCGGCAAATTGCAGTTGCTCGGGCTTGAACGTGTAGATCGGATAGTTGGTCAGCAATTGGGTCGCGAGCAGCGCCGCGGCCGCGTTGATCTGCTGCGTGTACATCTGCGCCTCGCCGCTCACGCTGACGTTGTCGACACTCGGCGACTTGAGGATCACCGAACGGCTCGCCGCGTCGTATGCAAGTTCACTCGACAGCGTGAACACGCCATCGACCGGCTGCTGCAGGAACGGACTCGCGAAACGCGCGTCGAGCTTCACCTGCACGCGGTTCGCATCGGGCAGCATGCCCACCACCGGATTGCTCAGCGCGACATCGAACACCTGCGACACCGTGCGCTGATACGGGAACTTGCGCTGCACGGCCTCCTGCACCTGCTTCTGCGAGAACGTGTAGTGCGACGGCATGAACGGAAACGTCGGGCTCGCGCAAGCCGCGAGCGACACAGTGATGCCAAGCGCGCTGCAGCCGGTCAGCGCAGCGCGCAGAAAGCGGCGCCGGGCCGGCGCTGCGGGTCGAGTCATGCGAAATCTCCTGTGGAAGCCCTTGCGGACATCGGCTTGCGTTGACGGGTGTGGTCAGCGACGGCGTTTACCGCATGCCGCGCGTCATGGATGGGATGCCGGTTGTGTTTGCGCCTCGAGTTGCGTGAGCCACGCGAGCGCTTCGCCGCGATTCGCGCCGCACATCTCGAGTTGCGGCTGCAGACCCGAGCAGCATGCGGGCCGCTCCGGCCGGCCGAAGATCGCGCAGCGCAGATCGTCGCCGAGTTGCACGCAGCGCACGCCCGCCGGCTTGCCGTTCGGCATGCCCGGAATCGGGCTCGAAATCGACGGCGCGATACAGCACGCGCCGCAATAGGGACGGCACGCGTGAGCGTCCACCCGTGCACTGTTCAACCTTTGATCCACGTCATCTTTCCTGAACTCAAACCTTGGCAACGTGTTGCCAGACCCGCATTGTGCCACTGCCTGTCTGTGCGACCTTTCTACACCATCGGGTCCCGCCCGCGGGCACGCCCGTAACCTCGAAGCTGCTGACTGACCATGACACGCGGCACGCTGCGAGAGCCGCCCACCGTCCGACACCGCTCATGTCCCAAACCGACACCCTGTTCCGCCCCGACCTGCTCGCGCGCTACAGCGCGAACGGTCCCCGGTATACGTCCTATCCGACCGCGCCGCAGTTCCGCGAATCGTTCGACACCGCCGACTATCACCGCGCCGCCGCCGACCCGGGTGCCGCGTCGACCGATCTGTCTCTGTACTTCCACATTCCGTTTTGCGACACCGTGTGCTTCTACTGCGGCTGCAACAAGGTCGTGACGAGAAATCGCGCGCATGCGCGGCCGTACCTTGAGCGGCTCAAACGCGAAATCGGCTTGCAGGCGGCGTGTTTCGATACACAGCGGCCCGTCTCGCAATTGCATTGGGGCGGCGGCACGCCGACGTTTTTGTCGCATGACGAGATGGCCGAGCTGATGGCCGCGACGCGCGAGCACTTCAAACTTCTGCCCGACGATCGAGCCGAATATTCGATCGAGGTCGATCCGCGCGAGGCGTCGCCCGACACGGTCGCGCTTCTGCGCCGCCTCGGCTTCAACCGGCTGAGCCTCGGCGTGCAGGACTTCGATCCGCGCGTGCAGCAGGCGATCAATCGCATCCAGCCGTTCGAGATGACCGCATCGGTGATGCAGGCGGCGCGCGCGTACGGTTTTCATTCGATCGGCGTCGATCTGATTTACGGGCTGCCGCATCAAACCGTCGTGAGCTTCAGCCGCACGCTCGACACGATGCTCGAACTGGCGCCGGACCGGCTGTCGGTGTTCGCGTATGCGCACATGCCGCAGCTCTTCAAGATGCAGCGCCAGATGGATCCCGCGACGCTGCCGTCGAGCGAGGAGCGGCTGGCTCTGCTGCAACGGGTCGTCGAACGGCTGACTGAAGCGGGCTATGTGTACATCGGCATGGATCACTTCGCGCTGCCCACCGACGAGCTCGCTCGCGCGCAGGCGCAGCGCACGCTGCATCGCAATTTCCAGGGCTATAGCACGCGGGCCGAGTGCGATCTGATCGGTTTTGGCGCCTCGTCGATCGGCAAGGTCGGCGACGTGTACGCGCAGAACGCGCGAGAGCTGCCCGCTTACACCGACTCGATCGATGCGGGCCGGCTCGCGATCGCGCGCGGCATCCGCCTGTCCGCCGACGACCGTCTGCGGCGCGACGTGATCACGCAGCTGATGTGCAACCTCGAACTGCGCTTCGACGAATTCGAAGCGGCGTACGGCATCCACTTCGCCGACACGTTCGCGCCGGAACTCGCGCGTCTGCGTTCATTCGAGGACGACGGGCTGATCTCGCTCGGCGCACGCAAGCTCGAAGTGCGAATGGCCGGCCGCATGCTCGTGCGCAATCTCGCGATGGTATTTGACCGCTATCTGGGCGAGCAGACGCTCACACGATTCTCGCGGACGGTCTGAGCACCGCTCGGCGCGAACGCGCTGTGGCGGGTGAAGGCAATCGACTTGCCCGTCTACCGATTTTCGGCCATAATCTGCGTCTTCCTCGCGCGCTGAACTCCCGATGCGCGCGCTGCAGTATCTGCCCAGGTGGTGAAATTGGTAGACGCAGGGGACTCAAAATCCCCCGCCGCAAGGCGTGCCGGTTCGATTCCGGCCCTGGGCACCAAACACTCATCAACCGGTTTCAACGGTTCACCACGAAGCCCCGACAGCTAGCGCTGAGCGGGGCTTTTGTTTGCTGCAGTCTCCAAGGGTTCACCAGCGATTACAACCCCCACCAAGGGGTCATTTGGGGGGTTGCCACGATTCAAGCGCCCGTCGGATGGAAAACGCCCCCAGCAGCGGCGCGACAACCGGAGACGCAAACATGGCGCTGACGGATGCCACGATCCGTAACACGAAGCCGGGTGAAAAACAGCAGAAGCTGTACGACGGTGGCGGCCTGCTGCTGCTTGTCACGCCAACGGGCAGCAAGCGATGGATTTTCAAGTACCGTTTCGCCGGAAAGGAAAAGAGCCTCGCACTTGGCGTCTATCCAGACGTGCCGCTTGCCGATGCCCGCAAGCGTCGGGACTACGCCCGCGAAAAACTGGCAGCAAACATTGATCCGGAGGAAGCTAAAAAGGCCGGGAAACGCGCCGCCCGCCTTGCTGCTGCCAATTCATTCGAAGCCGTTGCGCTCGCCTGGATGGAAGAGCGCGGTCAGTCCGTTGAAAGCGGGTCGATATCGCTGGGCCGATTACCTTGACCGGATCAAGGCCGGGGCCGAAGTCATTCCGATCAAAGGCGGGACGGTCGCCTTACTACCTCAGCGGGACAACCATTTGGAACAGCGCCGCCCGATGATGGAAGCGTGGGCCGTGTATGTTTGCGGCATAGAGGATTAATTCAGAAGTGCGGCCCGTAACACTCGCGCTGTGCCTTACAAGCTCGCACAAAAAAGCCGACTCGCGAGGATCGGCTTGTGCATTCGAGCGAGGCTCTATCGATATTCATCAATCTCAACCGTGCCGCCCATGGCTTCCATCATGGTGCGAATATCGTCGGGCACATCAGGCACGCGGTCGCCGCTCTCGTTGTACCAGTAACAGAAGAAGCGCATCCGAAGTCCCTTGTCTGCGAGCAGTTGGCCAAGTTCCGCTCTCGGCAGATTCAGGCGCCCAATCAGGTAACGCAAATGCGGCTCAAGTGAATCGCTACGAACTGCGCCCTCACTGCGCACGCCCCAAAGGCCAACGCGGCCCGGCGCGCTGCTCGGTCGCCCAGACGGTGTGGTGAACGGCTGTCCCTTGGTAATCGCTGTATCCGGCTTGATGTCGAAATACGCCGTCCAAAAGGCTGGCTCCAATGAGTCGCCGGATATGTAAAAGGTCGCGTGCGCAAGTTGGTGATCTGCCATTGGAGCGGCCTCAGTTTGCCCAGTCATGAAAATTTCCGATGTGGTTACCATTAAAGTACACGTCGCCGTTGTCATGCCAGATGACGTTATCGGCTGGCCCCAAGCCATTGCCTGGCTTGAACCTGTGCAAGATAGCCCCAAACGTCTTGCGGTCATACCCCAGCATCTTCGCCGCGTAGTTTGGGTTGTTCGTGCTCGCGGCGAGTTCAACGACATCGCCGCTCAACGCGTCAGGCACATACTCAAACGGCTGCGCGTCGCCGAGCAGCGTTGATGCGCCTCTATCGCTAGCTCTGGCTGCGCGGGCAGCGTTCAGTTGGGTTTGCCAGGTGGCCGGATCGTACTGCACAGACAGAATGGGTTCGCCGTTCGGCTGACTGCCGGCCTTCGCTACGGGATTCATTAACGGCGTGCTGCTGTACGGTGACGGAAACAGGCCGTGACGCGGACCTTAACGGCAAGCAGTTTGCCCCGGCGAACCTCTTCGAGAAGCGCAACGATGACCCACCAGCCATCGGCGTCAGGATCGCGGTCCCGGACCCTATGAAAAAACAGCCAGCTGCGGCCAATGAGATTCCTGACCAGCTTCCGGTCCTCCTCCCACTTCCTGCGATTCAGTGCGGCGATAGCAAGAAATTCCCGCGTCTCCGCACTGGCCCTCTGAAGGTCTGCGGCCTTGCCGAGGCACGCTTTATAGTGTCATTCGTCGCAGATGACATACATAACAGGCACCCGGTGGCCGCTGGCAGAACAGCTCCACGGAGTGCATCTCAAATACGGACAGGGACATAGGTGTGTCGATGGTCTATCTGAAGTCGCTGCCGGGGTTGCCAGCAGTCAGATAGTTACCGTGCGACAGGCAGTCCGTACATGGGCGACAGCCCAAAATCTCCACGGCTCTCGATGAAACGGAAAAAAGCGCCCGCAAGAACATTGCGGTTTTTCGCGCCCGTAGCGCGGATGCTCGCGGGCAGCGACCGTACCGCTGGTCTATGACCTTTCCAGCCGTTGGCGGCACTCGCGCAGCAGATCATTCGCCCGAAGCCGCTGTTCGCGCCAATACGGCGCGTACGTCCGCGAGCGCATCCTCGACGAGACCAAAAATCGACACCTGCGCAACCGTTGTCGCTTTGGAGAAAGTCGAATGCGCGTTGTGGGTCGGGCGCTGCCCGTCGTGGCAAGTAGCCAGCGGCCAGGAGCGGCGACAATGCATCTGCGCAGTCGCCAGGAAATTTGATTTGAGTCGCCTCCCCCTCGCTCCCTTTATAATCCGGCATGACTTCCTCCACTCCCCACGTAGCAACCCGACGAGCGGAACCGCCCACGCGATTCATCGGTTCGCCGATTCCGCACACCTCAGCGACCCATTCGCCTTCCACGCATTTCGAACGCACGCGCCACGAGCCGCACTGGTCGGTCGTATGAAAATACCCAAACGGCTTGCACCGCTTCTTGACGAAGGACTCATCGACGAAGTGATCGGCCAGTTGATGAGCGGCAAGGAAGCAACCGTCTACGTCGTGCGCAGCGGCGACTCGATGCGGTGTGCAAAGGTCTACAAGGACGCGAAGCAGCGCAGTTTCCGGCAAGCCGCATCGTATCGGGACGGCCGCAAGGTCAAGAACAGCCGGCAGGCGCGTGCGATGGAAAAAGGTACTCGCTATGGGCGCCAGATGCAGGAGGAGTCGTGGCAAAACGCCGAAGTCGACGCACTGTTCCGACTTGCCGACGGGGGCGTGCGAGTGCCGCAACCCTATATCTGTACCGATGGGGTGTTACTGATGGAACTGGTGGTCGACGCAACGGGTGACGTCGCGCCACGCCTCAACGACGTCCATCTGACTGAAGCGCGCGCCCTTGAACTGCACGCCCTGCTGCTCAACCAGGTTGTCCGCATGCTCTGCGCGGGTGTGATTCACGGCGACCTGTCCGAATACAACATCCTGCTGGCGGCTGATGGACCGGTGATCATCGATCTGCCTCAGGCCATCGACGCCGCCGCCAACAACGAAGCCGCCTCGATGCTCAAGCGTGACGTCGACAACCTCGCTGCGTACTTCGGACGGTTTGCACCGCAAATTCTCGGCGCGGATTACGGAACGGAGATCTGGGCGCTGTTCGAAGCAGGCGAGCTGAAAGTCGATGTCAAATTGACCGGCCGCATCGAGCTCGACACGCGACCTGTCGACCTCGATAGCGTGCTGCAGGAACTCGAAGAGACACGTCTTGACGAAGACGCGCGAGTGCGGCGACAGCAGGAACTGAGCGCGAACTGATAACCGTTATGGAGAAAATTGAACGACCCTTGCGGGTCGGGTATCGCCCATCGAGGTTGGCGCAGACTGATTTTCTCTTCACTTGAAAGAAGAGTCGAAATGGACGCGATCATCATCGGCAACGTGCCGCGCGTGCCGTGGAACAATGACAAGCTAACCGGGCAGAAGTCGCCGCTGAAGCTCAAGGAGATTTGGGCCATTCGGATTCGCCTGCAATTGGGGGCGAAAACCCGTGATCTGGCGATGTTCAATCTGGCGATCGACAGCAAACTTCGAGCGTGCGACCTGACAAAACTTCGAGTCCGCGATGTCTGTCTGGGCACACATAGCGCCCCGGGCGACCGTTATGCAACAGAAAACGCAGCGGCCGGTGCAATTCGAGATCACCGAGCAAACGCGGGATAGCGTGGAAAGCTGGATCAAGGCAGCAGCTCTGTGTCCTTCAGATTTCCTGGTCCCGGGGCGAATACACGCGTCGCCCCATCTTTCGACCCGTCAGTACGCACGGATCGTCCATCGCTGGATAAAATCGATCGGGCTCGACGACTCCGCCTATGGCACGCACACGATGCGTCGGACGAAGGTCTCGTTGATCTATCGCCGTACGAAGAATCTCAGAGCCGTACAGCTTTTGCTTGGTCATACGAAGCTTGAAAGTACCCTCAGATATCTTGGCATCGAGGTTGACGACGCGCTTGAGATGGCCGAACAGACGGAAGACTGAGTGGTGATCGCCGGACAGCAATCGGACGCTGTCCGGTCAGGATGAGACATTCGACACACGTTTCTGATTCGTCGACAATCGGTGAATATAGACAAACCTCGACGGAAGACTTGAGATGATGCTGCGGCCGACAGAAATCCAAATTGAATCAACCCGGCTCTTGATCAAACCGTTCTCGGCCAACGACGCGGATGCTGTGTTCTCGTTCATCACCCCTTCGCTCACCCGTCATATGGCGTGGGAGCCGCCAGCATCCCGGCAGGATTTTGATGGTGTTTGGCGGTCCTGGGTACCGTCGATTGACGATGGGTCAGACTATGTGTTCGCGATACGTCAACGCACCGACGGGAGTTTCCTTGGGTTAGCCGGGCTTCACCGCGTCCGCACCGAGAGCCCGGAACTCGGTATCTGGATTCGTGAAGATCGTCATCGAAATGGGTTTGGTTGTGAAGCTGTGACCCTTGTTGCACACTGGGCAACGCGAACCATTGGTTGTGAAAGCTTTACCTATCCGGTTGCCGAAGAGAACCGTCCCAGCCGGCGCATCGCCGAAACGCTAGGTGGCGTCATTGTGGAAAGCCGCGCGACGCCAAAGTACAAGTCTGTGGTTTACAGAATTCCTCGCCAGCCAGTCGCAAGCGAGGTATAGGCGATTCTGCCTGTGGGCTGGCTTCCGTCGGCCAAGATCGGTCAGTCAAGGTCAACGCCCAGATCGTCAACTGCGTGCGTGTCGGTCGACGCGAGTATTAGCGACCCGATAACGATGAGCTGCTCCAGCGTTCATACAATGCTGCGATATCCGTGGCACAGAGCAACTTCATCGACTTGCCGATCTCGTCCAGCGGCCAGTCCCACCAGTTCATCTCGAGGAGCATCCCGATCTCATCGTCCGAAAAGCGCTTTCGGATCGGCTTTGCCGGATTCCCACCGATGATCGTATAGGGTTCAACGTCCTTCGTGACAACGGCGCAACTCCCGATCACGGCACCGTGACCGATGTGAACACCTGGCATGATCATCGCTTCGGAACCGATCCAGACGTCATTCCCGACAACCGTATCGCCGGCGGGTTCGAATGCATCGCAGGCGTCAGCAAACGCCGGTTCTTCCGTCATGTAGAAGAAGGGAAATGTGGTTACCCAATCGTTCCGGTGCCCCTGGTTGCCCGCCATCATGAACGTCGCACCACTTCCGACAGAGCAGAAGCTACCGATGATCAGCCGGTCGACACCTGTGCGGTCTGGCAACAGGTAGCGCGCACAGTCATCAAAGGAGTGTCCGTGATAGTAGCCAGAGTAGTAGCTGTAACGCCCCACGATGATGTTGGGATTGGTTACCTGCGCTGAAAGCGGCTTCCCCTTGAAGGGGCTGTCGAAGTAATTCTTCATAAAGGGACCACGCTGTAGTCTGGGGTGCTTTATCGTTCGAGCACGCGGGTTACGAGGAAATCCGGTAGCGGCAAACCTGAGCCGTGCGGCAGAATCTTTCGTCAATGACGGTCGGGACCAGTCTCGCCGGTTTCAGCCAACTCCGGTCAGTCGACGCTGCCGCGTAAATTCGCGACAATCAGAGAGAATTCCGGTCGCTCACGGCGCAGCGTCAAGTTCACAACCTAGCGTCAGCGAGTGGCCATCTACGCCCGACGATCACTTTCGAGCAGCCCGTACAGCGCGCTATCCGACACCTCATCGCCAACTATCCAGCGATCACGCAACAACCCTTCGCGGACAAATCCGAGCCGTTCGAGAAGAAGTGCCGAGGCTACATTTCGTGGGTCGATATCCGCCTCAATCCGGCGTAAATTCAGCGTGCCGAATGCGTGCTCGATCAGCGCGGAAACCGCCTCACTCATATATCCGTTTCCCCAATGCTTGCGTTGCAGACCAAAGCCTATCTCTGCGCGTCGGCATTGCTCGTCTGCATGAAAGAGAGCGCAATCACCGAGCACTTCGCCGGTTGTCTGCAACTCGACTGCACAGATGAAGTCCTGGCCGCCAGCTGACGTCTTCAATTTACGTGCGACTCGATCCGTTGCCTGATCCAGGGAAGTCATCGCCGGAAACGAAAAATAGCGCATCGCATCCGCGTCCGACCAGATCGCGAACAGTGGTTGTGCGTCTTCATGACGAAGCGGCCGCAGAACGAGGCGTGGGGTAGTCAGCGTGACGGGCTCGAATAATGGCATGACGGGGGCGGGGCACCGGAAATAGATGACCCCATTAGAGCATGTGGGCCGAGAGCCAACAACCGCACGCGTCGAACCGCGTGGCAGCACAGCCTTTGTGCGGCTACTCTCGCGATTTACCTCTGTCGCTTACGGGTCGCGTGCTGCCGGTCATGACACGACACTTGTCGATCGCACAACGATTGGCAAGGTTCGGCCACAAGCGGCCGCTGACCAACATACTCGCGCGGACATTCGGATGACCGAACCACATCAGACAACGGACCCTCGCGTCGCGGTCCCGCTCCTTGAGCACCCGGCCTTATGCGACATTGACGGAACCATTACCCCTGTCCCTGCGACCGTTATCAATACCGCAGGGTTCGACGCTGGAGCCACCGTTTTAATAACGACCTCGCCTAAGGCTACAAAGCCAGCAGGCCCACCCAGTCTAACTGTGCGTACTGAACTACGTAAGCGTGCACGGCTTGAGGGGTCTAGGCCGATCTAAACCCGATGCCAGTAAACCACGAATTCCGGGTACATCTGATCGGCCTGTTTCAGCATGAACTCATTGCTGCCAAAGAAGGTCCAGCTCTTGGTGAAGCCCCTTTCCTGCCCGATCACCGAATGTTTGCCCGCCTTGACCGTGGAGGTGTCTTGTGTGCGGTGGCTGTCATGCGTGCGGGCCTTCGTAGGAATTCCCAGTAGACATCGCGCGAGAATCAGCATCCGGTCCACCGGTTTATCGTCCTGGTCGGTGCAATCGCATTTCAACGCATTGCAGATTGGGCAGCCGGTATAGGTCTGCACCTTCGCAAACGAGTCGCCGAAATAGGTACCCTGCCCCAGCGCGCCGTACTTCGTGACGTTCCCCGATGGTGCTCCCTTGTTGAAGTTAGGATCGAATCCTTTATCGACAATGATCTTGATGACGTTGGGCAGCGTTCCGTGCATCAACAGCACCTCTCCGATGCTGCGGTCCAGCACGGGCAGCCGTTCGGTCGATGAAGCGCTGATCCCTTCGTCTGACTGCGTGGTAAATTTGACCGCGCTACGTCCAAATACCTTGCCGCCGGTCGAGAGCGCCCGAGGCGGGGTTATGTAGGTGCCCATCCTGAGTTCTACCGCTTCGGCGTTGACCTTGTCGTAGATATCCTGTGTTTTGGCGATGTCGTCCCTGATGCGCGCCGCCGCCGCCTCGTATTGATCCCACAGTGCCTGATGGCGGATCACCCGGATTTTGGTAATCTCGACGTTGCCGGATTTTGGTGGCGCCTGCTTACTCTGCGGGATGCCGTACTTCGTGTAATACGTGCCATAGTTGGCCTTGATGAATGAGGGGTCTTCTCGCAGCGTATTCAGGTTGGTTTTGAGCACAAGCTTTTCATTGTCCGACAGAGCGGGTTTTTGGATCAGCTCGTCGATCTTGTTCTGGGCCCGAACCATGCGTGTGCGCTCCCCCTGTGGCGGTGCGAGGGTTCGCGCTGCGGCGTTGGCGCACAGATACTCAGCGATCCGGCGGAACAGGTCGCTGCCGGGATCGAGGAACGCCGTGTCATACGACCCTCGATCAGCGACCGCCGCTATCAATTCCACTTCTGACAGGGGCTTCGCACGACGGTGCTTGGTGCCGTTCTTGATCTTTCGCGATCCGCTGTCATCCTTGCGTTCCGAGATCGCAACGACCGTGGGTTGTTGCTTGTCCCAGCCGTTCGTCCATTTCAGGTGTTGCCAATAGTCAGGTACGCTCATGGTGCGGGAAATAGTAGAGTGTTGAATCAGCCGATCAAGGTTCCGTCCGCTTCCTCGGCTCTTAGCGTGAAGTCTCGTTCCGATTCTCAAATGAGTTTTTACTCATCGTGCCCTCACGCGATTGCGCTTTCGATACGGGATGCCGAGCTGAGCAGATTATTATTTTTCTTTCGGTTGGTACTTTGTCGCGCCATTGCGCGAGGAGAGAACGGGATTCTCTACATTTATTTTTGTTTTTCGGCGCACCTGGAATTGCGCAGGATGCCGCGTCAGACGTCAACCTTTCCCTGCTGCCATCGCTCGTAAGACGTTCTCATTCGTCTCTTCTTCATACTAGCGATAAGCGTATGTCCTGCCGCCGCGATTGACAAGGTCAACAACGATCGACAATCGATGTGCATGCTGCGCAGGGCTCCATGAGAAACCACCCGCCTGTGCGCCCATTCACGCATCGGCCACCGTGCCCGCGAGAGTCATTGGCGCCGCAGCGGACGCCGCGATCGCAGACCCATTCGCGTAAGGCCGTTCACTCTCGCCTATTCAACTGAAGAAACCGGATGGTTGATTCCAGAATGACCACTTTGCGGGCCGGTGCATTCGCGACTGTCCTTGCCGCAATCGCCGCTACCCCAGCGAATACTCGGAGTCCACCGAATCGGCGCACGGCCGGTTCGCGCTCAAGGCCCAATACTGTTCACTTGATGATCACCTTCGATGAAATTCGCTGATTCAGCGGCTCCGATCGTCTGCGTATCCGGAAATTCGACATCTTTCGCTTCACACCGCGGGGATTACGTTTGCCGCGGCTTTGCACCACGGGCCCGCTGGCGAGTTCGCGCAGCAGACTCTGTTTCCAGCTTTGCCACTGCTCAGGGGGAAATTGCCGCCGCCTCAGGCAGGCGTCGGTTTAGCACACGCAGGGCATGGACAAACGACAGGTCTTCAGGTCGCTGCCCGCTGTCCTGGGCAGCCTCGTACATCAGGCGGCGGATCGCCGCATGCGCGAGCATTAACGCATAGAACTCCTGACGTACCAGATCAGGCGTCTTGCTGCGCAGCACCTTCTTCCCATCACACAGATGCGTCTTGATCTCATCGAACATTTCTTCTATTTTCCAGCGCCGGTGATACAGCGCCGCCAGTTCGACGGCAGGTCCTACTACCGGGTCCAGCAGATTGGTGACCAGACAATACTGCGGCTCGGCGTCAGGCACACCTTCCAGGCGGTACTCGATGACCCGCACCTGCATGCCGTTGCGCTGGTGTCGCCGGTCGGTGTCGCTGGCATATACGGTACTCAGGTACGAACCGTCTACCAGCGGCACCTCGCACCGCAGTCGGACATTCGACTTCACCCGCCACAGCAGCTTCGCTCCCGTGGCCACCGCGTCGCGCCACATGTCATACCCATAGAATAGGCGATCGGCCAGCACCAGCATCTCGCTCGAGAACGCCGGAAACAGCTGCCGCGTGAGCGCCTGTTCGCTGTTCTCGCGCACCCCGCCCATCTGGACCTCACACAGCGCGTGCGTCGCACATTCGGCCAGCGCCACAAAGCGGATCTGCGGATACGCGCCTTTGCAGATCCCGAAGGAACGACCGAATGGCCGATACAGTTTTTAAAGCTGCCGCCGGCGCGCTGTACCGGCGAACGTCGGTTGTGGGTCGAACTCGGCCGACTGCAATATGCTCGGTTCGCCGACAAGTTTTCGCTCGCTCATTCCGGCAAATACGCACGCCCGGTAGTATTTTTGGTGGTATCCGTACCGGCAAAATTCCTCAAACCCGCTCAAGCAAAGCGATAGCAGGAATTTTTTCATTCCGGCCCTGCCATCAAACAATCTTCCCGATTCCCAATCGTCCGGAAGACATCGCCAGTCGCATCTCCCATCAAAAACCCTTTAGCCACACCGGGATCATTCATCCAGGCTGGTAAGCACGCCCTCGCCGCCTCACTCCCGACGGTGGAAAGTACCTTGCGACACAGAGCCCGTAAATGATCAGCGCCGCGACTGTGTACGACACGAATCGCGCCGCAAAGAACAGCAAGACTACGACGATCGCGGCCAGCAGCATCTCCAGTCTCGGACCGAGCGCCGACAGCTGCCCGCCGCGCGCTTCGAAGGCGGTCCCCAGCAAAATCAGCAACGGGATCAGCGCGAGCACCATGTGGATCGGCTCGAGGATCGGATAAGCCACGAGCATCGTCATCGAAGCGAGCGCGTAGTCGATGCGGCTGTCCCGATGGCGGCGAAACACCAGATACGCGGACAGCAGGCAAGCAGCCAGCACCAACGCACGCGAAGCAATCGACAGCAACGCACCGGACACCGGCATGCCGATCGTCGCCGATAGCGTCTGCAGCGCGCCCCTCACGGCATTGTTCATCGGCGCGCCGCCACCGCTCATCGCCAGTGCCATGCCGTTCAGGCGCGGCATGTCCGACACGAAGTAGTGCCACAAAACGTCGAAGCCGAGGCGCGCTCCGGTGATCAACGTCAACGCAATCGCAACGACGCTCGCCATCACGAACGTCCGCCATTCGCGACGCAGCAACAGCAGGCCGGCGACGGCCAGGGGCGTGAGCTTGATCGCGATCGCAAAGCCAAGAAAGAGTCCAGCGGCATAACCTTTGCCACGCTCGATCAGCGCGAAAGTCGCAACCAACAGGAAGAACAGCAGTTCGTTCGATTGGCCGTCGTAGGTATCTTCGACGAGCGGAAAGCTCAGCAGCGCGACCGCCACCAGCAGCAGGTTCACGCTGCGCTCCGTGCCGCGGTACGCCATCGTGACGACGAGATACAAAGCCACCGAGAACAACACGATCGACGCACTCACCCAGACGATTTTCGCGGCGAGCGGCGTCAGCAGCGCGAGCGGCGCAAACACCAGCGCGAACTGCGGCGGGTAGGCGTAGAAGATGTCGTCGCCCGTCGAGCGCGCGCCGATGCCCTGCAAAAACGCGATGAGCGCGTCGTGGTCGTACAGGCGCGCCGGGTCATGCAGCACGACGTTGAAGGCGTACAGGTAGAAATTGAAATCGCCGAAGGCGTCAGGGACGTTGCCACGAAACTTGGCGACGACGTGAAGGATACGCAGCGCGAGGCAGGCTGCCGCAATCAGCAAAAGGAGCGCGGCACCCGCGCCGAAGTTCGACCTGGTCCGTACGGCGCCTGCGTTGAACATGGTGTCTCTCCGCGGTACGTCAATCAACGTGGGAGTTGCTGCGCCCTTGAGACCCGCGCTAGCGGGGGCGTACCAGCAGACCATGTCGCCGGTACGGTCCGGGGATGGCCGGCACGGCCAGCCATCCCGGCTTCGTGCCGGACGACCGGACAGAGATTACCGATTCGCAAAAATCGATCTGTGCGCTCGCCCACACGAGACCGACCTATGTCGGGAACTTCGGCGCGCGAAGATCGTTCGTTGGCGGCGAATCGCCGTGTTCGCTGCGGAATGCCACGCACGTCGCGCCGATCGGCGCTTATCGGCTCGCGGCCCCCATGCCAGCGCGCGCAACCTCGCGGCGTCGCTTGATCATGTAGCCGCCCCACATCAGTACGAGCCATGCCGGCACCAGCCACACCGAGACCGACCAGCCCGGCGTCAGCGCCCCTGTGTTCGCCGCATGTCGCCGCTGGGCGTGGAACGCTGTCGAAGGCAGCGCTGTGGCAGATTGCACGGCTGGACCGTACGGTCCGGTCTGGCAAAACCGCTAACTTTACCCCGACCGATATTCCTCTGACATTCGGAGCCGCCCGCTTCGTTCTGCGCCGCACTTAAGCGCGCGGATTGTGATTGTCACGGGGATCGCGCCCGGGTATGTTGCCGAAGTCCACTTTTCACGCCGCGGAGCTTCGCTATGTTGCCCAAACGTCTGCTTTGCGCCGCCGTGTTGTGCCTCTGTTTCGCAGGCGTCAGTACGTCCGCGCTCGCGCAGACGGTGCCCGCCGCCCAGCAACCGGCCGATGACGCCGCGTCGCAGGCAAGCGGCCAGCCAGCGCCAGCGCCTGCCCCCGCTACTGCCAGCAAGCCGCCTGCCGCCGCGCTCGGCGGCCCGGTGCGCAACATCGTGCTCGTGCATGGCGCGTTCGTCGACGGATCGAGCTGGAACGGCGTGGTCGCGAAGCTGCAGCAAAAGGGTTATCACGTGAGCTCGGTGCAGAACCCGCTGACCTCGCTCGCCGACGACGTCGCCGCGACCCGCCGCGTGCTCGATCGCGAGAACGGTCCGGTGCTGCTGGTCGGGCACTCCTGGGGCGGCGTCGTGATCACCGAGGTCGCCGCGAACGCGCCGAACGTCGCCGGGCTCGTGTATGTCGCCGCGCTTGCGCCGCAACTGCACGAATCGGCGATGGACGTGATGAAGGCCGGCGGGCCGATGTCGGCCGGCCAGAGCATCAGCAAGGACGCGAACGGGTTTTTGTGGATCGACCGCGCGCGCTATCACGCCGATCTCGCCGCCGACGTGCCCGAGACCGTCGCACGCGTGCTCGCCGCCGCGCAGGTGCCGATCGCCGCGAGCGCATTCGACGAACCGGTCGATCAGGTCGGCTGGAAGGACAAACCGTCGTGGTACGTGCTGACGACGAAAGACCACGCGGTGTCGCCCGATCTGCAGAGAATGATCGCCGCGCGCATCGGCGCGAAGGTGGTGCCGGTCGCGTCGAGCCATCTCGCGCCGGTGTCGCACGCCGGGGCGGTGGCGGAGGCGATCGATCACGCGGCGCGCGAGTTGAGCCGGCAGCAGCAGTAAGCCGGCGGCTCGACGCCGCGCGGCTCAGCGCAGCATGAAGGACATCGCCGACAGACAGTTCAGCATCCGCACCGCATGCTCGGCCGACGCCGCACTGAAGCGCAACCTCACGCCATCCACGCGCGTAAGCGTCGGCCATTGGCAGAACAGATCGGCGAGCCCGCTCGTTTGCACGCGCAGTTCGCAGTCGATCGTTCGCGGCTCCGCGCGCGTCGCGGCAGGCGCGCGGCCCGCTTCGACATGCTGACGGACCACGTCGCGCGCGGCGGCCCGCAGCGCCTCGCGCACGCTCGCAGGCGACTGCGTGACGCCGCTTGCTTGCCCGGTTGCGGTCTTCGTGACGACGAAACGCGCGCCGGGAAAACGCGGCGCGGTTTCCTCGGCGAACACGTCGTCACCCGATAAAAGCACCACACGCGCGCCATATTCTTCGGCGAGCGCACCGTACAGCCCCGCTTCGCCCAGCTCCACGCCGTTGAACGCCACGCGCGCGAACGCGAAGCTGTTGATCGTGTGCGCGAGGATGCCGCGCGTTTGCGCCTTCGCGTGATAGCCGATCATGAAGACCAGCGCCGCACCGTATTCGAGCCCGGCCATCATGCCGAGCGTGCGCGGCTTGCCGAGCACGAGCTGGGCGCGCGGATCGAGCAGATCGGGCAGCAGGTTGCGAAAGCCGCCGTGCGAATCATTGACCCACACGTCGGTCGCGCCGCCCGCGAACGCGCCTTCGATGGCCGCGTTGGCTTCGAGCGTCATCCAGCGTCGCGCGGCTTCGTATTCGCCGTTGCCCGCGCGCGTCTGCTCGGCATGGAACACGCCGGCGATGCCTTCGATGTCGGTGGAGATCAGGACTTTCATCGCGCGGAATTCCTCAGCAGGTGGGCAAGGTCCGGCACGCTGTCGCGCAGCGACAGCCGCCGATGGCCGTCGCGACCGGTGACCGACTCGGCGCTCCACAATGCATCGACGATCGCCTGCTCGACGCTGTCGGCGCAGGCGCGAAACAGCGGGTCCATACAGTGATCCGCGACCAGCGGCGGCAGCGCGACGAAGTCCGCGCCGTGCGGCACCGTGTACGCGGTCGAAAACGCCAGCGCGATATCGCCGCTGCCGTGGCCGTACACCGAGCCGGTGCGCGCGAGACCGGCCGCCGCGCGCAACGACAGGCGTTTCAGCTGGCGCGCGTCGAGCGGCGCATCGGTCGCGACGATCATGATGATCGAGCCTTGCTCGGGTTGCTCGGGGGTCGCATTAGCAGCGGCACTGGCAGTATTCGCCGCCTCAGCGACGGCCGCGCGTTCGGCCAGAATGCGGCCGAGCGGCGTGCCGTCGATCGTCAGCATCGGCAGACGGCCGAAGTTGGCAAGCACGAGCGCGCCAACGGTGTAGTCGCGGCCCGCCGCACTGAACAGGCGCGACGCAGTGCCGATGCCGCCCTTCAGATCGAAACACGACATGCCGCGCCCTGCGCCGAGCGCACCGCTCGCGACATCGGCGCTTGCCGCGTCGAATGCTTCGTTGAAATGCTGTTCGGTCACGGCAAGCGCCTGAATGTCGTTCAGATAGCCGTCGTTGCATTCGAACACGAGCGGATTGAGCGTCGACCATTCGCGGCCGATGCGCGGATTCCCGCGAATCGCCGCGCGGATCTGCGCCTGCGCGACCGTACCGACGCCGAAGGTGTTGGTCAGCGCGATCGGCGTCTCCAGCGTGCCGAGTTCGTCGAGCTGCACGAGCCCGACGCTCTTGCCGAAGCCGTTGATCACCGACGCGGCGGCCGGCACCTTGTCGACGAACGGATCGCCGCGATGCGGCCGGATCACGGTCACGCCGGTTTGCAGCGCGCCTTCGGCAAGCGTGCAATGACCGACGCTGACGCCGTCCACGTCGGCGATCGTGCCGAGCGCTCCGGCCGGCAACGTGCCGAGATGCGGCGCGCGCTCGGCCGAATGATGGTTGCTCATGCTCATGGCCGATCCAGCTTCGGATCGAGCGCGTCGCGCAGACCGTCGCCGAGCAGGTTGAACGCGAGCACGGTCAGGAAGATAGCGAGGCTCGGAAACAGCGCGATGTGCGGCGCGGTCACCATATCGGCGCGAGCTTCGTTGAGCATCGCGCCCCACTCGGGCGTCGGCGGCTGCGCGCCCAAGCCGAGAAACGACAGGCTCGCCGCCGTGATGATCGACGTGCCGATGCGCATCGTCAGATACACGACGACCGACGAAATCGTGCCCGGCAGAATGTGCCGCGCCATGATCGTCCAGTCCGACGCGCCGATGCTGCGCGCCGCCTCGACATAGGTGAGCTGCTTGAGCATCAGCGTATTGCCGCGCACGAGCCGCGCGAACGCCGGAATGCTGAAGATCGCCACGGCGCAGATCACGTTGATCATGCCGTTGCCGAGAATCGCGACCACGCCGATCGCGAGCAGAATGCCGGGGAACGCGAACAGCACGTCGGCCACGCGCATCGTGATGCGATCCCACCAGCCCTCGTAGTAACCGGCAAGCAGACCGAAGAACGTGCCGATCACCGCGCCGATCGCAACGGACAGAAAGCCTGCCTCGAGCGAAATGCGCGAGCCGACGAGGATGCGGCTGAAGATATCGCGGCCCAGCGAATCGACGCCGAACCAGTGCGCGGCCGACGGCCCCGCGTTCAGCGCGTCGTAGTCGAAGAAGTTCTCGGGGTCGTACGGCACGATATGCGGCGCGATGATCGCGACCACGATCAGCAGCAGCACGAACACGCCGGCGGCCAGCGCGACATGCTGCTTGCGAAACTTGCGCCAGAACTCGCTCCACGGTGTGCGGATCGCGCGTTCGACGGCAGCGGGAGTGGCCGCATTCGGCCCGGTGGCAGTGGTGCTCATGCGGACCTCACTTGAAACGGATGGTCGGGTTGATCACCGCGTACAGCACGTCGACGATCAGGTTGATGATGATGAATTCGAGCGAGAACAACAGCACCTCGGCCTGAATGATCGGATAGTCGCGCATCGACACCGCATCGACGAGCAAACGGCCGAGGCCCGGCCAGTTGAACACCACTTCGACGACGATCGAGCCGCCGAGCAGAAAGCCGAACTGCAACCCCATCATCGTGACGACGGGAATCAGCGCGTTGCGCAGGCAGTGCTTGATGATCACGAGCCGCTCGGGCACGCCCTTCGCACGCGCGGTGCGCACGAAGTCCTCGTGCAGCACCTCGACGAACGAGGCCCGCGTGAAGCGCGCCATCACGGCCGCGACCGCCGCGCCGAGCGTCAGCGACGGCAGCACGTAGCTGCGCCACGAACCGTCGCCGACGATCGGCAGCCAGCCGAGTTGCACCGAGAAAATCTGCATCAGCAGCATGCCGAGCGCGAACGCCGGAAACGAAATGCCCGACACCGCGAGCGTCATGCCCAGGCGGTCCGGCCAGCGGTTGCGCCACACCGCCGAGGCGATGCCGATTGCCATGCCGATCACGACCGCCCACACCATGCTCGCGATCGTCAGCCACAACGTCGGGAAGAAGCGTTCCGCAATCTCCTGGCTCACCGGCCGCTTGCTGCGCGTCGAAACGCCGAAGTCGCCATGCGCCATCCGCCAGAAGAAACGGACGAACTGCTGCGGCAGCGGCTTGTCGAGCCCGAGGTCGGAGCGCACGAGGGCCACGGTCGCCTCGTCCGCTTCGGGACCGGCGGCGAGCCGCGCCGGATCGCCCGGCAGCAGATGCACGAACAGGAACACCAGCACGGCGACGATGAAGAGCGTCGGCAGCAGGCCTAGCAGACGTTTGACGAGGAAGTTCAGCATGAAACCAGTCCGGCAAATGAGCGGCAAATCAGGCGGGCAACGAGGACTCGTGTGCGGCGGCGGCGCGGCGGCGGGCTGGGTGAACCGCCGCCTGCGCATGCCGCCTCGTCAGCTCATCACTTGATCGCGATCTCGTCGAAGTTGAACGAGCCGTCCGGCGCGACGTAAGCGCCCGACAGACGCTTGCTGCGCGCATACACGACCTTCTCCTTGACGAGGAAGATCCACGGCGCGTCGGCCCAGATGCGCTTCTGCGCATCGGTGTAGAGCGCGGCCTTCTGCGTGCGGTCGGTGGTTTCGAGCGCCTGCTTCAGATCGTTGTCGACCGCGTCGCTCTTGTAGTACGACGTGTTGACCATCTTCGGCGGAATCGAGTAGCCCGCGAGCAGCGGGCTGATCGCCCAGTCCGCCTCGCCGGTCGACGACGACCAGCCCGCGTAGTACATCCGCACCGGCGCGGTCGCCGGGTCCTGCGCGCTTTCGACCTTGGCGACGCGCTGACCCGCTTCGAGCGCCTCGACGCTAGCCTTGATGCCGACCTGCGCGAGCTGTTGCTGCACGAACTGGATCACCTTCTGCGCGGTCGAGTAGTTATACGCGGACCACAGCGTCGTTTCGAAGCCGTTCGGATAGCCCGCTTCCTTCAGCAGTTCGCGCGCCTTCGCGGGATCGTACGGCCAGGGTCCGAGCTTGACCGCATAGTCGACGCCCTGCGGCACGACGCCGTCGGCCGGCGTCGCGTACCCGGCGAACGCGACCTTCGTCAGCGCTTCCTTGTTGACCGCGTAATTCAGCGCCTCACGCACCTTCGGGTTGTCGAACGGCTTCTGGTTCATGTTCATGCTGATGTAGCGCTCGATGATCGACGGCGCCGCGATCAGATCGACCTTCGGGCTCGACTGCAGTTGCGCGGCCTGCTCGAACGGCACCTGGAACGCGAAGTCCGCTTCGCCGGTGCGGATCAGCGCGGCACGCGTGTTGTTGTCGACGACCGGCTTCCAGTCGATCGCATCGATCTTCGGATAACCCTTCTTCCAGTAGCCGGCGAACTTCTTCACGGTCAGGTCGCCGGCCGGGTCCCACTTCACGAGTTCGAACGGGCCCGTGCCGACCGGATGAAACGCGATGTCCTTGCCGTACTTCTTCAGCGCGTCCGGCGAGATCATCACCGCAGACGGATGCGCGAGCACGTTGATGAACGCCGAGAACGGCGTTTTCAGCGTGACGCGCACCGTGTACGGATCGACCACTTCCGTTTTCTCGATGCGGCTGAACATGTTGTAGCGCTTCAGCTTGTTGGCCGGATCGGTCACGCGGTCGAAGTTCGCCTTCACGGCGGCCGCATTGAAGTCGGTGCCGTCCTGGAACTTCACGCCATGGCGCAGCTTGATCGTATAGACGCGCGCGTCGGGGCTCGCCTCATAGCTGTCGGCGAGCACGTTGACGAGCTTCATGTCCTTGTCGAAGCCGAACAGCCCCTGATAGAACGATTTCGCGACCGCCTGCGACAGCGTGTCGTTCGCGTCGTACGGATCGAGCGACGTGAAGGTCGACGCGACGGCCATCACGGCCGTCGTTTCGGCGTGCGCCAGATTGCCCGCGAGCGTCGCGAACACCACCGCGCCGCCGCTGACGAGCGCGCGCAAACGAAACGGAGAGGACGGGAACAGCAGGTTCATGAGATTGCTCCAGGCTGCGAGTTAAGGATGTGACAGGGCCGTTATGGTTGGCGTGGCTTCAATTGCTGATGTTTCTCTTGCTGTTGCTTCGATTGCCGATGCTTCGGGTCTCGCGCTTCAGGTCTTCCGCTTCAATGCGATGCGGCGCTTCGCTCAATAAGCGCCGCCGACGCGATGCTGCGCGACGAAATGATCCGGGCCCACCGCGACGAGCGGCGCGACGACCGGCTCGTCGTGCAGCGCGCGGATCGGGCTCGGAATATCGTCGGCGGCGAGCATGCGTTGCGCGTGACGGCGCGCGGGATCGGCGACCGGCACCGCACTCATCAGCTTCTTCGTGTACGGATGCTGGGGCGCCTCGAACACCGCGCGACGCGGACCGATCTCGACGATCTGGCCGAGATACATCACCGCGACGCGATGGCTGACCCGCTCGACCACCGCCATGTCGTGCGAAATGAACAGATACGCGACGCCGAGCTCGCGCTGCAGGTCGAGCATCAGATTGACGATCTGCGCCTGCACGGAGACGTCGAGCGCGGACACCGATTCGTCGGCGATCACGACCTTCGGATTCAGCGCGAGCGCGCGAGCAATCGCGATACGCTGACGCTGCCCGCCCGAAAACTCATGCGGATAGCGGCGCGCGGCCTCGGCCGGCAAACCGACTTTCTCGAGCAGCCATGCGACGCGCGCCTGCGCTTGTCCACCCTGCGCGACGCCATGCACGAGCAGCGGCTCCATGATCGAGAAGCCGACGGTCAAGCGCGGATTCAACGACGCGAACGGGTCCTGGAAAATAAACTGGATATCGCGGCGCAGCGCCTGCAACGCGGGCCCGGTCAGCGAGCTGATCTCCTTGCCAGCGAATTCGATCGAGCCACTCTGACTTTCGACGAGCCTCAGCAGCGAGCGGCCCGTGGTCGACTTGCCGCAGCCCGACTCGCCGACCAGCGCGAGCGTTTCGCCGGGCCGCAGATCGAAGCTGACTTTTTCGACCGCATGCACACGGCCCGTCATACGGCCGAACAGGCCGCTACGGACCGGAAAGCGCGTGACCAGATCGCGCACGCGCAGGATCGGCGGCGTGTCTTCGCGCACCAGCGGCTGCGCTTCTTCGGCGACAGCCGCCGCCGGCTGCACCGCCGCATCGGCGCCGTTCGCGCCGGCCTGCTCGACGCTCAGGATCGGAAAGCGCGCGGGCTGATCGGTGCCGTGCATCGAGCCGAGCCGCGGCACCGCCGCGAGCAGCGCCTTCGTGTACGGATGCGACGGTGCGGCGAACAGCGTGTCCGACGCGCCCTCCTCGACCTTCTCGCCGCGATACATGACGAGCACGCGGTCGGCCACTTCGGCGACCACGCCCATGTCGTGCGTGATGAAGATCACGCCCATGTTCATCTCGTCCTGCAAGCCGCGAATCAGTTGCAGGATCTGCGCCTGGATCGTCACGTCGAGCGCGGTGGTCGGTTCATCGGCGATCAGCAGCGCGGGCTTGCACGACAACGCCATCGCAATCATCACGCGCTGGCGCATGCCGCCCGACAGCTGATGCGGGTAACGCGCCGCGACGCGCCTTGCCTCGGGAATCCGCACGATCTCGAGCAGACGCAAGGTTTCGGCGCGCGCGGCCTCGCGGCTCTTGCCCTGGTGCAGCGCGATCGCCTCGCTGATCTGATCGCCGACCGTGAAGACCGGATTGAGCGAGGTCATCGGCTCCTGGAAGATCATCGCGATGTCGGCGCCGCGAACTGTGCGCATCGTGCCGGACGACGCCTTCGCGAGATCGAGCACGCTGCCGTCGCGCCGCCGGAATGCGATGCTGCCGCCGGCAAGACGGCCGCCGCCATGCTCGATCAGCCGCATCAGCGCCAGCGACGTGACCGACTTGCCGGAGCCCGATTCGCCGACGATCGCGAGCGTCTCGCCGCGCTCGACGGTGAACGACAGATTGCGCACCGCGTTGAAGGTCGAGTCGCCGCGGCGGAACGCGACCGTCAGATCGTCGACCGCGAGCACGCGCAGCGGCGGCAGGGTTTCGATAAGCGGGCTGGCGGTGTGCGAGGAAGTCGGCACGGTGGTTCCTTTGCTTTGAATTCGAACGCGGCTATCGGGGCCTCAGGCAGGTGGCGACACGCGCCAGCGGCTAGCGATAGATCGCCGTCACGGGCGCTTCGCCGAGCCGCGCGAAACCGCGGTACATACCCTCGGTATTGAACGGCAGCGTGACGTTGCCCCGCGCGTCGACGGCGACGAGGCCGCCGCGTCCGTCGATCTTCGGCAAGCGGTTCATCACGACTTCGTGCGCGGCTTCTTCGAGCGAGACCTGGCGATAGGCCATCTGCGCGGCCACGTCGTAGGCGGCGACCATGCGCATGAACATTTCGCCCGCGCCGGTGGTCGATACCGCGCAGGTCGCGTCGTCCGCGTAGCAGCCCGCGCCGATCAGCGGCGTATCGCCGACGCGGCCCACCTGCTTGTTGGTCACGCCGCCCGTCGAGGTCGCCGCGGCGAGATGCCCGTGGCGGTCGAGCGCGACTGCGCCGACGGTGCCGAACTTGCGATTCGGATCGATCGGCTCGTGCGGCGTCGGGTCGTCGCTGCTCGAAGCCTTGGACGCGAGCGTCGCGGCGTCGTGATCGAGCATCGGACGCTGCTGCTCACGCGCCAGTTGCCATTGGCGATAGCGCGCGTCGGTATCGAAGTAGCTGTTGTCGACGAACTCGAGCCCCTGCGCGGCCGCGAACGCTTCCGCGCCGTCACCGGTGAACAGCACGTGGTCGCTGCGCTCGAGCACGCGGCGCGCGGCGAGAATCGGATTGCGCACGCGCGTCACGCAACAGATCGCGCCCGCGTCGAGCGTGCGGCCGTCCATGATCGCGGCGTCGAGCTCGTGCGTGCCGGCCGCCGTGTAGACCGCGCCGTGGCCCGCATTGAAGAGCGCGCAGTCTTCGAGCAGCCGCACCGCTTCGCTGACCGCGTCGAGTGCGCTGCCGCCGTCGGCGAGCACGCGCTGGCCAGCGCTCAGCACCGCGTTGAGCGCCGCGTGATATCCGGTTTCGGCGCTGGCCGACATCGACGTGCGCAGGATCGTCCCGGCCCCGCCGTGAATGGCAATGACTGCGTTGGAGTTCATCGTTTGGATCGTGGAGTGCGGGTGGTTCGGGGAGCGCGGGGTGCTGTGATGGCTTTTGCTTCGGCATCCCTGGCTTTCGTGCTTCTGGCTTGGGTGCTGTCGGCCTTCGCGCCGTCGCTGTGTTTTAGCCTTGCAGCCCTCGCGCGCGCGGCTTTGCTCAGGGCGCGCGCCGGCTCCTGCGCGGCGCCGGCCGCGCCCGACTGCGGATCGAACAGCCACGGCAGCACGAACTCGCTGACCTCGGCGGCCGCCTTGACCGAGCGTTGCGCGCGATACGCGACCGCGTCGCACAACGCCTCGATGACCGCGAGCACGGCCGAATCGGCATTCGACGCGAGACGCCGGTCGGTGCGGACATACAGCGACAGGTCCGCGAACCGCACGAGCGGCGAGCGCGGACCGTCGGTGAGCGCGAGCACGCGTGCGCCGCGTTCGGAGGCGCGGCGCGCGAGCTCGATCGTGTCCTCGACATAGCGCGGAAACGCGATGCCGATCACGAGATCGCCCGGGCCCGAACCCACGAGGTGCCGCGCCGCATGCGACGGCCCGCCGCTCAGCGCCAGCGAATGCACGTTGTCGTGATACGGCAGCAGTCCGTGCTCCATCAGGCTCGCGAGAAACGCGCTGGCGCCGAAGCCGATCACGAATACGCGACGCGCGGCGATGATCGCGTCGACGGCGGCGTCGGCGGTCGCGCGATCGATCGACGTACGCGTTGCGTGCAGATTGTTGGCGGCCTGCTCGAGCGACGCGTCGATCAGATCGTCACCGGCCGCGAGCGTTTCCTGCGCGCTGCGCAGCCGCTCGACCGGCGCGAGCGTCGCCTCGAAGCCACGCACGAGCGCCTCGCGAAACTGCGGATAACCGTCGAAGCCGAGCGCGCGCGCAAAGCGATTCGCGCTCGCGACCGACGCGCCGACCACGCTCGCGAGCTCGTCGATACGCATCGTCGCCGCGCGGAACAGATGGGCCAGCACGTACTCGCCCATGCGCTGGTGGATCGGCGTGAGCGTCGGCATCGCGGCGGTGATGCGCGCGGCAATGGCCTGCTCGGCGGGGTTCGACACAGCGGACGGGTGATGGATCATGCGAACGGACAGGCGCGGTTGTTCTATGCGAATGGGATGAAATTATATTTACATGAAACACGCGCCGAAAAAAATTCATTTTCATTATTTCGAGGGTTTTCACCGACCGAAGGTCTTCAGACAATGGAGTTCAGCATCCACGCCATGCCGCACCCCGATGAAAACCCATTTTCATCGGGGCGATGGCTGGCTTCATCGCGTGCCGCGCTCCGCCGCTCAGCACGCCGCCGCGCTCTGTTCGGGAATGCCCAGCAGCCGCGCCGCCGGCGACATCACGATGATCAGCGCCTGCACGACGAACGCGAGCGACGCCGCGACCAGACACACGTCGATGCTCCAGCGCGCGCTGAGCGCGGCGCCGAGCAGCGCGCCCACCGGCCGCGCGCCGTAGGTGGCGGTGCTGATCAGCGCGGACACGCGGCCGATCATCCGTTCGGGCGTGATCGCCTGACGCAGCGTGGTCGAGCCGACGACCCACAGGATTGGTCCCGCGCCGAGCAGGAAGAAGCTCGCGAGCGCGAGCCAGAACGATGGGACGATCAGCGTCGCCACCATCACGAGCGACGCGAGCAGCCCGCACGACGGTCCGACGATCAGCAGACGGCCGAATGCGAGACGCCGCGCGACCGCGGGCGCGGCGAGCGCGCCGCAGACCATGCCGACCCCGTACGCGCCGAGCGTCACGCCGACCGCCGAGGCATTGAGCCCCAGCCGATGCACCGCGTAAGGCACATAGACCGCCTGCAGGATGAAGAAGCCGAGATTGAAGAACACGGCGGTCAGCAGCATCGGCAGCAGCAACGGATCGCGCAGCACGAAGCGCGTGCCGTCGCGCAGCTCCAGCATGAAGTGCCGCCGCGGCGCGGCCGCGCGCGGCGGCTCGCGCAATCCCGCCAGCAACGCGACCGCGAACGCCGACAACATCGCCGCGCCGCCATACGCCCAGCCCGCGCCGATCCAGCCGACCAGCACGCCGCCCAGCGCCGGCCCCGCCGAATACGCGACGCTGCGCGCGAGTTCGAGCCGGCCGTTCGCGCTCGCATAGGCGTCGCGCGGCACGATCGACGGCACCAGCGACGGCGCCGCAACGTTGTAGGCGACCGTACCCGTCGCGGCGACGAAGCCGAGCGCGGCGAGCAGCGGCAGGTTCAGCGCATGCGTGAGCACCAGCAGCAGCACGCACAGCATCGCGCAGACCCGCACGCTCTCGGCGAGCGTCATCAGCACGCGGCGCGAGCGGCGGTCGGCCCAGACGCCGAGCGGCATCGACAGCAACAGGAACGGCAGCGTCTGCGCGGTTTGCAGCAGACCGGTATCGCGCGCGTCGGCGCCGAGCGCGAACACCGCGACGAGCGGTGCGGCGGCGAGGCTGATCTGCTCCGGCCGATTGCGCGCACAGGTTCGACCAGGCGAGGCGCTGGAATGCGCGGGGCAGACGTTGCGCATTGGACGGCGAAGACGACGAAGGGGAAGACGTGGCGGACATCGATGCACTCCCGAGGTTTGACGTGAGGCATTCATCGTCGGCGCTTGGGACTTGCGGGGCGCTCCGCTTCTTGCGGTGTTATTCTTCGCTCGCCATGAATCTCGAAAGCATTCTCTTTACTCAAGGTTTCGGTTCGCGCCGCCAATGCCGTGCGCTGATCGGCGACGGCCGCGTCAGCGTCGACGGTGCGATTTGCACCGATGCCGACGCCGATTTCGCTGTTGATGGCGGCGCGTTGCGTTTTAGCGTCGACGGCGTCGAATGGCCGTATCGCGAGCATGCGTATCTGCTGCTGAACAAGCCCATCGGCTACGAATGCTCGCGCGATCCGCAGCATCATCTGAGCGTGTTCAGCCTGCTGCCGCCGCAGTTCGCCGAGCGCGGCGTGCAGTGTGTCGGCCGTCTCGATCAGGACACCACGGGCCTCCTGCTGCTCTCCGACGACGGCAAGTTCGTGCATCAGTTCACGTCGCCGAAACGCAAGATGCCGAAGCTCTACGTCGCGACCACGCGCCATCCGCTCGACGACGCGCAGCTCGCCGCGCTGCGCGACGGCGTGCTGCTGCACGGCGAAACGAAAGCGAGCGCCGCACTCGACGCCCAGGCGCGCGACACTCACACGCTCGCGCTCACCGTGCTCGAAGGCAAATACCACCAGGTCAAGCGGATGATCGCGGCCTCGGGCAACCGCTGCGAGGCGCTGCATCGCGAACGGATCGGTGGGCTCGCGCTTCCCGCGGCGCTCGCGCCCGGCGCATGGCAATGGCTCGACGAAGCGGGTCTTGCCGCGCTGCGGGCCGGGTAAACGACTAGCCGCAATGAGGGCCCGCCTAAGCCCTTGATGCGCCGGAGAAAGCCCGCGCGCATTGCGGTGCACCGAACATAGGCCGTTGCGTTGCAGCATGCCGTTGCTTACATGTCGCCCTATACTCGTCTAAACAAACGACTACAAAGGTTTCAAGGAGGGGCGCCATGCAAATCGACGGCACGATGGCGTTTTCGCACGCGATGATCTCGTTTATCTGCCTTGCGCTGCTGCTGGTCGGCGGATTGCTGGTCATCATGCGGCTGCGGCACAAGTACCATCCGAATCTGATCGGCGCATTGATCGGCGGCATGCTGTGCTTCCTGTTGCTGGAAGTGCTGCCTGCGCTGACCTGATGCCGGTTGGACCGCGCAGCTCGTGTTGCGCGGCGCATTGAGGCGGTGCGGCGGATACGCTTTGCGGGGCAACTCCGCCCTCGCGAGGCGATATTTTGTTTCTGCTGCCGGCCTAGCCGCGTTTCCCGTTCGCCTCGCGCAAAAAATCCTCGACGCTCGGATAGCGCAGACGTACCCGCAATTCTTCCTTCAGACGCCGGTTCACGAGCCGGCGCGACTCGCGCATGAACGACAGCAGCAGCGGATCGATCTGCTGCTCCGCCTGCTCTCTCGTGATGCGCGGCGGGCGCGCGAGCCCGAACGCATCGGCGACCGCGTCGAAATACTCCCCCATTTTCAGCGACGAATCGTCGGACGCGTGCAGTGCGCGCGCGGGCCGGCCATGCGTGGCGAGACGCACGAGGATCGCGGCGAGGTCGTCGGCGTGGATGTGATTCGTGTAGACGTCGTCGGCATCGACGAGCGCCGGCGTGCCTCTTTCGAGCCGCGCGAGCGGCAGACGGTTGCGCGCATAGATGCCCGGGATCCGCGCGATGCTCGTGGCGACGCTGCCGCGCGCCGTCGCGCGCCGCAACTGCCGCTCGGCCGACACGCGACGTTTGGCGCGCGCATTCGCGGGTCGCGGCGCGCGCGTTTCGTCGATCCACGCGCCGCCGCAATCGCCGTAGACGCCCGTCGTGCTCGCGTAAACGATGCGCACCGGTGCGCGCGAAGCGCCGGTCCGGCGCACCCCGTCGGGTACAATATCGGGTGTTTCAGCGTCCAGACCTGAAGCGCGCGCACGGCGCAACCGCGCGATCGGCGCGACGGACGACCTCGCCGCGCAAGCGTTCATGCGGCCCGCGGCACCTAACGTCGCAAGCAGCGCGCGAGTGCGTCGATCGTCGTCGCCGGACTTCTGCGGCGGCGCGAGATGCAGCACCGTCGGCGCGAGGCGCGCGAGCCGTTTGAGGCTGCCGCGCGCGTCGAGATCGCCGACGAGCGGCGTCGCGCCCGCGGCGCGCAACTCATCGCAGCGCGCGGCATGGCTCGTCAACGCGAAGATACGCGCGCGCGGCCGCAACAGGGGCACGCAGCGCATGCCGACGTCGCCGCATCCTACGATCAGCACGCGCGGCCGGCGGAAGTTTCGTGTCGCTTTCATGGTGGGCGCATTGTAGCGGTCACACGCAACAGGTACCGCGCGGTTGATCCGGCGGGTCCCATTACGATTCCGAATTTTCGATTCCGAACACTTTATGGCATTTAACGTCACGCTCCGGCAAACCGGCCGGCAGTTTCAGGTAGAACAGGACGAACCGGTGCTCTCCGCAGCGCTGCGTCAAGGCATCGGCCTGCCGTACGGCTGCAAGAACGGCGCGTGCGGTTCGTGCAAAGGCACGGTCGTGAGCGGCGAGGTCGAACAGCGCGCGCACTCGTCGTCGGCGCTGTCGAACGACGAAAAGACGCGCGGCATGGCGCTCCTGTGCTGCGCGAGCGCGTGCTCCGATCTCGAAGTCGACATCCGCGAAGTGGCCGGCGTCGGCGATGTGCAGGTCAAGAAGCTGCCGTGCCGCGTGAACGCGATCGAGCGCAAGGCCGACGACGTGATCGTCGTGAAGCTGCAACTGCCCGCCAACGAACGTCTGCAATATCTGGCCGGCCAGTACCTCGAATTCATCCTGAAGGACGGCAAGCGTCGCAGCTATTCGATGGCGAGCGCGCCGCACGTCGAAGGCCCGGTCGAGCTGCACATCCGCCACATGCCCGGCGGTGCGTTCACCGACCATGTGTTCAACACGATGAAGGAGCGCGACATCCTGCGCTTCGAAGCGCCGCTCGGCACGTTCTTCCTGCGCGAAGACTCGGACAAGCCGATCGTGCTGCTCGCGTCGGGCACCGGCTTCGCGCCGCTGAAGGCGATCGTCGAGCATGCGGTGTTCAAGAGCATGACGCGCCCCATGACGCTCTACTGGGGAGCGCGCCGCAAGAAAGACCTGTATCTGCTCGAACTCGCCGAGCAATGGGCGCGCGAGATTCCGAACTTCAAGTTCGTGCCGGTGCTCTCCGAGCCCGATGCGGGCGACGCATGGACGGGCCGCACGGGCTTCGTGCATCGGGCGGTGATCGAGGATCTGCCCGATCTGTCGGCCTACCAGGTGTATGCATGCGGCGCGCCGGTGATGGTCGAATCGGCGCTGCGCGACTTCACGCAGCATCATCAGTTGCCGGAAGACGAGTTCTACGCGGACTCGTTCACCAGCGCGGCCGATCTCGCGAACGCGGTCTGATTGCACGGCGGCAAATTCCCCCCGATGCAGCGCCAGTGCAAATTCATGGTTTACACCAGCGCTTTTCTTATCGTATTCTTTCGCGCATGAACCGTATCCAGTCCGAATTCCGACGTCGCCGCTCGCCGCTCCCTTAGGGACGCCGCTGGCTTCGTCACGGACTCGCGCCACACAAAACCTGGGCGCAAGCTGTTCGAATCATGAAAGCCACGGCATGCCGTGGCTTTTCTGTTTTTCCGGCCGCCTTTCTTATTGGCCAAACCGTCACCGTTTCTTCACCCTGCTCTTACCCTTTTGCCTGGAGCCTGCCGTCATGAATTTCAATGAGTATCCAATCGATTCGCTGATGTACATCACGAACCGACCTGAAATCGTTTTCACGCACGGCAAAGGCTCGTGGATTTACGACAACAACGGCCAGCGCTACCTGGATTTCATTCAGGGCTGGGCGGTCAATAGCCTCGGCCACTGCAACGACGGCATGATCGAAGCGCTGAACCAGCAGGCCAAGCTGCTGATCAACCCGTCGCCGGCGTTCTACAACGAGCCGATGGCGAAGCTCGCGAGCCTGCTCACGCAGCACAGCTGCTTCGACAAGGTGTTCTTCGCGAATAGCGGCGCCGAGGCGAACGAAGGCGCGATCAAGCTCGCGCGCAAGTGGGGCAGGAAGTTCAAGGGCGGCGCGTTCGAGATCATCACGTTCGACCACAGCTTCCACGGCCGCACGCTCGCGACGATGTCGGCCAGCGGCAAGCCGGGCTGGGACACGATCTACGCGCCGCAGGTGCCGGGCTTCCCGAAGGCGGACCTGAACGACATCGCGTCGGTGGAAAAGCTGATCAACCCGAAGACCGTCGCGGTGATGCTCGAGCCGATCCAGGGCGAAGGCGGCGTGATCCCCGCAACCCGCGAGTTCATGCAGCAACTGCGCGAGCTGACGAAACAACAGAACATCTTGCTGATCGTCGACGAAGTGCAAAGCGGCTGTGGTCGCGCCGGCACGCTGTTCGCGTATCAGCTGTCGGGCATCGAGCCGGACATCATGACGCTCGGCAAAGGCATCGGCGGCGGCGTGCCGCTCGCGGCGCTGCTGTCGAAGGCGGAAATCGCCGTGTTCGAAGCGGGCGATCAGGGCGGCACCTACAACGGCAATCCGCTGATGACCGCGGTCGGCTACTCGGTGATCTCGCAGCTGACGGCGCCGGGCTTCCTCGAAGGCGTGCGCTCGCGCGGCGAATATCTGCGCACGAAGCTGCTCGAGCTGTCCGAGGAGCGCGGCTTCAAGGGCGAGCGCGGCGAGGGTCTGCTGCGCGCGCTGCTGCTCGGCAAGGACATCGGCTACCAGATTGTCGAGAAGGCGCGCGACATGCAACCCGACGGTGTGCTGCTGAACGCCGCGCGTCCGAGCCTGCTGCGCTTCATGCCGGCGCTTAACGTGACGACCGGAGAAATCGACCAGATGCTGGCGATGCTGCGCTCGGTTCTCGACTCGCTGTAATCAACCACGGAGCGCACCGATGACGACGAACACGACGCTGTCGATCCGCCGCTTCGACGCGACCGATACCGAAGCCGTGATTGCGCTATGGCAGGACGTGTTTCCCGAGTATCGCGACGTGACGCGACCGCAGCGCAACCCGCGTCAGTCGATCGCCAATAAGCTCGCGACGCAACCGGAGCTGTTCTTCGTCGCGGTGCTCGATGGACGCATCGTCGGCACCGTAATGGGCGGCTATGATGGACACCGCGGCTGGTTGTATTCGCTCGCGGTCGACGCATCGCTGCGACGTCATGGCATCGGCACGCGGCTCGTCGCGCACGTCGAGAGCGAGTTGACGAAGCTTGGTTGTCCGAAGCTGAACCTGCAGGTACTGTCGTCGGCAACGGCTGAAATACGGGCGTTCTACGATGCGCTCGGGTATCGCGCCGATGCGGTGATCAGCCTCGGCAAGCGGCTCGGCCAATACGCCGACGCGGCCCCGGCCAGTTGATTCGCGTCGTACGCCTGATTAAAGAAAGCCGCATGCGTTGCTTGACGCATGCGGCTTTTTCAATGGTTCTCCCGCAAGCAGCGCACATATCGGCGGATTCGGACAAATAGCAGATGGCGAGCAGTCGGATTGCCTAAAATCGTTTACGCACGAGACGACGCCGGCGCTGGAAAGACAGGTTTGCGGCGAATCGCGACCCTTCCCCCCCGGGGGCGGCTCATGCGTCTGAGTCCCAACGCGTTGGAATCCTAAGGGGAATCTTCATGGCGACTTATGTGGTGCTCCTGCAATTTACGGATCAGGGTATCCGCACGATCAAGAACAGTGCAGAGCGAGCCGGGCAGGCGGCGGAAATGGCGAAATCTTTTGGCTGCGAGATGAAGCAGATCTACTGGACGTTAGGGGCATACGACGTTGTCTCGGTCGTCGAAGCGGCAGACGAGCAGAGCTTCCTCGCCTTCGGCTTCGCACTCGGCTCGGCCGGCAATGTCCGCTCGCAAACGCTGCGTGCGTTCACAAAAGACGAAATCAGTTCGGTTATCGGGCGACTCCCTTAATTCACGTCCCAACCAGAAAAATAAAACGCGCCCCGCGACATTGCATCGCGGGGCGCGTTGCAAGCCGGACGTGTGCGCAAAGGGCATACGTCCAACTATTCACCCACTCATTCACCCACTCATTCACCCAGATAGGCGGCCCGAACCTTCGGATCGTCGAGCATCTGTTTCGCGTCGCCCGACATCGTGATCAGACCGGAGTCCATCACGTAGCCGCGATTCGCCGCCTGCAGCGCGAGCCGCGCGTTCTGCTCGACGAGCAGCACGGTCATGCCTTCAGAGGAAATCAGGCGCACCACTTCGAAGATCTTCTCGACCATGATCGGCGACAGACCCATCGACGGTTCGTCGAGCAGCAGCAGTTTGGGCCGCGAGATGATCGCGCGTGCCATCGCGAGCATCTGCTGCTCGCCGCCCGACAGCGTGCCCGCGTATTGCGATGCACGCTCCTTCAGACGCGGAAAGAAGCCGAACATGCGCTCGACGTCCGACTTGATGGCGTCGGTATCATTGCGCAGATACGCACCCATCTGCATGTTCTCGACGATCGACATGCGCGCGAAAATGCCGCGCCCTTCCGGCACCATCGCGAGACCGCGCTTCAGAAGCTCATGCGCGGGCAGGCCCTTGATCGACTGACCCATGTACTCGATGTCGCCGGCCGCATACGCCTTCAGGCCGGTGATCGCCTTCATCGTCGTGGTTTTGCCCGCGCCGTTCGCGCCGATCAGCGTGACGAGTTCGCCCTGCCCGACCTCGAGGTCGACACCCTTGACCGCCTGGATGCCACCGTAGTTGACCTGCAGGCCCTTGATTTTCAACATTGCTTGCGTCGTGGACATCAGTGGACCCCCGCACCCAGATAAGCTTCGATCACCTTCGCATCCTTCTGCACGTCCTGCGGCAGACCTTGCGCAATCACCTTGCCGTAGTCGAGCACCGTCATCTGATTGCACAGACCCATCACGAGCTTCACGTCGTGTTCGATCAGCAGAATCGTCTTGCCGTCCGCACGGATCTTGTCGAGCAGCCTGGTCAGCTCGACCTTCTCGGTGGCGTTCATGCCGGCCGCCGGTTCGTCGAGCGCGAGCAGCTTCGGATCGGTCGCCAGCGCACGCGCGATTTCGAGCCGCCGCTGGTGGCCATACGACAGGTTGCGCGACGTATAGTCCGCGTACTGCGTAATGCCGACGTAGTCGAGCAGTTCGAGCGCGCGCTCCTTGATCTCGCGCTCTTCCTGGCGTTCGGCCGGCGTCTGGAACACCGCGCCGAGCAGACCGTGCTTCGTGCGCACATGACGACCGACCATCACGTTTTCGAGCGCGGTCATGCCGCCGAACAGACGGATGTTCTGGAACGTGCGCGCAATGCCCGCCTTCGCGACCTGATAGACCGCGGTCGGCGTGTAGCTCTCGCCGTCGAGCTTGAACTCGCCTGAATCCGGCGTGTACAGACCCGTGATCACATTGAAGAAGGTGGTCTTGCCGGCGCCGTTCGGGCCGATCAGGCCGTAGATCTCGCCCGCGCGGATCTGCAGGCCGACCTCGGAAAGCGCCTGAAGGCCGCCGAAGCGCTTGTTGACGCCCTTCACCGACAGCCGGGTCGTCGCGTTGTTGCTTACGTTATCGCTCATGTCTTTTTCTCCACCGGACCTTATGCGCGCACCGGCTTCTTGCCGCCACGCTTCGCCAGCTTCGCAATCCTGTCTTCGTGCTTCGGCGCGGGCCACAGGCCTTCCGAGCGGTACAGCATGATCACGACCATCGCGAGGCCGTACAGCAACTGACGGATCACTTCGGTATCGACGATTTCATGGCCGAAGATCATGTTCTGCAGCGGACCCATCGTCGAGCGCAGGAACTCGGGGAACACCGCGAGCAGCACCGCGCCGAGGATCACGCCCGGAATGTGGCCCATGCCGCCGAGCACCACGCAGGCGAGCACCACGACCGATTCCCAGAACGTGAACGATTCCGGCGACACGAAACCCTGGAACGAGGCGAACATCGCGCCCGACAGGCCGCCGAACGACGCGCCCATCGCGAACGCAAGCAGCTTCACGTTACGGGTATTGATGCCCATCGCCTTGGCGGCGATTTCGTCTTCGCGGATCGCGGCCCACGCGCGGCCGATACGCGAATGCTGCAGACGCGTACAGGTCCAGATCACGAACAGCGCGCACAGCACGAACAGGTAGTAGTACAGGTACACCGACGGAAACTGCATGCCGAACAGCGAGTGGGTCTGCGCGAGGCTGAAGCCGCCGACAGACACCGGATCGATCCCGGTGATCCCCTTCGGGCCGTTGGTGATGTTCACCGGACGGTCGAGGTTGTTCATGAAGATCCGCACGATTTCCCCGAAGCCGAGGGTCACGATCGCGAGGTAGTCGCCACGCAGACGCAGTGTCGGCGCACCGAGCAGAATCCCGAACATCGCGGCGAGCGCCATCGCGATCGGCGCGATGATCCAGATCGGCACGTGGATGCCGTTCGGCGCGAGATGCGCGATCCACTCGAATTGCGTCGCGAGGTGCGGTGAGCTCAGCAGCGCGGCCGTGTAGGCGCCGATCGCGTAGAACGCGATGTAGCCCAGGTCCAGCAGGCCGGCAAAGCCGACCACCACGTTCAGGCCCAGCGCGAGCATCACGTACAGCATCGCGAAGTCGAGCACGCGGACCCAGTAGTTGCCGCCCGCGGCACCGATGACCATCGGCGCGGCGATCACGAAGATCGCCGTGAGAATACCGATAGTCAGCGTCTTCGTGCGGTTCTTTTCGGGGATGAGCGTCGTGGACGGCTCGATCGGTTGAATTGAGGTCATGATTGTTGACTCCTTGTGGCCCGGGATCAGGCGCGATCCGCGACACGTTCGCCGAGCAGACCCGACGGACGGAACACCAGCACGACGATCAGCACGATGAACGCGAACACGTCCTGGTAGTTACTGCCGAACACGCCGCCCGTGAGGTCGCCGATATAGCCGGCACCCAACTGCTCGATCAGGCCGAGGAGCACGCCGCCGACCATCGCGCCGCCGAGATTGCCGATACCGCCGAGCACCGCCGCGGTAAAGGCCTTCAGGCCAGGGATGAAGCCCATGTAGAAGTGCGCGTTGCCGTATTCGGACGCGATCATCACGCCGGCGAGCGCAGCCAGCGCCGAGCCGATCATGAAGGTCGCCGAAATCACGAAGTTCGGGTTCACACCCATCAGACTCGCGACGTTCGGGTTCTCGGCGATCGCGCGCATCGCACGGCCGAGCCTGGTCTTGTGCACGAGCAGCAGGAGGCCGCCCATCACGAGGAACGCCGCCACGATGATCACGATTTCAGTCATCGAGATCACGGCGCCGGGCGTCGTGTCGGTGGCCTTGATCACGTTGAGCGGGTCGGTGGGCAACAACTGCGGGAACGGCAGCGGATTGCGCGACCAGATCATCATCGCGAGCGTCTGCAGCAGAATCGATACACCGATCGCGGTGATCAGCGGCGCGAGACGCGGCGCACGCCGCAACGGCCGGTAGGCGACCCGCTCGATCGTGTAGCCGACCACCGCGCAGACCGCCGCCGCGATGATCAACGCGATCACGAGCGTCAGCACATTGCCGAGGCCGGGGAAGTGGTTCTGCAGCACACCTATGGCGGAGAGCGCAACCATCGCGCCCACCATCAACACGTCGCCGTGGGCGAAGTTGATGATGCCCAGAATGCCGTAAACCATCGTATAGCCCAGTGCGATGATGGCGTAGACACTGCCAAGCACCAGTCCATTGATGATCTGCTGGATGAAGATATCCATTTAATGCTCCTTAGCCCGTGCGACTGGATTCGCGTTTTTCATCTGCCGGTGGGCGGTGATGCGCTACGAATCTCAACGGCACTGCGGGTACTGATGTAAAAGACCGGTAAGGGTTATCCGTTGCCGGCTTGCCCTGACGACCGTGATGCGGTCGCGAGCTCACCTTGGGCGGATGCAAAAACGGCACCGTTGGATGGTGTCGGTGCCGTCAGGCCGAACTTCCCGTCATCACATCTTTACGACGTCGAGCACTGCTTTCTTGCCGTCCTTGAAGTCGTAAAGCGTAATGGCGCCCTCTTTCAAATCACCCTTGTCGTCGAACGCGATGTGGCCGATTACCCCGTTGTAATCGGTCGAAGGCATCGCAGCCAGCACCTTGGGCGCCTCGATAGAATTAGCGCGCTTCATTGCATCGACGATCACGTACACAGCGTCATACGTGAACGGCGCGTAAATCTGCACCGGCGTGTGGAAGCGGTCCTCGTACTTCTTTTCGAAGTCCGCTCCATTGGTCATTTTCGAAAGCGCGAGTCCTGCTTCCGAACAGACCAGGTTTTGCACGGCGGTACCCGCCAGCTCACCTACCTTGTCGGTACACACACCGTCGCCGCCAAGGATTTTTGCCCTGATACCGAGCGCCGCCGCCTGCTTCGTAAACGGCCCGCCCGTCGCGTCCATGCCGCCGAACATGATGGCGTCCGGCTGAACACTCTTGATCTTCGTGAGAATGGCCCGGAAGTCCGTGGCCTTGTCGCTCGTCGCCTCCCGCGCGACGATCTTCGCGCCGCTCGCCTCGGCGGTCTTCGTGAACTCGTCCGCGAGACCTTTGCCGTAGGCGGTCGCATCGTCCACGACCGCGATGCGTTTGGCGCCCAGCGCCTTCGTCGCGTAATTGGCGAGCGCCGGACCCTGCTGCGCGTCGGTCGCGACCACCCGATAGGTCGTCTTGAACCCTTGCTGCGTATAGGCCGGATTCGTCGACGACGGCGAGATCTCGACGATGCTCGCGTCGCTATAGATCTTCGACGCCGGAATCGAGACCCCGGAGTTCAGGTGTCCGATCACCGCGACCACGTGATCGTCGACCAGCTTCTGCGCGACGGCGGTGCCGGTTTTCGGGTCCGCCGCATCGTCCTGCGCGTCGAGTTGCAGCTGGATCTTGCGACCGTCGATCGTCAAACCCTGCGCATTGATTTCTTCGACCGCGAGGCGCGCCCCATTTTCGTTGTCCTTGCCCAGGTGCGCGATGCCGCCCGTCAACGGAGCCGCATGACCGATCTTCACGATAGTCGCTTCGCTCGCGGCGGCAACCGCCGCGGCCGAGGCCGCCGATGCGCCCGTTCCCGCTTCGCCATCCTGTTTCTTGCCGCACGCGGTCAGCATCGCAACCGTGGCCGCGATGGACACGGCGTAAGCAAATTTGACTCGCATCAAGTAAGGTCTCCTGCGCCTTGCAAAATCCACTGTCCAGGACCTCAAGGCCTTGAGAACGCGCGCATTGTAACTCCAATTATGCGGGTGGCAATATTGTTGAACCGGTGGGGTTTTCCTGCATTGCAACCTGATTTTGAGAGCGAAATCCGTTAAAAGGCGCAACCTGGTTGCGATCCGTTTTCGTGCACCAGTTGCACCGGCGCCGAACCCGCTGGCATCAAGTGTTGCGGGCGATCGGCGCGAATCCCGGATAGGCCGGGCTTTGCGTCGGTATGACCATTTAGCGCGCGCTCGGTAAATTGCACCAATTCAGTGCATACTCAATCCCTCTTAAGGCTTTGGCGAGCTTAAAGCGGGGACGCATCGTGCCAAAATCGATAAAAGCCCCGATCACAATTCAAAATAATTTGTGCGCGAGACCACCGAAAGTCGACCGGTCATTCGATGTGGCACTTAATTTAATCGGAGGTTCGTCGGGGCACGGGCATAAAAAAAGCGCGCCCACGGGCGCGCTTTCCTTTCAGTGTAGCTAACGGATTGTCAGGCTGGCAGACCGAGCCCGCGTGGCAGCGGAAACGCGATGTTTTCCTCGATGCCCTCGAGCGCGCGCACGTTGCGCACACCCAGTTCGCGCAAACGCGCGATCACCGCCTGCGCAAGCACCTCCGGCGCCGACGCACCGGCGGTCACGCCAATGCGGCGCTTGCCCTCGACCCAAACCGGATCGATCTGATCGGGCGAATCGACCATATAGGCTGGCACGCCGAGCTTCTCGGCGAGTTCGCGCAAGCGGTTCGAATTCGAGCTGTTCGGACTGCCGACGACGATCACGACGTCGCACTGCGGCGCCATGAACTTCACTGCGTCCTGGCGATTCTGCGTGGCGTAGCAGATGTCCTGCTTCTTCGGCTCACGGATGGACGGGTACTTGGCCTTCAGCGCGCCGATGATTTCGGCGGCGTCGTCGACCGACAGCGTGGTTTGCGTGACGAAGGCGATCCGCTCCGGATCGGCGAGTTGCAACGCCTGCACATCCTCGATGTCCTCGACCAGATGCATGCCCTCGGCCGCCTGGCCCATCGTGCCTTCGACTTCCGGGTGGCCCTTGTGGCCGATCATCACGATGTCGAAACCGTCCTGGCGCATCTTCGCGACTTCGATATGCACCTTGGTCACGAGCGGACAAGTGGCGTCGTACACCCGCAGCCCGCGCGACTCCGCCTCCGAGCGCACGGCCTTCGACACGCCATGCGCGCTGAAGATCACCGTGTTGCCCGCCGGCACTTCGTCCAGGTTCTCGATGAAGATCGCTCCCTTCTTGCGCAGGTCTTCGACCACATAGGCGTTATGGACGATTTCGTGACGCACGTAGATCGGCGAGCCATACAGCTTGATGGCCCGCTCGACGATCTCGATCGCCCGGTCGACGCCGGCGCAGAACCCGCGTGGCTGGGCCAGCAGGATCTCCGCTTCGGCAAGAGTCGTATCCGTGATGCTCATGTTTACAGAATCCCGATGATTTTCACTTCAAACGCCAGCGCCTGGCCGGCAAGCGGGTGATTGAAATCGAATAGGGCCGACGTTTCGCCAACTTCCTTCAGTACGCCGGCATAGCGCCCGCCGCCCGGCGCGTTGAATTCGACCAGGTCACCCGGGGAAAAATCCTCGCCGATCATGCTGTTCTCCCGCAGCGTGGCGAGGGACACGCGCTGGATCAGATCCGGATTGCGCGGGCCGAACGCCTGGCCCGGCGCTAGCTGAAAGGTCGAATGGCGGCCCACCTTCAAACCCAGCAAAATATCTTCCAGCGGCGGCGCCAGTTGACCGGCGCCGAGCAGCAGCGTGGCCGGCTTGTCGTTGAACGTGTTGATCACTTCGGCGCCATCGGCAAGGGAAAGCCGGTAATGCAGCGTGACGTGTGAACCGGGTTTCACCTCGGAAATATCGATGATGCTCATGCAATGCTCGCTCAGTCGAAGCGCTGCACGCGTGCGCCGCGGGGCAGTCGACGCGTGTGGCAAACCGTCGGCGTGCCGTGCGCAAAGTGTCTATTGTAAGCCACCTAGCGGGCGCCGGCTTGAGTCCGTCGCGCGCGAGGGCGGCACGGCCCAGCGGCGCATTGCGCCGCGTGCGCCGTCAACCTTACGCGGAGGACTCTATATATATGGCTGATTTCGCCAGCACAATCGACGAAACACCTGCGCCAACGCTGCGACCGAAGGCGCTGGCACGCGCCGGAGGCGGCGTGAAAGCCCCCGCGAATCGGTCGGCCGAGGCCCCGTCAGAAGCCGCCGACTCCACCGCCCGCTGCCGGCGGCAACTGTTTCGGGGTAAATGGCTCCGGCGCGACATGCCGCGCGAGCGACTGATCGAGCAGGGCCCCGACGTGCTGTCGGACACCGAAATGATCGCGCTCGTGCTCGGCTCCGGCCTGCCCGGTCACGACGTGTTCAGCGTCGCGCGGGCGCTGCTGGATCGCTTCGGCTCCCTGCGCGCGATGCTCGACGCGACCTATGCGGACTTCGACGGCATTCGCGGCATCGGCCCCGCGAAAAAAGCGCAATTACTCGCGATCATGGAAATGGCGCGTCGCTCGCTGGTCGACAAGATGCGCAAGCGCCCGCTAATGAATTCGCCCGAAGCGGTCGAAAGTTATCTGCGCCTTCTGATCGGCGGACAGCCGCAGGAGGTGTTCGTGTCGCTGTTTCTCGACGCCCGGCATCGGCTGATCCGCTGCGAGGAAAGCGCGCGCGGCTCGCTCACGCGCATGGCCGTGTATCCGCGCGAGATCGTGCGGCGGGCGCTCGCCGCGAACGCGGCCAGCCTGATCGTCGCGCATAATCATCCGTCCGGCGCCGTCGAGCCGAGTGCCAGCGACTGCCGCCTCACGCAGACCCTGCGCGACGCGCTCGCGCTCGTCGATGTGCAGTTGATCGATCATCTGGTGATCGGCGCGGACACCGTATATTCGTTCGCCCGCGCCGGCTGGCCGGGGCTCGCGCGCAAGCCCGCTCGAGCGCGGGAAGCGGAATGGCCGCCGTACGGCGCAGCGTCCCGCATCGCAAATAAGGTTTGATTTTGCGGCTTTTTTTCTGCTAGAATTCCGGTTTGCCTATTTCCAACCCCCTGTTCCGAAGCCATCAAGGCGTTCCGCAAAGGTCAGGCAGCTGTGGTAGCGAAGTGTCTCGATGCAAATTCGGCGCAACTTCGCACACTTTCAGCGCGGCTCTTTTCGGGAAACTTTCACGGCGTTCGAACTCAGAATTAGCGTATTAGGAGTGCTCTCATGGCACGCGTATGCCAAGTAACTGGGAAAGCGCCGATGAGCGGCAACAACGTTTCCCACGCGAACAACAAGACCAAGCGCCGGTTCCTGCCGAACCTGCAAAACCGCCGTATCTGGGTGGAAAGCGAAAACCGTTGGGTGCGTCTGCGCGTTTCGAACGCCGGCCTGCGCCTGATCGACAAGAACGGTATCGACGCTGTGCTCGCAGATTTGCGCGCACGCGGTGAAGCCTAAGGAGTAAATCATGGCGAAAGGCGCACGCGACAAGATCAAGCTGGAATCGACCGCAGGCACGGGTCACTTCTACACGACCACGAAGAACAAACGCAACATGCCGGAAAAGATGCTGATCAAGAAATTTGATCCGGTCATCCGCAAGCACGTTGACTACAAGGAAACCAAGATCAAGTAATCTTGGCTCTCCAGCCTGACGAAGGCAAAAACATGAAAAGCCTCGCATTCGTGCGAGGCTTTTTTGTTTTTGCGCGGACCTCGCGATAGCTCCGCAAGGCGCGCGCGAATCGTCCTATTCCGTTTGGCCAGCTTTCGCCAGGGCGATGCGGCGCGTATCCTTTGTCGTTTTCGCGGCGTGCGGTTCGCGCGCCGTCATCGCAAAACGAAAGACGGAGATGTGGGCAATGGAATTCGATGTGGCGATTGTCGGTAGCGGTCTGGCTGGTTTGAGCGTCGCGCTCAATCTCGCGCAGACACGGCGCGTTGCTGTGATCGCCAAGCGATCGCTGACCGAAGGCGCGAGCGACTGGGCGCAAGGCGGCATCGCCGCGGTGCTCGATTCGGCGGACAGCGTCGAGAATCACGTGCGCGATACGCTGACCGCAGGCGGCGGCCTGTGCGACGAGGCGGCGACACGCTTTATCGTCGAGCATGGGCGCGCCGCGATCGAATGGCTGATCGGACAGGGCGTGCCGTTCACGAAAGACGAGGCCGCCGAACTGGGCTTTCATTTGACGCGCGAAGGCGGCCATAGCCATCGCCGGATCATTCACGCGGCCGACGCGACCGGCCATGCGGTCGTCGCCACGCTCAGCGAGCAGGTGCGCCAGCATCCGAACATCACGCTGTTCGAAGACCATCACGCAATCGACCTGATCACGTCCGAACGCCTCGGCCTGCCCGGCCGCCGCTGCCATGGTCTGTATGCGCTCGATCTGCAAAGCGGCCGCACCGTTACGATCGAAGCGCCGCATACGGTGCTCGCGACCGGCGGCGCCGGCAAGGTCTACCTGTACACGACCAACCCCGACACCGCGACCGGCGACGGCATCGCGATGGCATGGCGCGCCGGCTGCCGCGTGTCGAACATGGAATTCATCCAGTTCCACCCGACGTGCCTGTTTCACCCGTACGCGAAGTCGTTCCTGATTTCGGAAGCAGTGCGCGGCGAAGGCGGCATTCTGAAACTGCCGGATGGCACGCGCTTCATGCCCAATCACGACGAGCGCGCGGAGCTTGCGCCGCGCGACATCGTCGCGCGGGCGATCGACTTCGAGATCAAGAAACGCGGCATCGATTGCGTGTACCTCGACATCAGCCACCAGCCGGCCGCGTTCCTGCACGAGCATTTCCCGACGATCCTGGCGCGCTGCCTCGAGTTCGGCATCGACATCACGAAGGAGCCGATTCCAGTGGTACCGGCCGCGCATTACACGTGCGGCGGCGTCGTCACCGATCTGGCGGGCCGCACCGATCTCGCGGGTCTCTACGCGGTCGGCGAAACGTCCTGCACCGGCCTGCACGGCGCGAACCGACTTGCCAGCAATTCGCTGCTCGAATGCCTCGTGATCGGCCGCTCCGCCGCCAAGGCGATCGAAGCGGAAGGCTTCGCTGCCGCCGTTCACGCGCCGCTGCCGGCCTGGGACGAAAGCCGCGTGTCCGATCCGGACGAGGAGGTCGTGGTCGCGCACAACTGGGACGAACTGCGCCGGCTGATGTGGAACTACGTCGGTATCGTGCGCACCGACAAGCGGCTCGAGCGCGCGAAGCATCGGCTCGCCTTGCTGCGCGACGAGATCCACGAGTACTACGCGAACTTCAAGGTGAGCCGCGATCTGCTGGAACTGCGCAATCTGGTCGATGTGGCGTCGCTGATCGTGGACAGCGCGCGCTCGCGGCGCGAAAGCCGCGGCCTGCATTTCAGCCGCGACTGGCCGTCCACATTACCCAAGGCGCTACCGACGGTGCTCACGCCGAAGTATGTACGCAGGCCGAATCCCTGACAGCCTTGGGCCGAAATACACGCTGAAATGACGCCACAAACGACAAGGCCATTGCCGGTAAGCTCCGGCAATGGCCTTGTTAAGTCGTCACGAGCGTCGACTGTCGCGCTAAAACGCGCGGCGCTCAAACGATCCGCATCGAGTAGTCGGTCGCGCGCACGTCTTTGGTCAGTGCGCCAATCGACACGCGGTCCACGCCAGTCTCCGCGATCGTGCGCACGGTCTCGAAATTCACGCCGCCGGACACTTCGAGCACCGCGCGCCCGGCCGTGATGCGAACCGCGTCGCGCATCATGTCGAACGAGAAGTTGTCGAGCAGGATCGACTGCGCGCCATGCGCGAGCGCAGTTTCCAGTTGTTCGAGCGTTTCGACTTCGATCTGGATCGGCACGCCCGCATTCAACGCGAGCGCCGCGTCCATCGCCGCGCCCACGCCGCCGGCCGCGGCGATATGGTTTTCCTTGATCAGAATGCCGTCGTACAGCGCGAGCCGCTGGTTCGCACCGCCGCCGATGCGCACCGCGTACTTCTGCGCGAGCCGCAAGCCCGGGAGCGTCTTGCGCGTATCGAGAACGCGCGCGTGCGTGTGAGCAATCGCGTCGACATAGCGGCGCGTCGCGCTCGCCACGCCCGACAGCAGCTGCAGGAAATTCATCGCGTTGCGCTCGGCGGTCAGCAGCGCGCGCACCGGCCCGCGAAGATCGCAGACCGTCGTGTCGGCGCTCATGCGGTCGCCCTCGCGATAACGCCATTGAACTACGATGCGAGGATCGACCGCGCGCATCACCGCGTCGAACCACGGCACGCCGCACAGTACCGCTTCCTCGCGCACGATGATGCGCGCATCGCGAACGTCATCGGCAGGCACGAGGCGGCCGGTCTGATCGCCGGTGCCGATATCTTCGGCGAGTGCATCGGCGACATTGCGTGCGAGCGCCGCGTCGAACGCCACGCCATATTGCGCGTGAATCGCCGCGAAAAGCGGCGACACTGTGTCGGCCCCTTCGCGCGCCACTACCTGCTCAGGCGCCTTCTCCACCACCTTCATTACGCTGCCCCCACATTCGAATACAGTTGCGCGTCGCGCGCGAGATCGCCGCTCGCCTGCACGCGCTTCTTGTGACGCGCGGCGAAATCGAGCATGCGATCGATAGGCAGACGCGCACGCTCGCCGATCCCACGCTCGACGAAGATTTCGTTGTGGCCGCGCTCGAGCACATCGGCCAGATTCGCGAGTCCGTTCATCGCCATCCACGGGCAATGCGCGCAGCTCTTGCAGGTCGCGCTGTTGCCGGCCGTCGGCGCGGCAATCAGCGTCTTGCCGGGCGCGGCGAGTTGCATCTTGTGCAGGATGCCGAGGTCGGTCGCGACGATGAAGTGCGTCGCGTCGAGCTTCCGCGCGGCGTCGATCAACTGCGTGGTCGAGCCGACCACGTCCGCCTGGGCGATCACGTTGGCCGGCGACTCCGGATGCACGAGCACCTTCGCGTGCGGATAATCGGCGCGCAGCAGATCGAGTTCGATGCCCTTGAATTCGTCGTGCACGAGGCACGAGCCCTGCCACATCAGCATGTCCGCGCCGGTCTTGCCCTGGATGTAGCTGCCGAGATGACGGTCCGGCGCCCAGATGATCTTCTCGCCGCGCGCATGCAGATCGGCGACGATCTCCAACCCGATCGACGACGTCACCATCCAGTCCGCGCGCGCCTTCACGGCCGCGCTCGTGTTCGCGTACACGACCACCGTGCGGTCCGGGTGTGCGTCGCAGAACGCCGAGAACTCGTCGACCGGACAACCGAGGTCGAGCGAACAGGTCGCATCCAGATCCGGCATCAGAATGCGCTTGTCTGGACTGAGGATTTTTGCGGTCTCGCCCATGAAGCGCACGCCCGCGACCACCAGCGTCTGCGCCTCGTGATCGCGGCCGAAGCGCGCCATTTCCAGCGAATCGGCCACGCAACCGCCGGTTTCGTCGGCGAGTTCCTGCAATTCGGCGTCGACATAATAGTGCGCGACCAGCACCGCTTTCTCGCGCTTGAGTAATTCGCGAATGCGCGCCTTCAGCGCCCGCTTTTCTTCCGCCGACGGCGTCTCGGGCACCTTCGCCCACGCCTGCCCGATCCCGCAGGTCGTGCCCTGCGCCTGTGGCCGATCGAATTCGACGGTCCTGATCGCCTGCTGCTCCATCATCTCCTCTGCCCTCACCTGGCCGCCGCGGCTTGCCGATCGCGCTACACGCGCAATGCATTTCCACGGCCCGAAAACGCAAAACCCCGCCAACGCGGGGTTTTGTGACGTCCTGAAATTTTAATGGATTTCAGGCATAGCGACGCAGTCGCATCGCGAAGTCTTGCAGCGCCTTGATACCGCTCTGCTCTGCGCGATGGCACCAGTCCTGCAATTGCACCAGCAATTGCTCGCGCGACGCGTTGGAGCGCTCCCACATTGCCGCCAGTTCGTTGCGCATGTCGATGTAGGTCTTCAGCTTCTGGCTGTTCGCGAAAATCTGCGGCAGCTGGAGCTTCTGCGGCTCGTTCAGGCCCGCCTCTTCCTTGTGGAACCAGCTGCGCGCACCACGCATCACCTGATACTTTTCGCGCGCGCCGACTTCCTTCAGATGCGCGAGCTCCTGGCGGTATGCGCGCTTGATCGCTTTCGCGTAACGCGCCATCACTTCGTAGCGGTTCGCAAGCACGGCCTGCAGCGTGTCCTGATCGAGCACGAGCTTGCCGGTGGTCAGGCGCGGCGTCGGTGCGACCTTCTTCACTTTGGCCAGACGAAACGCCTGCATGATGCGGATGTACATCCAGCCAATGTCGAACTCGTACCACTTGTTCGACAGCTTCGCCGACGTCGCATACGTGTGGTGATTGTTATGCAGCTCTTCGCCACCGATGATGATGCCCCACGGGAAAATGTTGGTGCTCGCATCCGACGAATTGAAGTTGCGATAGCCCCAGAAGTGCGCGAGGCCGTTGACCACGCCCGCGGCCCAGAAAGGGATCCACACCATCTGCACGGCCCAGATGGTCAGGCCGACGACGCCGAACAGCGCGACGTTGATCACCATCATGAGGCTCACGCCAAGAATCGGGTACTTCGTGTAGACGTTGCGCTCCATCCAGTCGTTCGGCGTACCGTGACTGAACTTGCGCATCGTTTCTTCGTTTTTCGCTTCGGTGCGATAGAGCTCGGCGCCTTCGAGCAGCACCTTCCAGATGCCGCGCGTCTGCGGGCTGTGCGGATCCTCTTCAGTCTCGCATTTCGCGTGGTGCTTGCGGTGAATTGCGGCCCACTGGCCGGTCAGCATGCCGGTGGTCATCCACAGCCAGAAACGGAAAAAATGACTGGCGATCGGGTGCAGATCCAGCGCGCGATGCGCCTGGCAGCGATGCAGATAGACGGTCACGCCGATAATCGTGATGTGCGTCGCGATCAGCGTGTACACGACGAGTTGCCACCACGATAAATGCAGCAGCCCGTGGGCAAGGAAATCGAGCAAAGAATTCAACAAGGTAAGTTACCTGCAGAACGAGAGATACGAAGCACACGCGGCACGCGTGTCATGAAAGTGAAAGCATACAGCGGGATAGGACGATATTCTACTTGAAGGGTTCCAAGTGTTTGTAACAAATAGGGATTTTTTGTGCGCAATCAAGTCGATAGCGACTGACTGGGCACTGGCGCATGCCTTGCCGCGGCGCGAAATGGGGCTTAACGGCCGTCGTTGGCGGCACGGTTGGCGGGCCTGAGCGCGGGATCGGACGTCGTGTCGGAAACCGGATCGGTCATCGCCACCGGGTGCGGCATTGCGCCGCTTGCCTGACCGACGATGCGCACCTCGCGTTGCGGGAACGCAATAGTGACGCCGTGCTCGGAAAAGAGACGCCAGATATTGCAGTTGACGGTTGAGAGCACGCCACGCGTGCCGCTCGCCGCATCTTCGATCCAGAAACCCAACTCGAGATTGATGCCGTCCCGGCCCCGCCAGCACGAAGGCCGCTCGGCCGACGCGCGCGACCACGACCTTCAGATTCGCGTCGAGCGTCTTCGAGCGCATCAAGCGATCTTCGACCGACGAGCCGAGCCACATCGCGACGATCAACGTGACGGCGACCGACAACAGCCCCGTGATCAGCGACAGCAACGTCATATGCGCATTACCGACGCCAAAGCTCACGCTGTCCATCCACGCGATCACGGCGTTCTGAATGCCCAACAGCGTGAGTACCATGCCGATCCAAACGACTACCGACACGATCTTCTCGACGAGAAACAGCCACGGATGCTCGCCACCTTCGCGGTTGAACACCCGCCGCGCGAAGAAGAACACGATGCAGATCAGCCGATGCCGGCGAGCGGCACCAGCGCCAGATCGAGCAGCGCGGTGTCCATGAACTGGCCGGCGATCGCCCGCGCGAGCCACACCAGTGCCGCGCCGGCATCGATGTCGCCGGAATGGCCGGCGCGCGCGGATTCATCCGCCAATCCGCGCGCCGGCCTGCAGCCGGTTGCCTAGCTCTGGCGCTCGAGCACGGCGGCGAAAAAGCCGTCGGTCGCGTGGCGGTGCGGCCACAGCGACAGGTAGTCGCCCATCTCCAGCTCGATACGCTGCTCGGCAAGGACGTCGCGCGCCGGCACCAGCGCGAAATCAGGGTGATCGGCGAGGAACTGCTGCACGACCGCCTCGTTTTCGGCTTCGAGAATCGAGCACGTAGCATAGACGAGCCGGCCGCCCTTCTTCACGAGACGCGCCGCGCTCGTGAGAATCGACGCCTGCTTCGGCGCCAGCTCGGCGATCGACTCCGGCGACTGGCGCCACTTCAGATCCGGGTTGCGGCGCAGCGTGCCGAGGCCGCTGCACGGTGCATCGACGAGCACGCGGTCGATCTTGCCAGCCAGACGCTTGATCTTCGCGTCGTGTTCGCTGTCGATCAGCACCGGGTTCACGTTCGACAGGCCGCTGCGCGCGAGACGCGGCTTCAGCTTCGCGAGACGCCGCTCGGAGATATCGAACGCGTAGAGCCGGCCGGTCGAACGCATTGCCGCGCCGAGCGCCAGCGTCTTGCCGCCCGCGCCCGCACAGAAATCGACGATCATCTCGCCGCGCCGAGGTGCGACCAGCGAGCACAGCAGCTGGCTGCCCTCGTCCTGCACTTCGAGCCAGCCCTGCTGGAACGCGTCGAGCTTGGTGAGCGCCGGCTTGCCGACCACGCGCACCCCGAGCGGCGCGAATGGCGTCGCGCCCGCCTCGATGCCCGCCTTCGACAGCGCACCCAGCACGTCGTCGCGGCTCGCCTTGATCGGGTTCGCGCGCAGATCGAGCGGCGCCGGGTAGTTCAGCGCGGCGGCCAGCTGCGCGAGCTCGGCGGCCTCGAAGCGCGAGCTGAGCGCCTGGCTGATCCAGTCGGGCAGGTTCAGGCGAATCCGCAGCGGCAGGCTTTCCGGGTCGATCTTCGCCACGTGTTCGAGCCACGTCGCCTCGGCCTCGGTGACGAACGGCTTGAGCGCCGAGCGTCCGGCCGTCTGCATCAGGCCCAGCAGCGCCATGCGGCGCGCGGGGCTGCCAGTGCCGCTTTCGGCCAGATGCGCGAACTCCATCCGGCGGCGCAGCACGGCGAACACCGCCTCGGCGATCACGCCACGCTCGGCGTGCCCGAGCTTCGGATGCGCGCGGAAGAAGCGGCTCGTGGTGGCGTCGGCGGGGCCGTTCAGCCGCAGCACTTCGGCCAGCAGCGTTTCAGTTTGTCCAATCAGGAAACCATGCAATCTCATGCGCCCTCTCCGGCGGTGTGACCGGCAAAGAGCCATTGCGGCTCCGACGGCGTAAGCGTGACGCGCGAGCCGTCCAGAGCGAGACGCCCTTCGACGAACCAGCGCACCGCGCGTGGATAAATGATGTGCTCGGTGGCGAGCACGCGTGCGGCGAGCGTCTGTGCGGTATCGCCCGCCTCGACAGGCACCGCCGACTGCAAGACGATCGGCCCGTGATCCAGCTTTGATGTGACAAAATGCACCGACGCGCCGTGGAACCGCACGCCGGCGTCGAGCGCCTGCTGATGGGTCTTCAGACCCGGAAAGCTCGGCAGCAATGACGGGTGCACGTTCAGCATGCGCGCTGCGTAGTGATCGACGAAGCGCTCGGTCAGCACGCGCATGAAGCCCGCGAGCACGACGAGGTCCGGCGCGATGGCGTCGATCTGCTCGGCGAGTGCCGCGTCGAAGCTGTCGCGATCCGGAAACTGGCGGTGGTCGACCACCGCCGTGGCGATGCCATGCGACGCCGCGAACGCGAGCCCCGCGGCATCGGGACGGTTAGCAATCACGGCGGCGACCCGCGCCGGCCAGCCCTCGCTCGCGCAGGCGCGCACGATGGCTTCCATGTTGCTACCCCGCCCGGAAATCAGGATGACGAGTTTTTTCATGCGCGGATTTTATCATTCGGCAATCGCCGGACCGCGACCGCGCAGCCGTCTGTTGCGCCAAGCGTTTATAATCGATTGTTTTGTGGCACCCCGCCCGCGCCCCTATTGCAATCGCAGCAACGCCTGCAACCCACTATCGTGAGAGTCTTCCGCGGCCTTCCCAATGCCGAGAGCCGCGCGCCGTGCGCGCTGACCATCGGCAACTTCGACGGTGTCCACCGCGGCCACCAGGCTCTGCTCGCCCACGTGCGCGCGGCCGCGAACGCGCGTGGCCTGCCCGTCTGCGTGATGACCTTCGAGCCGCACCCGCGCGAGTTCTTCAACCCGGCCGGCGCGCCGCCGCGCATCGCGATGCTGCGCGACAAGCTCGAGGCGCTGCGCACCAACGGGGTCGACCGGGTCGTCGTCGAGCACTTCAATCACACGTTCGCGAGCCAGTCGCCAGATGCGTTCGTCGAGCGGATCATCGTCAACGGCTTGCACGCGCGCTGGATCATGATCGGCGACGACTTCCGCTACGGCGCGAAGCGCGCCGGCGATTTCGCGTCGCTGCGCACGGCCGGCAAGCAGTACGGTTTCGAAGTCGAACAGATGGCGACGGTCGCCGATCCGTCAGGCGCGCGCATCTCGAGCTCGGGCGTGCGCGCGGCGCTGGTCGCGGGCGACCTCGACTCGGCGCGCGCAGCGCTCGGCCGCGACTATCTGATCAGCGGCCACGTCACCCATGGCATGAAGCTCGGCCGCGATCTCGGCTTTCCGACGCTCAATCTGCCGATCGCGCACAAGCGTCCGGCACTGGCCGGCATCTTCGTCGTACAGGTGCATGGCATCGCCGAGCAACCGCTGCCGGGCGTCGCGAGCCTCGGCCTGCGCCCCACCGTCGACGATTCCGGCCGTGTGCTGCTCGAAGTGCACCTGCTCGATTGGCACGGCGACGCGTATGGCAAACTCGTGCGCGTCGAATTTCTGAAGAAGCTGCGCGACGAGGAGAAGTTCGTCGATCTCGAAACGCTGACCGCCGCGATCGCGCGCGACGTCGCCAATGCGCGCGCATGGTTCGCTGCGGTCGGCGCCGGCACGCCGGGCAGCCGTTCCACCGGTTTCGCCACCTCGGCCACCGACCGAATTAGATAACCACCGCGGTTCGGGCCGGTGCGCCGCGCCGCACGAACCGTCGCCGCGCGCATCGAAGGGCGTCCGTGCTTCACGCGGAGCCGCCTGCCGGGCGCGTCCCACGCTCCTCGCGCAGCGCGCAATCCGCGCGCCGCTACGCATAGAAACGAATTCACCGCCACCCACATCATGAGCAACAAGAAAGCTGATTCGAAACCGCAGTCCCGCTACCCGGTCAACCTGCTCGACACACCGTTCCCGATGCGCGGCGACCTGCCCAAGCGCGAGCCGCAATGGGTCAAGGACTGGCAGGAACGCAAGGTGTACGACAAGATCCGCGCCGCCTCCAGGGGCCGCACGAAGTTCATCCTGCACGACGGCCCGCCGTATGCGAACGGCGACATCCACCTCGGTCACGCGGTGAACAAAATCCTGAAGGACATGATCGTCAAGGCGCGCAATCTGGCGGGCTTCGACGCGGTCTACGTGCCGGGCTGGGACTGTCACGGCATGCCGATCGAAATCCAGATCGAAAAGCAGTTCGGCAAGTCGCTGCCGGCGGCCGAAGTGATGCAGAAGGCGCGCGCCTACGCGACCGAGCAGATCGAGAAGCAGAAGGCGGGCTTCCGCCGTCTGGGCGTGCTCGGCGACTGGGACAATCCGTACAAGACGATGAACTTCGCGAATGAAGCCGGCGAAATCCGCGCGCTCGCGAAAATCATGGAAAAAGGCTACGTATTCCGCGGCCTGAAGCCGGTCAACTGGTGTTTCGACTGCGGCTCGGCGCTCGCCGAAGCCGAAGTCGAGTACAAGGACAAGACCGATCCGACCATCGACGTGCTGTTCAGCTTCGCCGAACCAGAGAAGACCGCGCAGGCGTTCGGCCTCGCCGCGCTGCCGCGCAACGAAGGCGGCATCGTGATCTGGACCACTACGCCGTGGACCATCCCCGCCAACCAGGCGCTGAACCTGCATCCGGAACTCGTCTACGCGCTCGTCGACACGCGGCGCGGCCTGCTGATCCTCGCTGAGGAACGCGTCGAGGCGTGCCTGAAGCTGTACGGCCTCGAAGGCACGGTCGTCGCGACGACGCCGGGCGAAAAGCTCGTGAACCTGCGCTTCAACCACCCGCTCGCGTCCGCGCATCCGGGCTACAAGCGCACCGCGCCGGTCTACCTCGGCGACTACGTGACGACCGAAACCGGCACCGGCATCGTGCACTCGTCACCGGCGTACGGCGTGGAAGACTTCGTGTCGTGCAAGGCGCACGGCATGGCCGACTCGGACATCATCAACCCGGTGATGGGCGACGGCCGCTACATCGAATCGCTCGCGCTGTTCGGCGGCCTGTCGATCTGGGCTGCCAATCCGCAGATCGTCGAGGCGCTGCAAGGCGCCGGCTCGCTGCTGCGCACCGAGAAGTACACGCACAGCTACATGCACTGCTGGCGCCACAAGACGCCGATCATCTACCGCGCCACTTCGCAGTGGTTCGCCGGCATGGACGTGAAGCCCAACGACGGCGACAGGACGCTGCGCGAGACCGCACTCGAAGGCATCGAGAACACGGCGTTCTATCCGTCGTGGGGCAAGCAGCGCCTCTTCAGCATGATCGCGAACCGCCCGGACTGGACGCTGTCGCGGCAGCGCCAGTGGGGCGTGCCGATGGCGTTCTTCGTGCACAAGGAAACCGGCGAGCTGCATCCGCGCACGCTGGAGTTGCTCGAACAGGTCGCGCAGCGCATCGAGAAGGAAGGCATCGAGGCATGGCAGACGGTCGATCCGCGAGAGCTGATCGGCGAGGACGCCAACCTGTACGAAAAGAACCGCGACACGCTCGACGTGTGGTTCGATTCGGGCACCACGCACTGGCACGTGCTGCGCGGCTCGCACAAGGACGAGCTGCAGTTTCCGGCCGACCTGTACCTCGAAGGCTCGGACCAGCATCGCGGCTGGTTCCATTCGTCGCTGTTGACCGCGTCGATGCTCGACGGCCGCCCGCCCTACAACGCGCTGCTCACGCACGGCTTCACCGTCGACGGCGAAGGCCGCAAAATGAGCAAGTCGCTCGGCAACGGCATCGATCCGCATGAAGTCGCAAACCGCCTCGGCGCGGAAATCATCCGCCTGTGGATCGCGTCGACCGACTACTCGGGCGAGCTCGCGATCTCCGAGGAAATCCTGAAGCGCGTGACGGAAGGCTATCGCCGCATCCGCAATACGCTGCGCTTCCTGCTCGCGAACCTGTCGGACTTCGACTTCGCGCAGCACGCGCGTCCGGTCGAAGACTGGCTCGAAATCGACCGTTATGCGGTGACGCTGTCGGCGAATTTGCAGAACGACATCCTCGCGCACTACGAGAAGTACGAGTTCCACCCGGTCGTCGCCAAGTTGCAGACGTTCTGCTCGGAAGACCTGGGCGGCTTCTACCTCGACGTGCTGAAGGACCGCCTCTACACGAGCGCGGCGGATTCGGTCGCCCGCCGCTCGGCGCAGACCGCGCTCTACCACATCGCGCACGGGCTGCTGCGCGTGATGGCGCCGTTCCTGTCGTTCACCGCGGAAGAAGCGTGGAAGGTGTTCCAGCCCAATAGCGAGACGATCTTCACCGAGACGTACCACGCGTACCCGGCCGTGCCGGACGCGGGCGCGCTGCTCGACAAGTGGACGCTGCTGCGCGCGGTGCGCGGCGACGTGACCAAGGCGCTCGAAGAGGCGCGGGTCGCGAACCTGATCGGCTCGTCGCTGCAGGCGGAAGTCGAAATCCGCGCGAGCGGCGCGCGTTACGACGCACTCGCGAGCCTCGGCGACGACCTGAAGTTCGTGCTGATCACGTCGGCGGCGAACGTCGTCAAGGTCGACAGCGAAGCCGACGAAGGCGTCGAAGTGATCGCGTCGAAGTACCTGAAGTGCGAGCGCTGCTGGCACTATCGCGCGGACGTCGGCGCGAACGCCGGGCATCCGTCGCTGTGCGGCCGCTGCTTCAGCAACCTGTTCGGCAGTGGCGAATCGAGGAGCGCGGCATAATGGCGAGAACCATGTCGAAAACGCGCACCGGAAGCAGTTCGCTCGCACCCTGGCTCGGCATCGCGCTGATCGTCATCCTGTTCGACCAGTTGACGAAAATCGCCGTGCGCAAGGTGTTCGCCTACGGTGTGCCGCACGAGGTCACGCCGTTCTTCAACCTGATTCTCGTGTTCAACCGCGGCGCCGCGTTCAGCTTCCTCGCGATGGCGGGCGGCTGGCAGCGCTGGGCATTCACCGCGCTCGGCGTGGTCGCGGCGCTCGTGATCTGCTATCTGCTCAAGCGGCATAGCGGGCAGAAAATGTTCTGCACGGCGCTCGCGCTGATTCTCGGCGGCGCGCTCGGCAATGTGATCGACCGGCTCGCGTACGGCCACGTGATCGACTTCCTCGATTTCCACGTGGGCGGCTGGCACTGGCCGGCGTTCAATCTCGCCGACAGCGCGATCACGATCGGCGCGATCCTGCTCGTGATCGACGAGCTGCGGCGGGTACGCGGCACACGCTAACGTCGCCGACGTGAGGCACGGTCGCGGCTGCGCGAGCCGTGCCTCAGGTCCGGTTTGAAGCGCGCGGCGACGACGGGCAACGCCCTCGCGCCGCCGCGCGATCACGCTTTGTCGGAGGCTTTCGTTGGCAACCGCAGAACTCGCAGGCAAACACCTCGTCCTCGGCATGACGGGCGGCATCGCCTGCTACAAGATCGCCGAACTCACGCGTCTGCTGACCAAGGCAGGCGCGACCGTGCAGGTCGTCATGACCGAAGCGGCCACCCAGTTCATTACCCCCGTCACGATGCAGGCGCTGTCGGGGCGGCCGGTCTTCACGAGCCAGTGGGACGGTCGCGTGCCGAACAACATGGCGCACATCGATCTATCGCGCGAAGCCGATGTGATCGTGATCGCGCCGGCGTCGACCGACTTCCTCGCCAAGCTCGCGCACGGCATGGCCGACGATCTGCTGTCGACGCTGTGCATCGCACGCGACTGCCCGCTGCTCGTCGTGCCGGCGATGAACCGGCAGATGTGGCAGAACCCGGCCACGCAACGCAACGTCGCGCAACTGCGCGCGGACGGCGTCGAGGTGCTCGGCCCCGATTCGGGCCCGCAGGCCTGCGGCGAAATCGGCGATGGGCGCATGCTCGAAGCGGCCGCGACCTACGAGGCGGTCGCGTCGTTCTTCGCGCCGAAAATCCTGTCCGGCCGGCGCGTGCTGCTGACCGCCGGGCCGACCTTCGAACCGCTCGACCCGGTGCGCGGCATCACCAATCGTTCGAGCGGCAAGATGGGCTTCGCGCTCGCGCGCGCCGCGCAGCAGGCCGGCGCCGACGTGCATCTGGTGGCCGGTCCGGTCGCGCTGGACACGCCGTGGGGCGTCTTGCGCGAGGACGTGCAGACCGCGCAGCAGATGCACGACGCGGTGATGCGCGCGGTCGCGGAGGCGGACATTTTCATCGGCGTCGCGGCGGTGGCCGACTGGCGCGTCGACCACGTCAGCGATCAGAAGATCAAGAAGACCGCCGAGCACGCGCTGCCGAGCTTTTCATTCGTCGAGAATCCAGACATCCTCGCCGCGGTCGCCGGACGGCCGAAGCCGCCGTTCGCGGTCGGCTTCGCCGCCGAAAGCGACAACCTCGAAGTCCACGGCGAGGAAAAGCGCGCGCGCAAGAACGTGCCGCTGCTGATCGGCAATCTGGGACCGCAAACGTTCGGGCTCGACGACAACGAAGTGATTCTGTTCGAAGCAGGCCGCGCGACGAAGCTGCCACGCGCCGACAAGCAGACGCTGGCGCGCGCGCTGATCGCGGAAATCGCGAAGCGTCTGCCGCCCGGCATCAGTCCGGTTGGCTGAACGAGCGAGCGGCAGTGGGCCCGTGTGGCCCTGCCATCTTTGCCCGGTTAGCCGACCGGAATCACCTGGAGCACTACTGCCATGACGCTACTCTCCGTGCTCGATCAAACACCGGTGATCGCCGGCCATTCGGTGGCGGACGCGATCGCCGCGACCGTCGAACTCGCGCAACTCGCCGACGACCTCGGCTACACGCGCTACTGGTGCGCCGAGCACCACGGCCTGCGCGGCGTGTCGAATCCCTGCCCTGAAGTGATGCTGGCGCGCCTCGGCAGCGTGACCAAACGCATTCGCATCGGCTCGGGCGGCATCATGCTGCCGTACTACAGCCCGTTCAAGGTCGCCGAGCAGTTCATGATGCTCGAGGCGCTGTTTCCGAATCGCGTCGATCTCGGCGTCGGACGCGCGCCGGGCGGCGACATGCGCACCGCGCAGGCGGTCGCCGCCGGCGCTTACAATCGCGGCGAGCATTTTCCGCAGCAGGTCGCCGAGCTGCTCGGCCTCATGCACGGCGCGCTGCCCGACGATCATCTCGCGCAGGGCGTGCTGCTGCAGCCGCAGATCGATACGCGCCCGCAGCTGTGGATGCTCGGCTCGAGCGACTTCGGCGGTTTGCTCGCGGCGCAGCTCGGCATCCGCTTTTCGTTCGCGCATTTCATCAACGCGCATTTCGGCAAACAGGTCGCGCTGGCGTATCGCGAACGCTTCCAGCCTGGCAAAGACGCGTCGCGGCCGTATCTGGCGGCCGCGGTCTTCGTGATCTGCGCGGATACCGAGCAGGAAGCCGCGGACCTCGAAAAAGCCGTCGATCTGCGTCGCGTGCAGATGGCGTATGGTCTGAACGAACCGATACCCTCGATCGAGCAAGGCATCGCGCAGGAATATGGCGAGCGCGAACAGCTCGTGATCGACCGCGAAAAGCCGCGCAGCATCATCGGCACGCCTGAGCGCGTGACCGAACGGCTCACGGATTTACAGCAGCAGTTCCAGGCCGACGAGCTGATGGTGCTGACCGTCGCCGGCAGCTATCGTGCGCGCTTGCGCTCCTACGAACTGCTCGCCGACGCATTTCAGCTCGGCTCGAACCAGGCGGCTTGATCGCAAAGGCGTTGCCAGTCAGCCGCGTGCCCCCTTCCCCAATCTCACCCCCAACTATCGAACCTGAATGAAACTCGACCTGAAGATTCTCGATCAGCGCATGCGCGAACAGCTCCCCGCTTACGCGACGACCGGTAGCGCCGGCCTCGATCTGCGCGCCTGCCTCGACGAACCGCTGACGCTGAAACCCGGCGAAACCGCGCTGGTGCCGACCGGACTCGCGATCCACGTCGGCGACCCCGGTTATGCGGCGTTGATTCTGCCGCGCTCGGGTCTCGGCCATAAGCATGGGATCGTGCTCGGCAATCTGGTCGGCCTGATCGATTCCGATTACCAGGGCCAACTGATGATCTCGACGTGGAATCGCGGCGAGACGACATTCGTGCTGAATCCGATGGAACGCCTCGCTCAACTTGTGATCGTGCCCGTCGTGCAGGCCGGGTTCAATATCGTCGATGACTTCGAGGAAAGCGTGCGCGGCGCGGGCGGGTTTGGGAGCACCGGCAAGCATTGATCGATTGCTGCGACGCGGCGGCTGGCGCCTTCAGCGAGCGCCGTGAGAAAAAACCAGAGCATAAAAAAACGGCGCGGGATAAAACCCGCGCCGTTCTGCCTTTGGTGTCCGGCCAGCTCAACCCAACGTCGGCCTGACTGACATCACTCGACTTCCACCGCCTCCGGATTCGGATTGCGCGGCGCCGGATGCTCGTCGAAGGTCAACTGCACCTTGTCGTCGGCATCGACGTCGACCGTCACGCGGCCGCCGTTCATCAGCTTGCCGAACAGCAGCTCGTCGGCGAGCGCGCGACGGATCGTGTCCTGGATCAGGCGCTGCATTGGCCGCGCGCCCATCAGCGGATCGAAACCGTGCTTCGCCAGATGCTTGCGCAGCGCATCGGTGAAGAGCGCATCGACCTTCTTCTCGTGAAGCTGATCTTCCAGCTGCATCAGGAATTTGTCGACCACGCGCATGATGATTTCCTCATCGAGCGAACGGAAGCTGATCGTCGCGTCCAGACGGTTGCGGAACTCCGGCGTGAACATGCGCTTGATGTCGACCATCTCGTCGCCCGCCTCGCGGCGGTTCGTGAAGCCGATCACCGACTTGCCCATTGCCTCGGCGCCCGCGTTCGTCGTCATGATGATGATGACGTTGCGGAAGTCCGCCTTACGCCCGTTGTTGTCCGTCAGCGTGCCGTGGTCCATCACCTGCAGCAGCACGTTGAAGATGTCCGGATGCGCCTTTTCGATTTCATCGAGCAGCAGCACGCAGTGCGGCTTCTTCGTGATCGCCTCGGTCAGCAGGCCGCCCTGGTCGAAACCGACGTAGCCCGGCGGCGCGCCAATCAGCCGGCTCACCGCGTGACGCTCCATGTACTCCGACATGTCGAAGCGGATCAGCTCGATGCCGAGCGTGAACGCGAGCTGCTTCGCGACCTCGGTCTTGCCGACGCCGGTCGGACCCGAGAACAGGAATGCGCCGATCGGCTTGTCGAGCTTGCCGAGGCCCGCGCGCGCCATCTTGATCGCGGCCGACAGCGCATCGATAGCCGGATCTTGACCGAACACGACGCTCTTCAGATCGCGGTCGAGCGTCTGCAGCTTGCTGCGATCGTCCTGCGACACGCTTTGCGCCGGCACGCGCGCGATCTTCGAGATGATTTCCTCGATCTCGTTCTTGCCGATCGTCTTCTTCTGCTTCGACTTCGGCAGAATGCGCTGCGCCGCGCCCGCTTCGTCGATCACGTCGATCGCCTTGTCCGGCAAATGACGATCGGTGATGAAGCGCGCCGACAACTCAGCCGCCGCCGACAGTGCACCCGACGAATACTTGACGCCGTGGTGCTCTTCGAAGCGCGATTTCAGCCCGCGCAGGATCGCGACCGTCTGCTCGACGGTCGGCTCGGTCACGTCGATCTTCTGGAAACGACGCGACAGCGCCGCGTCCTTTTCGAAGATGCCGCGATATTCGGTGAAGGTGGTTGCGCCGATGCACTTCAGCGTGCCCGACGAGAGCGCCGGTTTCAGCAGGTTCGACGCGTCCAGCGTGCCGCCCGACGCGGCACCCGCGCCGATCAGCGTATGGATTTCGTCGATGAAGAGAATGGCGTGCGGACGCTCCTTCAGTTCCTTCAGCACCGTCTTCAGACGCTGCTCGAAATCGCCGCGATACTTGGTGCCCGCGAGCAGCGCGCCCATGTCGAGCGAATACACCTGGGCATCGGCCAGGATGTCCGGCACTTCGCCGCGCGTGATGCGCCATGCGAGCCCTTCGGCGATCGCGGTCTTGCCGACACCGGCCTCGCCGACCAGCAGCGGATTGTTCTTGCGGCGGCGACACAGCACCTGCACCACACGCTCGACTTCCGACTCACGTCCGATCAGTGGATCGATGCGGCCGTCCTTCGCCATCTGGTTCAGGTTCTGCGTGAACTGGGCGAGCGGCGTTTCCTTCTGCGCGGCGGCTTCGTCGGACTCGGCATTCGCATCGCTCGCCTTCGCGGCGTCCGAACTGCTCGTCTTGGCGATGCCGTGCGAGATGAAATTGACTACGTCCAGACGCGTGACGCCCTGCTGCTGCAGGTAGTACACCGCATGCGAGTCCTTCTCGCCGAAGATCGCGACCAGCACGTTCGCGCCGGTCACTTCCTTCTTGCCGTTCGAGGTGGACTGCACATGCATGATCGCGCGCTGGATCACACGCTGGAAACCGAGCGTGGGCTGCGTGTCGACGTCGTCCGTGCCCGGCACGGTCGGCGTGTTGTCATGAATGAAGTTGCGCAGGTTCTGGCGCAGATCCTCGATATTGGCCGCGCAAGCGCGCAGTACCTCTGCCGCCGTCGGGTTATCCAACAGCGCGAGCAAAAGATGCTCGACCGTTATGAACTCGTGCCTTGCCTGGCGCGCTTCCATGAACGCCATATGCAGGCTGACTTCCAGTTCCTGGGCAATCATGCTTCCTCCATCACACACTGCAGCGGATGCCCGGCCTGCCGTGCGTGGGTAACGACTTGCTCGACTTTGGTCGACGCGATGTCCCGCGTATAGACCCCACAAACTCCCCTGCCCTCGCGATGCACCTTCAACATGACCTGCGTTGCGGTTTCACGATCCTTATTGAAATATTCCTGCACGATCATCACGACAAATTCCATCGGCGTGAAGTCGTCATTCAGCAGCACCACCTTGTACATGGATGGCGGCTTGAGTTTCTGCTCCTGCCGCTCCAGTACGGTGCCGTCCTGCTTGTCCGGGATAATCGCCATACACCCATTCTAAACAACTAGGACAGGCCCGCAATCCTGTCAGAACCCGGCCGCCCGGCCGATGAGCCCGTTCGCTGCCACCCGGCGGTCACGACGCTGTCATGTTCGGCCAGGCCTGCGCGTTTTCGACGGGCCGATTGCGGTGCCGGCCCCGATCCTGTCATGCGCGGCGCGTGCTGCACCGCGGTCGGATCGAGTATCGCACAACCTGCCGGTACTGGCTGCGAGCGCTCGCCGCGCTGGGCGTCGGCGCCGCGGGCACAGTCAGCATGTGAGTGGATTATGCGACTTTTCAAGCCACGCCGCTTGCGCCACCGCACATACGGAAGCGGTAAAAACCCTGGAAAGCGGCCTGTTTGCAACGCGACAACGACGTCTCAAAATTTTCTTGACACTCGAATAAAGAGCCCCAACAATCAAGCTGGCACTTTTTTCACCAAGCCATAATCTCGAAAAAATGCCGATGGTGAGCTTGTGAGGAGGGAACGACTGCCTCGCGTGGTCGTGGCTTTTCGAGGGCTCGTGGTAGTGACATGAGTTACAGGGGAAGTTGGAATGGCAACTGGTACGGTCAAATGGTTTAACGACGCAAAGGGTTTCGGATTCATCACGCCTGACGAGGGCGGCGAGGATCTGTTTGCACACTTCTCGGCCATCCAGATGAATGGCTTCAAGACGCTGAAGGAAGGCCAGAAGGTCACCTTCGAAGTCGTGCAAGGCCCGAAAGGCAAGCAGGCATCGAACATTCAGGCGCCAGCCTGAAACGTTTCGATACCCGTCCTTTTTGAAACCCGGCTCCGCGCCGGGTTTCTTTTTTGTGGCAGCTTTCTATTGCAACGGATTTTCCGGCCGGAAAGCCGCGCGAAAATTCCTGGTAAAAAAATACCCCGGCCGTTTGCTGGCGCCGGGGATTTTATGCGAACCGGATAATCCCGGCGCGTCAATTACATATTTTCGATCATCACTTGCCCAAATGCCGAGCACGACACCTGGGTCGCGCCTTCCATCAGGCGGGCGAAATCGTAAGTCACGCGCTTTTGCAGGATCGATTTTTCCATCGAGCTGATTATCAGATCCGCCGCCTCGAACCAACCCAGGTGGCGCAGCATCATTTCCGCTGACAGGATTTCCGAGCCGGGATTCACGTAATCCTTGCCCGCGTATTTCGGCGCCGTGCCGTGCGTCGCTTCGAACATCGCAACCGAATCCGACAGGTTCGCGCCCGGCGCGATTCCGATTCCGCCGACCTGCGCGGCGAGCGCGTCCGAGATGTAGTCGCCGTTCAGGTTCAGCGTGGCGATCACGTCGTATTCGGCCGGGCGCAGCAGGATCTGCTGCAGGAACGCGTCGGCAATCACGTCCTTCACGACGACATCGCCGCCGGTCTTCGGATTCCTGACTTTCATCCAGGGACCGCCGTCGATCAGTTCCGCGTTGAACTCCTTCTGCGCGAGCGCGTAGCCGTAGTCGCGAAACGCGCCTTCGGTGTACTTCATGATGTTGCCCTTGTGCACCAGCGTGACCGAGCGGCGTTCATTGTCGATCGCGTACTGGATCGCCTTGCGCACCAGACGCTCGGTACCTTCGCGCGACACCGGCTTGATGCCGATACCCGACGAATCCGGAAAGCGGATCTTCTTCACGCCCATTTCTTCGCGCAAGAACTTGATGATCTTCTTCGCCTGCTCGGATTCAGCTGGCCATTCGATGCCCGCGTAGATGTCTTCCGAGTTCTCGCGGAAGATCACCATGTTGGTCTTCTCGGGCTCGCGCACCGGCGAGGGCACGCCCTTCAAATATCGCACCGGGCGCAGGCACACATAGAGGTCCAGTTCCTGGCGCAACGCGACGTTCAGCGAGCGGATGCCGCCCCCGACTGGCGTGGTGAGCGGCCCCTTGATCGACACGATGTATTCCTTGACCGCCTGCAGCGTTTCGTCCGGCAGCCATACGTCCGGGCCGTACACCCGGGTCGCCTTCTCGCCCGCGTAGATTTCCATCCAGTGGATTTTCTTCTTGCCGCCGTACGCCTTTTCGACCGCCGCATCCACGACCTTGAGCATGACCGGCGTGATGTCCAGACCAGTGCCGTCGCCTTCGATGTACGGGATGATCGGCTCGTCGGAAACGTTGAGCGAGAAGTCGGCGTTGACGGTGATCTTATCGCCACCTGTCGGAATCTTGATGTGCTGATACGGCATGATCGGACTCCAGTGAAAGCTGTGCAAAAGCTGATGGGAGACTGCGAAAGAGACGCCCTCGCCGCGCAATGCCGAACCGCCGCGAGCGGCCTGGCCGCTATTCTAGCCCACGTCCCACGCGCGACGCGGCCGCCCCTAGCTCCGGGTTTTCCAACATAGACGGCCTCTCGAACGCGCCACGTTCCTCTATAAGATAGAAGAATCTGCGTCCCGGTTTATGCATTATCATCGCGCCGTATCGCTCTGCCGTATCGCTCTCCTATGCGCCTTCTCGCCCTCAACAAGCCGTTCGGCACCATCTGTCAATTTTCGCCACACGAGACGCGGACGTCGCTTGCCGACTGGGTCAGGCTACCCGGCGTCTATCCGGCTGGCCGGCTCGACTCCGATAGCGAAGGCCTGCTGCTGCTCACCGATGACGGCGCGCTGCAGGCGCGCATCGCCGAGCCGCGTCACAAGCTCGTCAAACGCTATTGGGCGCAAGTCGAAGGCGCGCTCGACGACGCCGCGTTGAAAAAGCTCGCGCGCGGCGTCGATCTCGGCGACTACGTGACACGCCCATGTCAGGCGACCTATGTTGAACCGTCCAGCTCGCTGTGGGCGCGCACGCCGCCGATCCGCTATCGCGCCGCGATCCCGACCACATGGGTCGAGCTGTCGATCACCGAAGGCAAGAACCGTCAGGTGCGTCGCATGACGGCGGCGGTGGGTTTTCCGACGCTGCGTCTCGTGCGCGTCGGCATCGGTGCGCTTGACATTTTTTCACTCGGACTGCAACCTGGACAGAGCACGGAGTTGCGAGCGAACGCGCCATGGGATGGCGTCGCCTGAACATTATTTGACGATTGTTCGTTTATCGCCGCAACACCGCGTGCCGAACTCACGCACGCGCGAATCAGCCTGGACGTGCTCACTCCAAACCCGTTTCACGGCTGTGACAATCAAGCTAACTCGTTGTAGCAGCACGCAAAATAATGCGTGAAACGCAGGCCCGAAATGCGTGAAACAAGTGGGCTCGCCGCGAGCCTGCGTCACGCGGTTTGAGCGCGTGTCATCACGATCAAAATTTCCGCGCAATTCGCGTCAACCGCCGTACAACTCCACGCGTTATCCGACGCAGATGCCGCCGAAGCTATCCGGCATTCAGCCTTAAAGACATTTGCATACGCCGTTTTCGCGGCGAGTACGAAAGTCCGAACGCTAGCAGACGCGTCGAAAAATTTGTTCGATGCGGCTGTCAACCGAAAGGTGGATGGCACGTTTACCGACATGACTCTACATATGCCGGGTCATTTGGTTAATTAACTCAAGCTGAGGATTCACAAAATGAACAAACTGATCGCCGCTCTGGTCGCTGGCCTCTTCGCAACGGCAGCATTCGCACAAGCTTCGGCACCGGAAGCAGCTCCGGCAGCTCCGGCAGCAGCAGCTTCGTCGGCAAAGAAGACCACCAAGCACGCTCACAAGAAGTCGCACAAGAAGGCAGCAGCTGCAGCTTCGGCAGCTTCGGAGTAAGTTGCTTGTAAAAACGCAGTAAAGAACCAGCTTCATTGCCGTTCTTACGGCGTTGTAAGGCAGATCACCGCAAGGCGATCTGCCTTTTTGTTTTTGACGCGCTCGCGTAACATGCGCGAGTCAATTTCAGCAAGGAGTCTTGCCGTGCGATTTTCCATGCGCTCGTCGATGGCGCGTTTCGCCATTGCCGTAGCACTGCCGCTCGCGGCGCTGTCGTTCGTCGTCACCACGGCTCCCGCCCAGGCGCAGCAGATGCCGCCGGGCGCCAAGCAGCCGAGCGAGTTTCCGCGCGTCAAGCTGACCGCTGGCATGTTCGTGATCGACGCGGCCGTCGCCGCCAACGACGCGGACCGCGAACAGGGCTTGATGTATCGCACGAAGCTCGCGCCGAACGAAGGGATGCTGTTCGTGTTCAACGAGAACGCGGGCCACTGCTTCTGGATGAAGAACACGCTGATCCCGCTGTCGATCGCATTCATGCGCGCCGACGGCACGATCACCGACATCGACGAGATGCAGGCCGAGACCACCAACAACCACTGCCCAACGCACAACGGCGTGTTCGCGCTGGAAATGCCCAAGGGCTGGTTCTCGGCGAAGGGCATCAAGCCGGGCATGCAGGTCCAGGGCTTACCGCCGGTGCCGGGTATCACGCAGTAAGACCCTCTCACCGCCGGTCCGCGTGTCCGTGCAGCCCCGTAAATGGCCCCGGAGCGGCCTCTGAGCGGGGGCACCGTCCCGCCACGCTATCCCGCGAAAAGCCGGCGTCTCGACCCGAGGCGCCGGCTTTTTTTCGCCCGCTCAGCCCCGCGCCACCAGCCTTCGCGCCGGCTGGCAGGATTCATGCAAAAGACCAATCGACGCGCTATCCTTGTAATCTCGATAAGGTAACGCCAGATAAAGCACCACTCAGACTCCCCGGGCGGCCCACGCGGTCGCCCGGCATGCGTTTCAGGCGCGCCATTACAAGGAGATTCACGTGCCCCGCAAGACTCCCATCGAGCGCTACCGGAATATCGGCATCAGCGCTCACATCGATGCCGGCAAAACCACCACCACCGAACGGATCCTGTTCTACACCGGCGTGACCCACAAGATCGGCGAGGTTCACGACGGTGCGGCGACGATGGACTGGATGGAACAGGAGCAGGAGCGCGGCATCACGATCACGTCGGCGGCCACGACCGCGTTCTGGAAGGGCATGGCCGGCAACTATCCCGAGCATCGGATCAACATCATCGACACCCCCGGGCACGTCGACTTCACGATCGAAGTCGAGCGCTCGATGCGCGTGCTCGACGGCGCCTGCATGGTGTACGACTCGGTCGGCGGCGTGCAGCCGCAATCGGAAACCGTGTGGCGCCAGGCGAACAAGTACAAGGTGCCGCGCATCGCATTCGTCAACAAGATGGACCGCGTCGGCGCGGACTTCTTCCGCGTGCAGCGGCAGATCGGCGATCGTCTGAAGGGGGTCGCCGTGCCGATCCAGATTCCGATCGGCGCGGAAGAGCACTTCCAGGGCGTGGTCGACCTCGTGAAGATGAGGGCGATCTACTGGGACGACGACAGCCAGGGCATCAAGTTCGAGTACCGCGACATCCCGGCTGAACTCGCGGCCACCGCGAAGGAATGGCACGACAAGATGGTCGAGGCCGCGGCCGAGGCGAACGAGGAACTGCTCGAGAAGTACCTCGGCGGCGAACCGCTGAGCGAAGCCGAAATCAAGCACGGCATCCGCGCGCGCACGATCGCCAACCAGATCGTGCCGATGTTGTGCGGCAGCGCGTTCAAGAACAAGGGCGTGCAGGCGATGCTCGACGCGGTGATCGACTATCTGCCGTCGCCGGTCGACGTGCCCGCGATCACCGGTCACGACGAGCACGACAAGGAAATCGAGCGTCATCCCAACGACGACGATCCGTTCTCGGCGCTCGCCTTCAAGATCATGACCGACCCGTTCGTCGGTCAGCTGATCTTCTTCCGCGTGTACTCGGGCGTCGTCAACTCGGGCGACACGGTCTACAACGCGGTCAAGGAAAAGAAGGAACGCCTCGGCCGGATCCTGCAGATGCACGCGAACGAGCGCAAGGAAATCAAGGAGGTCTACGCGGGCGACATCGCCGCGGCCGTCGGCCTGAAGGAAGCGACCACCGGCGACACGCTCTGCGATCCTAATCATGTGATCATCCTTGAAAAGATGATCTTCCCGGACCCGGTGATCTCGCAGGCCGTCGAACCGAAGACCAAGGCCGACCAGGAAAAGATGGGCATCGCGCTGAACCGTCTCGCGCAGGAAGACCCGTCGTTCCGCGTGCAGACCGATGAGGAATCCGGACAGACGATCATCTCCGGCATGGGCGAGCTGCACCTCGAAATTCTGGTCGACCGGATGAAGCGCGAGTTCGGCGTGGAAGCGACCGTCGGCAAGCCGCAGGTCGCGTATCGCGAAACCGTGCGCAACAAGGTCGAGGACGTCGAAGGCAAGTTCGTCAAGCAGTCGGGCGGCCGCGGTCAGTATGGCCACGCGGTGATTTCGCTGGAGCCGTCCGAGCAGGGCAAGGGCTACGAATTCGTAGACGCGATCAAGGGCGGCGTGATTCCGCGCGAATTCATCCCCGCAGTCGACAAGGGCATCGTGGAAACGCTGAAAGCCGGCGTGCTCGCGGGCTATCCGGTCGTCGACGTGAAGGTCACGCTGACTTTCGGTTCGTACCACGACGTCGACTCGAACGAAAACGCGTTCCGCATGGCCGGCTCGATAGCGTTCAAGGAAGCGATGCGCAAGGCGAAGCCCATCCTGCTCGAACCGATGATGGCCGTCGAGGTGGAAACGCCTGAGGACTTCATGGGCAACGTGATGGGCGACCTGTCGAGCCGACGCGGCATGGTGCAGGGCATGGAAGACATCGCGGGCGGCGGCGGCAAGCTGGTGCGCGCGGAGGTGCCGCTCGCCGAGATGTTCGGCTATTCGACGTCGCTGCGCTCGGCCACCCAGGGCCGCGCGACCTACACGATGGAGTTCAAGCATTACGCCGAGACGCCGAGCAATGTCGCCGAGGCCGTGATCAACGCGAAGAAGCAATGACGCTGACGCGGCGGCGTTGAGCGCGACAAGCCGAAGCCCGCTCCCTGTGAGCGGGCTTTTTTTTACGGCGCCGTTTGCATCGTCGAGCCACGCACCCGTTTTTTGAACGTGCCAGAATGTTGATCAGCCATGCGGCACGCCCCTGAATCGTAAGACCGAAGCGAACGACTCGAACGCGGCACGCCAGCCGAGGAGGAGACACGATGAGCCAGGATCACGAACATCCGCATTACCGGGCCGAGCACGACGCCGCCGAAGCCAGCCAGCAGATCGACTGGCGCGAACACGGCGTGAAGGTCATCCGCGGCGATCAGCTCGACACCAACACCGCGCAAACGCCGGGCATGAACCGCGCGGCCGCGATCAACGCGGCGCGCGTCGGCGCGCAGAAAATCTGGGCCGGCACCGTGACGATCCATCCGAATGCGAAGACCGGCGCGCATCATCATGGCGCGCTCGAAAGCGTGATCTACGTTGTGCGCGGCCAGGCGCGCATGCGCTGGGGCGAGCATCTGGAATTCACCGCCGAGGCCGGTCCCGGCGACTTCATCTTCGTGCCGCCCTATGTGCCGCATCAGGAGATCAACGCGAGCACCGACGAGCCGCTCGAATGCGTGCTCGTGCGCAGCGACAATGAAGCGGTCGTCGTCAATTTGAACATCGACGCGGTCGAGCAGCCGGAAACCGTCTACTGGGTCGATCCGATCCACAAGCATCCGCACGATCACTAAGCCGCTCATCAACCTATCCATTCATCCGCTCGTGCCACATGACGCCTAACGCCTCGCTGCGCCCTCGCCTCGTCGCGCTCTACGCGGTGCTGCTCGCCGCCAACCTCGGCGCATGGCTGTGGGCGCTAATCGCGTTTCGCCACTACCCGCTGCTGCTCGGCACCGCGCTGCTCGCGTATGGCTTCGGTCTGCGTCATGCGGTCGACGCCGACCACATCGCGGCGATCGACGCCGTTACGCGCAAGCTGATGCAAACCGGCGTGCGACCGGTCGGGATCGGGCTCGCGTTTTCGCTCGGCCATTCGACGATCGTGATCGCGGCGACGATCGGCATCGCCTGGACCACGCATTCGCTGAATGGGCGCTTCGAAAGCTTCAAGGAAGTTGGCGGCACGCTCGGGACACTGGTTTCCGCGTCGTTCCTGCTGGTGCTCGCGGCGGTCAATCTCGTGGTCCTGCGCGACGTGTGGCGCCGCTACCGGCACACGCAACGTGGCGACGTTGCGAGCACAGCGTCAGCCGATGCGCTCGCCCCAGCCGGGCTGCTGTCGCGCGCATTGCGGCCGCTGTTTCGGCTGGTCACGAAAAGCTGGCACATGTATCCGGTCGGCGTGCTGTTCGGGCTCGGCTTCGACACCGCGACCGAGGTCGGCCTGCTCGCGATCGCTGCGTCGCAGGCCAGCACTGGCCTGCCGCTCTATTCGATCCTCGTGTTCCCCGCGCTCTTCACGGCCGGCATGACGCTTGTCGATTCGACCGACAACGTGCTGATGGTGCACGCGTACGGCTGGGCGATGGACGACCCGAAGCGCAAGCTTTACTACAACGCGAGCATCACGTTCGTGTCGGCGATGGTCGCGATCGTGATTGGCGGCGTCGAGGCGCTGGGGCTGCTGTCGGATCGCTTCGGCTGGAGCGGCGGGGTGTCGGATGCGATCGTCGGAATCAACGATCATTTCGGCGCGCTCGGCTATGCGATCGTCGCGGCCTTCATGGCGTGCTGGATCGGCTCGGTGCTGTTTCATCGCTGGAGACGGCCGGATACGGCGGCACGATAAGTGATCTGGCCTACCGGGAAACCGATCTACACCGTAGGTTTCTTTGAGAGTTCCACCTTGTGGAGTTCGAAACCGCATTTCGCACCGTGTTGCTCCGCCAATCCGTCCACAATCGCGGCCGCCCCTCGCGAGCACGCGTCCGGTAACCGTTGTGACGACGACACACCGCGCGTCATTTATCGGCCGATCGACTAGCGCGGCGCGCCCCGGGTGCGCCAGAGCCGCGAGCAATCGCTTACACTGAGACCGCTCTGCACAGCGTTGCCCTTTCGCGATAGCGGCCCCACCACATCCCATCGCCCATCGGAAGGCGCGCTGCCCTCGCGCCGTCGCGCGGCTCGCGCGACGCCTCCGAACCAGCAACAGAACGGGTTGGACACGCCATCGATGAAAACGCCAGCGGACCGATTTCTCGCACCTGACGCATTGGACGCAGCCCGCCTCACAGCCGACGCCTACGGCAACCACGCCCTCGACGAGTTTGTCGCCGGCCGCATCACGCGCCGCGAGCTGCTACGACATGCGAGCGTGATCGGTCTGTCGCTCGCGGGTGGCGGCCTGCTCGGCGCGCCGCGATCGCGGGCGCAAGGTGCACCGCCCACGTCGAACCAGACGATCCGCGTCGCGCATCTGACGCCGGCGGGCGCTGTCGATCCGCTGACGGTGACTGACGCCGCGAGTCTCGCGCTGCTGAACCAGACCGGCGAATTCCTGATCGACGACGACGGCGAGAAGCTGATGCTGAAGCCCGCGCTCGCGCTGTCGTGGAAGCCGAACGACAAGGGCGACGTGTGGACCTTCAAGTTGCGCCCCAACGTGAAATTCCACGACGGCCAGAGCTTCGGCGCGAAAGACGTGGTCGCGACCTTCGACCGTCTCGCCGATCCCGCGAGCGGCTCGGCCGCGCTATCGGTACTAAAGGGCGTGCTGTCGAAAGGCGGCGCGAAGGTCGTCGATGAACACACGGTGGAGTTTCATCTCGACGCGCCGACCGGCAATTTCCCGTACTACGTTTCCTCGGATAATTACAACGCGGTGATCCTGCCCGCGAACTTCGCGGGCAACTACGAAAAGAGTTTCATCGGCACGGGTCCGTTCAAATTCGAAAAGTATCAGCCGAAGGTTGGCGCGTCGTTCGTGCGCAATCCCGACTACTGGGGCGAAAAAGCGTTACCGCAACGTGTACAGTTTTCGTTCTACGCCGACGAGCAGGCTCAACTGCTCGCGTTGCAAGGCCATCAGGCCGACGTGATGGGCACGTTCACCGTGCAGGGCGGCGCGGCCATCCTGAACAATCCGGACTACAAGGCGGTCGGCGTCAAGTCGAGCGCGCACCGCCAGATTCACATGCGCAACGACAGCCCGCTCTTCAAGGACAAGCGCGTGCGTCAGGCACTCGCGTTGTCGCTCGATCGCGACGTGATCGTGCGCGGTCTCTTCAAGGGTCGCGCACAACTCGGCAACGACAGCCCGTTCGCGCCGGTGTTTCCATCGTCGGATGCGGGCGTGCCGCAACGCAGGATCGACGTCGCGAAGGCGAAGCAGCTGCTCGCGCAGGCTGGCGTGCCGAACGGTTTCGACGTCACGCTGACCACCGAAAAATACATGGAGATCCCCGACCTCGCGGTCGTCGTGCAGAACGCCGCGAAGGCGATCGGCGTGCGCATCAATCTGAAGGTCGAGAGCCAATCGCTCTACTACGGCGCGGGCACGCCGGGCAAATCCGACTGGCTCGACTCGCCGCTCGGCATCACCGATTACGGCCATCGCGGCGTGCCGAACGTGTTCCTCACCGCGACGCTGACGAGCAACGGCACATGGAACGCCGCGCACTTCAAGAATCCGCAATACGATCAACTGGTCGCGCAGTTCGTCGCGGCGATCGATCTCGCCACGCAAAAGAAAATCTCCGGGCAGATCCAGACGCTATTGCTCGACGAAACGCCGCTGATCATCCCGTTCTTCTACGATCAGCTGATCGCGATGCGCAAGGGCGTGAACGGCGTGCGCTTCACTGCGCTCGCGCAACTGTATTTCGATCGCGCGACGCTCAGCGCGTAAGCAGCGCGCTGTCCGTCTCGCTTTTCGCAGGAGAACTCACGATGTCGGCTCCGGCGCCCTCTCCCGCCTCGAATACATCGCGTCCGCCGCGCGCGACGAACGGCAACGCGGGCCGCGTCGCGCGTTTTCTCGCGACGCGCGCGGGTCTTTCGCTGATCACGCTGTGGCTGCTGTCGGTGATCGTGTTCGCGGGCGGCCAGCTGCTGCCCGGCGATATCGGCCGCGCGGTGCTCGGGCCGCTCGCCGATGCGCGCGCGGTCGCCGCGCTCGATCATCAGCTCGGCGCCGACCGGCCGCTGCTCACGCAATACATCGACTGGATCACGCATTTCGTGCGCGGCAACATGGGGCTGTCGTACGCGTATCGCGAACCGGTCAGGCCGTTCATCGCCGATGCGCTCGGGCATTCGGCGAAGCTCGGCCTGCTCGCGTTCATCGTCGTCGTGCCGCTCGGCATCGCAGGCGGCGTGTGGTCGGCGATGCATGCGGGGCGCTGGCTCGATCGCACGATCAGCATCGCCGGTTTGTCGGCGACCGTGGTGCCGGAGTTCGTGTCGTCGATCGTGCTGATTCTCGTGTTCGGCGTGTGGCTGCGCTGGCTGCCCATCGAGGCCTCATCTCCGCCCGATGCGAGCGTGCTCGAACAGCTGCGCCATCTGGTGCTGCCGGTGCTGCCGCTCGTCCTCGTGTTCTTCGGCTACATCGCGCGAATGGCACGCGCGGGCACCGTCGAAGCGCTCGACGCCGACTACACGCGCACCGCGATCCTCAAGGGCCTGCCGCGCCACGTCGTGATCTGGCGGCACGTGCTGCGCAATGCACTGCTGCCGACGATCACCGTCGCCGCCACCCAACTCGGCTACATGATCGGCGGACTCGTGGTGGTCGAGACGCTGTTCCGCTACCAGGGCATCGGCTCGCTGATCTACAACGCCGCCAAGGCGAAGGATTTTCCAATGCTCGAAGCGGGCGTACTGACGATCGGCGTCGTCTATACGCTCGCGAATCTGGTCGCCGATGCGCTGCACGTGCTGCTCAATCCGCGACTGCGGGTAAGGACCGCCGAATGAATACGACCGTGCCGCCGGCTTCATCGACGCCACCAGGCTCGCCCGCGCCAGGCGCACCGGGCTCCGAGCCGCGTTTCCCGCGCCTCCTCCTGCTGCTCGGTTCGCCGACCTTCATCGTGGGCGCGCTGATCGTCGCGTGGTGGATCGTCTGCGCGATCGCCGGGCCGTGGTTCGTGCATCTCGATCCATACGCGTCCGATCCGCTCAATTCGCTGACGCCGCCCGATCGCACACACTGGTTCGGCACCGATCAGCTCGGCCGCGACGTATTCTCGCGCGTGATCGTCGGCGCGCGCGACATCCTGACGATCGCGCCGCTCGCAACACTGCTCGGCACCGCGGCGGGCACCGCGCTCGGCCTGGTGGTCGGCTACTTCGACGGCTGGGTCGACGACGTGATCGGCCGCATGATCGACGCGGTGCTCGCGCTGCCGCTCGTGATCGTCGCGCTGCTCGCGCTCGCCGCGGTCGGTGCGTCGAACTTCACGGTGATTCTCGTGATCGGCACCACCTTCACGCCGATAACAGCCCGCACCGTGCGCGCCGCCGTGTTCGCAGAGCGGCATCTCGACTATGTGGCCGCCGCGCAGCTGCGCGGCGAACGCGCGCCGTACATCATGTTCGCGGAGATCCTGCCGAACGTGCTGCCGCCGATCGTCGTCGAAGCAACGGTGCGGCTCGGCTATGCGATCTTCGCAGTCGCGACGCTGTCGTTTCTCGGCTTCGGCATCCAGCCGCCGTCGGCCGACTGGGGGCTCGCGCTGTCCGAGTCGTACACGTTGATGGCGGGGGGCGCGTGGTGGACCGTCGTGTTTGCGGCGGGCGCGATCGCGTCACTGGTGGTCGGCGTCAATCTGATCGCCGACGGCGTGCAGGGAGTGCTCGACCAATGAACGGCCCACCGCCCTCCTCGTTCGCGGCGTTCGACGTGTCGAAAAGCGATCGCACCGATGCGCTGACCGTGGTCGGCCTGACGGTCACCTACCGGATCCGCGGACGCGATCGCGAAGTGCTGCAGGACGTATCGTTTCGCGTGCGACGCGGCGAGGCGTATGGGCTCGTCGGCGAATCCGGTTGCGGCAAGTCGACCGTGGCAATGGCGACGCTGCGCTATCTGCCGCGCAACGGCAAGGTGAAGGCCGGCAAGATCGTAATCGCCGGTGAGGACGTGCAGAAGCTGGGTGCCGACGCGCTGCGCAGCATGCGTGCGACGACCGTCTCGATGGTCTACCAGGACCCGGGGCGCGCACTGAATCCATCGCTGACGATCGCCCGTCAGGTTTCCGAAGCATTCGAGGCGGCCGGCGTCGCGCGCGACGAGGCGCTGCAACGCACGCTCGAGATACTCAAACGCGTCCGCATCGCGGCGCCCGAGCGCGTGATGAACAGCTATCCGCATCAATTGTCGGGCGGCATGCAGCAGCGCGTCGTGATCGCGATGGCGCTCGCGTCGAACCCCGCGCTGCTGATTCTCGACGAACCGACTACCGGCCTCGATGCGACCGTCGAAGCGGAAGTGCTCGACCTCGTCGCACGGTTGCGCGAGGAACTCGGCACCGCGGTGCTGTTCATCAGCCACAACCTCGCGGTGATCGGCCGCATGTGCGAACGCGTCGGCGTGCTGTACGCGGGCAAGCTGGTCGAGGAAGGCGCGACCCAGGACGTGTTCGCACGGCCGCGTCATCCGTACACGGTCGGGTTGCTGCGCTGCCTGCCGACGGCCGGACGCAGCAAGGACAGCGAGCGGCTCGATACGATCGCGGGCGGCCTGCCTCTGCCGGGCTCGGTCACGCAGGGCTGCATCTATGCGGAGCGCTGCCGTCTCGCCGACGAGCGCTGCCGCCGCGACGCGCCGCCGCCCTATCGCCTCGGCGCCCGGCATGGCGATCAGATGGCGCGCTGCCACTATCACGAGCGTGCGATCGAACTGCCGCGTGCGACATCGAGCGCGGCGCCGGTGGCGGCCGCATCATCCAATGCGGCGCCGCGCGCGCCCTCTGGGCCGGTCTTGCGCGCCCGGAACCTGTCGAAAACATTCCACGTATCGGGCGTCCCGCTGCGCGCGGTCGACGACGTGTCGCTCGAACTCGCGAGCGGCGAGACGCTCGGCCTCGTCGGCGAATCGGGCAGCGGCAAGACAACGCTCGCGCGGCTGCTGCTCGGCCTGCTCGCACCCGATGCCGGCAGCGTGCTCGAACTCGACGGCGCCCCGCTCGCCGCGCGCGTCACACGACGCAGCGACGAGCAGCTGAAATCGCTGCAGATCGTGTTCCAGAATCCGGACTCGGCGCTCAATCGCGCGCATTCCGTCAAGCGGCTGATCGGCCGTGCGCTCGCGCGCTTCACCGCGCTGCGCGGGCCCGAGATCGACGCACGGCTCGCCACGCTGACGGACGCCGTGCGGCTGCCCGAGCGCTATCTGGACGCACGTTCACGCCAGCTTTCGGGCGGACTCAAGCAGCGCGTCGCGATTGCGCGCGCGTTCGCCGGCGAACCGCGCGTCGTCGTGTGCGATGAGCCGACTTCGTCGCTCGACGTGTCGGTGCAGGCCGCGATTCTGAACCTGCTCGCCGATCTGCAGCGCGAGCGCGGCGTCAGCTACGTATTCATCTCGCACGATCTGCACGTGGTCCGCTATGTGTCGGATCGCATCGCGGTGCTCTACCTCGGCCGCCTGCTCGAAATCGGGCCGGCGGCGGCCGTGTTCGATGGACCGCAGCATCCCTATACCGAGGCGCTGCTGTCCGCCGTGCCGACGCTGCCGGGCGACGGCGCGTCCGGCGAGGTGCATCAACGTACGCGTATCCGTCTCACCGGCGAGTTGCCCGGGCCCGGCGCGATGCCGTCGGGCTGCGTGTTTCACACGCGCTGTCCACGCAAGCTCGGCGCGATCTGCGAGCAGCAGGACCCGCCGTTTCTCGACGCGGACGGCGCCGCCGATTCGTCTTGCGCGCACCGGATTCGCTGCCATATTCCGGTCGCCACACTTCGCGAGCTGCAAAGCGAGCCGCGCGACGACAACGCGGGCGACCCGACGAATGGCGGCAACTCCGACGATGCGGCGGAAAACGCCAGCTAGCGTCGACTCGAACCTCATCGACTCACACCGCCCCTCTTAACGAATCCCGCGTCGGAACACGCTTTTGCGTCCGCGCGTTTCATCGTCGCAACGTTTTGAGGCGTTTTTCCGGCGTGCGCATCGCACATCCCGATATCGCCCGTGTCGCTTCAAGGCTTTGCGACGCGTGGCATGGATATCGCTAAATTAGCGGCCAGAGATTCGAAGCCAAACCGGGCGCGCAACGCCGCGCATATCCGCACGACGAGCGTCACCACGCGATGGCGCGACCTCGCGCGATCAGCACGGCAGCGACGCACGGACAACTTCGACACAACGGACCGGGGGTTCGACAAGACCCGCGTGCAGACAGGTTGGCCGGCGCTGGGGCAGCTCGCGAAGGCGGCAGCGAGGTACCGTCCTTCGCTCTGGAGACGCGCGATGAAGACCGGAAAATCAGATCAGTACTACTGTGCAATGATGCGCGGCGCGGTGGTCCTCGCGGGGGTCGCGGTGTTGGCGGGCGGGACCGCGTACGGGGCGTCGACGGACGTGATCCCTCGCTGGATTGTGCTGGCCGACGCGTTGCGGGTGCAACCCGGCGATTCAACGCCGCTGCTGCTCGCGCAGAACGACGGCGCGGCAACCGGCGCCGAGGCTGGCACGGCCACGGCCGCCGACGATGCCGCCTCGGTGTTCGCGCCGGCCGGCTGCGGCGGGCTCGGCGGTCCGGGCTGCGGGCGGCTCGGCGGCGGCAGTGGCAACGGCAGCGGTAATGGCGGCGCGGCGAGTTCGAGCAATAGCGGTGCTGGCGCAAGCGGCAACAGCGGCGCCGGGGCGGCGGGTTCAGGGAGCGGAAGTGGGAGTGGCGGTGCGGGCACGGGCAGTAAGGGAAATAGCGGTAGTGGTGGTGGCGGTGGAAGCGGAGGCGGAGGCGGAGGCGGAGGCGGTGGCGGCGGTGGAGGCGGTGGAGGCGGTGGCGGCGGTGGAGGCAGCGGCGGAGGCGGAAGCAGCGGCGGCAGCGGGAGCGGCGGCTGCGGTTGCGGAGGCTCCAGCGGTGGCCCAGGTGGTGGCTCCAGCGGTGGCCCTAGCGGTGGTTTCGGCGGTGCGAATGGTGGTGGCTTCGGTGGTGGCTTCGGTGGCGGGTTCGGCGGAGGCTTTGGCGGAGGCTTCGGCGGCGGTCACGGAGGCAAGGGTGGCGGCAGCGGCGGCAGTGGCAACGGTGGCGGGAACGGGCACTAGGCGTCGCCCGTTGCCCCGGGTAGGGAGCCCCCGCGCCCTACCCGCCAGCGACATGTCCCGGCATACTGTCCGCTATCCGCTGGCAACGGCGGTGATGTCCCGATCCCCCGGTCGGGCGTCACCGCCGGAGGCCGGTCGGAGCGGCCCGCCCGCCTTCGGCGCGCGCTGACGGAATGGCTCGGAGCGCGCGCGCGCCGCGCCTCGCGCCATCGCGCGAACCGCACCGCGAGCGGCGGAAACACAACCTCCATTGCGTGCGAGTGTTATGGAACCAATCCGAGACGACCGCCTCATATCAAATTCATCGTTCGATATGAGGGCCCACAACATGCATAGAAGCGTCCCCCCCTCCGCGACCCGCACGGCAGCCGCCGTGCTGACCGCTGCCGCCCTGGGCCTCGCATCGCTCGCCAATGCGCAAACACCCGCGCAGCCAATGGCGCAAACCTTGTCGCAAGCGGCACCACCGGTCGACCCGAGCTTCTCCGCCTACTCGCTCGTCCAGAGCTGCAAACAGCGCCACGACAACGTCGCGCAAGGGCAATGCGTCGGCGCGATCCGCGGCATCATCCACGGTTATCAATACGGCGTGCTGTTCCTCTCGCAACGAGCAACCCTCCCCGCCAACGAAACGCAGCGCGTGTCGCTATGCCTGCGCGACGTGGCGGTGTCGTCGATCGTCGACGACTTCCTCGCCGATGCCGCCCAGGTGCCGGACGACGCGCTGCAGCACACCCCCGCCGAAGTCGCCGTGCTCGGCTCCGTGCATCAGCACCATCCCTGCACCTGAACGCCGCGTCAGCGCGAGCGGCGTCATCGACGCCCACAGCGCTTCGAGCCTCGCGCGCCGCCGTTGCGCAACGGACGGCGGCCGCGCCGGCGCTTACAACATCTCCAGCGCACGCTTGCCGCGCGGCGGCGTGAAGTACGCGTCGAGCGCGGCGAGTTCGCCGGCTTCCAGCACCAGTTGCGACGCGCGATGGTTGTCGCGCACATGCTCGACGCGCGCCGCCTTCGGAATCGCGCACACATTGGGCTTGCCCAGCACCCACGCGAGCGCCACCTGAAACACCGAGACGCCGCGCGCGTCGGCGATATCGTCGAGCGGCGAGCGTTTCGGCAGCCGCGCATGATCGACCGGGCTGTACGCCATCGCCGGCATGCCGCGCGCGGCGAGCCACGGCAACAGATCGAACTCCGGCCCGCGCCGCGCCACGTTGTACAGAATCTGGTTGGTCGCGCACGCGTCGCCGCCTGGCGTCGCGACGAGTTCTTCCATGTCGTCGGTATCGAAGTTGCTGACGCCCCAGTGACGGATCTTGCCCGCGCGCCGCAGCGCCTCGAAGCCGTCGACGGTGTCTGCGAGCGGCACCGAACCACGCCAGTGCAGCAGATACAGATCGAGCCGGTCCGTTTTCAGACGCTTCAGGCTCTGCTCGCACGCGGCGATCACGCCGCGCCGGCTGGCGTTGTGCGGATACACCTTGCTGACCAGAAACACCTTGTCGCGCAAACCCGCGAGCGCTTCGCCGAGCAGCGACTCGGTCGCGCCGTCGCCGTACATTTCGGCGGTATCGATCAGCGTCATGCCGAGTTCGATGCCGCAGCGCAGCGCAGCGATTTCCGCCGCGCGTCGTGCCCGCTGCTCGCCCATTTCCCACGTGCCCTGCCCCAGTGCTGGCATGCGCTCGCCGCCCGGCAGACTCACGCTTGCGATCTCGCTCGTCATGCTGACTCCTCGAAAGTGGCTCGATCCAGATGCGATGCGCTGGCCCGCCGCCTCATCACGCAACGCATGCTACTAAAAACCTGGCTACGAGTTTAGCGGCTCCGCGGCCTCGCAACGGCGCGCCTGGCAAAAGCCCGCTATAACGGGACGCGCCGATGTTTTAAAATTGCCGCTTGCCCATCTTGCGTGAGCCCCATGACCTCTGCCTCGGAAGACCGCTGGCGCGACCTGCGCCCGGACCCGGAAAACGACACGCCGCTCTATCTGCAACTTGCCCGCAAGCTCGGCAGCGCGATCCACGAAAACCGCTGGAACGCCGGCGAGGCGCTGCCTTCGGAGCGCGTGCTGTCGGAGGCGCTCGGCGTGTCGCGCATCACGTCGCGCAAGGCGATCGCGCTGCTCGTGGAGCAGGGTTTGATCCGCCGCACCCAAGGCGCGGGCAGCTTCATCACGCCGCGCTACGAAGATCCGTTGTCGCGTCTGTCGAGCTTCAGCGAAATGCTGCGGCGGCGCGGCTTCACGCCGAGTTCGAAGTGGCTGTCGCGCGAAATCTCGCCGGCCAATCGCGATGAGGTGATCCAACTGGGTCTGTCGCCGGCCGCCGCGGTCACGCGGCTGCGGCGGCTGCGGCTCGCCGACGGCATCGTGATGGCGGTCGAGAATTCGACGTTCCCGGCCGCGGTGATTCCCGATCCACAGGCAATCGGCGACTCGCTGTACACGTATCTGGAGAATCGCGGACTGACGATCGTGCGCGCGTTGCAGCACTTCCGCGCGGTGAACGCGAGCGACGAGATCGCGCAGCAGATGAGCATCGCGCCGAACGAGGCGTTGCTGTTGATCACGCGCGTGGGTTATACGGCGGATCAACGCGCGATCGAACTGACGGACACGTACTGCCGCAACGATTACTACGACTTCGTGGCGGAGTTGCGAAAGTAAGCTGCGACACGGCGGGCGGTCAGGTACGCCGCGTTCCCAATCTGAACGCGCCGCCCGCTCCAACCGTCACGTCCACCGGGCTTCGTGCGCGCCGATGCGCGCCGGCGGCAGCGCATAAAACGCAGGCGTCTGCTCCAGTTCCTCCGCCGGCAGCACGCCAAGCACACGCCCGAACTCCGATTGCACGCTCGCGACGCAATCGCGCACATCGTCGAGCGACACCTCGGGCGCCTGCTGCCCGTCGGCCAGCAGCCCGAACGACCGCAGCCAACGCCCCGTCTGCGCAAGAGACACCTTCACATGCCAGCTGCCGCCCTCGCGAGCGCGCCGCGCGAGCGCGACCATCGCGCCGAACGCGGCCAGATAGCCGGTCGCGTGATCGAGCGCCTGACACGGCAGATGCCGCGGCTCGGCTGAACCCGCCGCCGCGCGCTCGGTCCACGCGATGCCGCTCGCCGACTGCACCAGACTATCGAAGCCGCGTCGCTGCGCCCACGGCCCTGTGTGCCCGTACGCGCACACCGAGACATAGACGATGCCGGGCCGCAGCCGTGCCAGCTCGTCCGGCCCGAAGCCGCGCGCCTCGAGCGCGCCCGGACGATAGGCCTGCAGGAACACGTCGGCGTCGCGCGCGAGTCCGCGCAACGTGTCGCAGCCTGCCGCCTCGCGCAGATCGACGATTGCCGAACGCTTGCCGCGGCCGTTGTCGATCACGAGCGGCGCGATGTTCGGCAGATGCGGCCCGTTGATCGTCAACACGTCCGCGCCATGATGCGCGAGCGCGCGGCCGGCCACCGGTCCCGCGATGATCCGCGACAGATCCAGCACCCGCACACCTGCGAGCGGGCGGTCGATACCGGGGTCAGCGCCAGCGGCGGCGTGGCGCGGCGGCTCGGCCGGGGCGTCGCCGATGCGCTCGATCTCGAACAGCGGCAAGCGCGCGATCGCTTTGGCCTGCTCGAGCGCGGCCCATTCGTCGGGCGTGCGAATCAAGGCGGCGCACAGGCCCGCGTCGGCGAGCGTTTGATCGAGCGTCGCGCCCTCCCAGCCGCGAATCGCGGCCGCCACCGAGGGCCGCCCATTGTCACAGCCGAGCACCTCGAGCACGCCCTTCAGGTGATGCGCGAAATTCGTATGCAGCTGGATCCAGCGGCCGTCGCCCGTTTCATAGAAGCCGGTGACCGGATCGCGCAGCGCGGGCGGCGGCCCATCGTCGATCCGCAAATAGCGTTCGCTGCGAAACGCCGCCAGCGCGCGACGCATCTGCACCGACACCTGCTGCAGGCGAGCGCTGCGCAAGCGCCAGTATTCGGCGGCGGCGAGGCCCGTCGCGGCGATGGTCGACGCCGCGAGGCTGCCGACACGGTAGACCGACGGCAAGCCGGGATCCGCGCCGGCGAGCGACACGGCGTGCAGCGCGACCGGATCGCAGCCGGCGAGGGTCCAGATGTGCTTGAGGGCGAGTTCGGGCGTCATGGGATCGGGCGCGCTGGCCGCGCGGACAGGAAGCAGGTACACCGAGTCTAAATTTGAGCCTTGCGGCAATCAATCTTGATTATGATAATCAACATATATTGATTTCTTCGGTTTATACGCACTTTTATGCCAGCCCCGATTTACCTGAGCGCCGCCGAAGCGGCCGCAACGCTCGGCGTCAGCTTGCCGACGCTGTACGCGTATGTAAGCCGAGGCATGCTCGGCTCGTCGCCGGATGCGCAAGGCAGGCATCGGCTCTACGATGCCGCCGAGGTGCGCCGCCTCGCGCGTCGCAAGGCGGACGGCAAACGCGCCGGCAAGGTCGCGCAGAAGGTGCTCGACTGGGGCGTACCGGTGCTCGAATCGTCGATCACGCTGGTCGCGGACGGTCGGCTGCTGTATCGCGGGCACGATGCGATCGAGCTCGCGCGCAGTGCGTCACTCGAAGAGGTCGCGGCGCTGTTGTGGGAATGCAGCGCGCGGCGCATCGCCGATGCGCCCGTCGTGCCGCTCGCCCCCGCGCAATGGGCCGCGTGGCTCAAGCTGTGGAGTGACAGCGCGCCGCTCGATCGCGCGCTGGTGCTGCTGCCGGCCGCCGCCGCGCAGATGCCGCGCGTGTGGGCGCTCGGCCGCGATGCGCAGCTCGACACCGCGTGCGCCGTGATGCGGCTGCTGGCCGCCGCGATGCTGACGGCGGCGCCGTCGAACGAACCGCTGCATCGGCAGATCGCGACGGCCTGGCGGGTGCGCAGCCGTCAGCAAAGCGGACTGCTGCGCGCGGCCTTGGTCGCCTGCGCGGATCACGAACTGAACGCGTCGACGTTCACGGTCCGTTGCATCACGTCGACGGGCACGCACCTGTTCGGTGCGGTCGCGGGCGGGCTCGCGGCGCTTTCTGGGCCGCGTCACGGCGGCGAAACCGTGCGCATCGCCGCGCTGCTCGATGAGGCATCGCGCTCGCCCGAGCTGGACCGCTATCTGGCGAACCGTCTCGCGCGCTACGAGCACGGCGCGCAAGGGCCGGTGCTGTCGGGCTTCGGTCATCCGCTCTATCCGGACGGTGATCCGCGCGCGCGATTATTGCTGGCGATGCTCGCCGACTGCGCGCCAGCCCGCTCGCCGCTCAACGAGGTGCTGCAGGTCGCGCGAGCGGTGCGCGACACGACCGGCGCGGAGCCGACTGTGGATTTCGCGCTTGCCGCGATCGAGCGCGTGCTCGCCTTGCCGAGCGGGGCCGCGTTCACGCTGTTCGCGCTCGGGCGGGTGGTCGGCTGGATCGCGCACGCGATGGAGCAGGCGCGCGATGGCCGGTTGATCCGGCCGCGGGCGCGGTATATCGGGGAGTATGAGGCGGGAGGTGCTGCGTAGGGACCAGGAAGAGGCGGCTCGCCGTTCGCCCTGCATCAGACCACGCCCGGCCGACGCGCCAGCCAGGCCGGCATCGGCCAGCCGAATAGCAGCGTCGGCAACCGGCGTTCCGAGCCGCTCGCCAGCGCAAAACACGCCCCGGCCCGCCCGGTGCTGATCCATGCCACCGATCCACGCGCCAACTCGATCGACTGCCCCTCCGCCAGCCAGTGATCCTCATGCTCGCCCTCGACGGTCAGCCAGACGTTGCCGCCGATCACCTTGAAAATCGTCGGACGCGCAACCCGCCAGGCCCTGACGGGCTCGCCATGTTCCAGCTCGAAAACTCGCACTTCTCGCATCGCCGTTCTCCTCGATGAACTTTCTGTTGTACCGATTATTGACGTGCGATGATCGGAGACCCATGCACAGTTCCGAACACTTTCATCGGAACTGTTCAGTCAAAAAACCGAACAGTTGACATCGCTCGCGCGGCGCAGGTTTAAGACTTTCGCGCTCGCAGGCCGGCGACAGAAGGCAGGCGTATGAAACTCGAAATCCAGCTCGATCGGGACAACGGCGTGCCGCTGACCGAGCAGATCGTCGCGGGCGTCTCGGCGTGGATCCGCTCGCGCAATGCGCATCCTGGCTCAAAGCTGCCGTCGATCCGCCAGTTCGCCGCCGACTTCGACGTAAGCCGCTTTCCGGTGATCGAGGCATACGACCGGTTGGTGTCGCTCGGCTATGTCGACTCGCGCCACGGCTCCGGCTTTTACGTCGCCGATCGCCAACCGACCGACATGCGCTGCCAGGGCACTTCGGACCCGCGCCGCGCCGATGTCGAGTCGGACCATCTGCTCGAGCAATTCAACTTTCCGGGCGAGACGCTGAAGCTCAGCACCGGTTTCATCCCCGAAAGCTGGCGCGACATCGATGGCATTGCGCAAGCGATCCGCCACGTGTCGCGAACCGATCCGGCTAGCATGGTCGAGTACGCGACGCCGCTCGGCAACCCGGTCTTGCGCGAACAGTTGCGCGGCCGCATTGGCCAGTTGGGCATCCAGGCAGACGCATCGCAGATTCTGATCACCAATGGCGCAAGCCAGGCGTTCGATCTGCTGGTGCGCTACATGCTCAAGCCAGGCGACACGATCTTTGTCGAGGACCCCGGTTACTACAACCTGTACGGCCTGTTGCGCCTGCACGGCATGAAGCTAATCGGCATTCCACGCACCGGCAATGGTCCCGACCTCGACACGATGCAGGCGCAACTGAAGCTGCACCGGCCCAGATTGCTGCTCATCAACACCGTGTTCCACAATCCGACCGGCACCACGGTCGCACCGCAGGTCGCATTCCGTTTGCTGCAAATGGCGCGAGAGCATGGCTTCCAGATCATCGAGGACGATATCTACGCGGATTTTCAGACCGAGCTCACCGACCGCCTGGCCACCCTCGACCAACTCGAACAGGTGATCTACATCGGCGGATTGTCGAAAACGCTGTCGTCTTCGCTGCGGGTCGGCTACGTGGTTGCGAGTCACGCGATCATCAAGGACCTGGTCGACATCAAGATGCTGACGAGCATCGGCTGTTCGCGCTTTGCCGAAGCGGTGGCGGTGTCGATGCTGGAGCGCGGCGCATATCGCAAATATCTGGAGCGACTGCGCCGCCAGATGCGCGGCGCGCTCGGCTCGACCGTCCAGACACTCGAAGATGCCGGCTGGGAGATCTTCGAAGAACCAGCGGGTGGCAAGTTCGTGTGGGCACGCGTGCCGCATGTCGCGGACGCCGAGCGGCTCGTTGAATGCGGCGTGCCCCTCGGAGTGACGGTGCTGCCTGGACAACACTTCAGGCCGAACCGGGAGGTGAGCCCGTGGATCAGGATTCATGTGGCGTTTGGCAACGAGCCACGGGCGCAGGCGTTTTTTCATGCGGCGGCGCAGTTGCCGCCTGATGCGTGAACACGGCGCGGAGCGCGGCCGTGACGCAGCGCCGACACCCGCGCAACGCTGCGCCGCCCGCTGCGCCGGGACCCGCTTTTCCCTAGAATAGCGAGTCCCAACCCGACCGAGCGCGCCCAGCCGCCTCATATGTCCACGACGCCGCCTCCGCCCGCCCTCGCTCCCGATATCCCCTCGGGTCCTTCGCCCCGCTCGCTGACCGTGATGCTGTGGCTGGTCGCCACCGGCTTCTTCATGCAGACGCTCGATTCGACGATCGTCAACACCGCGCTGCCCGCGATGGCGACAAGCCTCGGCGAACTGCCGCTGCGCATGCAATCGGTGGTGATCGCCTACTCGCTGACGATGGCGGTGATGATCCCCGTGTCCGGTTGGCTCGCCGACCGACTCGGCACGCGGCGCGTGTTCTTCAGTGCGATCCTCGTGTTCGCGGTGGGCTCGTTGCTGTGCGCGAACGCGCATACGCTGAACCAACTGGTGCTCTTTCGTGTTCTGCAAGGCGTGGGCGGCGCGATGCTTCTGCCGGTTGGGCGGCTCGCGGTGCTGCGAACCTTCCCGGCTGAGCGCTATCTGCCGGCGTTGTCGTTCGTGGCGATTCCGGGGCTGATCGGACCGTTGATCGGACCGACGCTCGGTGGCTGGCTCGTCAAGATCGCGTCGTGGCACTGGATCTTTCTGATCAACGTGCCGGTGGGCATCGTGGGCTGCATCGCGACGTTTATCTTCATGCCGGATAGCCGCAACGAACACACGAGCAAATTCGACCTTGGCGGCTACCTGTTGCTGGTGGTGGGCATGGTGGCGATTTCGTTCGCGCTCGACGGCCGCACCGAGTTCGGCATTCAACATGCGACGGTGCTGGTGCTGCTGATTCTGAGCATGGCGTGCTTCGTTGCGTATGGGCTGCACGCGGTGCGCGTGCCCGCGCCGATCTTCCCGCTCGATCTGTTCAAGATCCACACGTTTAGCGTTGGGCTGCTCGGTAATCTGTTCGCGCGGATCGGCAGCGGCTCGATGCCCTACCTGATTCCTCTGCTGTTGCAGGTGAGCCTCGGCTATAGCGCATTCGAAGCCGGGCTGATGATGCTGCCCGTGGCGGCCGCGGGCATGGCGACGAAGCGCCTCGTGACGAAGCTGATTCTGAAGTACAGCTACCGGCGCGTGCTGATGGCGAACACGATTCTGGTCGGTCTGATGATGGCGAGTTTCGCGCTCACGAGCACGCATCAGCCGCTGTGGCTGCGGCTCGTGCAACTGGCGATCTTCGGCGGCGTGAACTCGATGCAGTTCACCGCGATGAACACGTTGACGTTGAAGGACCTCGGCACCGGCGGCGCCAGCAGCGGCAATAGCCTGTTTTCGCTCGTGCAGATGCTTTCGATGAGTCTCGGCGTGACGGTGGCCGGTGCGTTGCTGACAACCTTTACCGGCATCATGCAACGCGCGACTGGCGCCAATTCGCTGCCCGCGTTTCATGCGACGTTCCTCTGTGTCGGCATCATCACCGCATGCTCGTCATGGATCTTTGCGCAGTTGTCGCCGGAGATTCGCACGCCCGCGAAAAAGACCGATCCTTCGGAGCGAACTTGAAAGCCGCACGAGCCAGGACGACGCATCCTCGTGCAGTCGCGAACGGATTTCCGGGCATCGCTCCGCGCGCGCCGCACGCAGCACGCTTGCACAGCGTCGCCGACCCGCAACAGGGCGCGTCCCGCACCAGCGAAGTGCGCGTTATCGCCTTCGTACCGCGGCGGGCGCACAACGATTTCCTCGGAGCATTGCTGGTGGACGCTCGAGCTTTGTTCGAACACGCGCATAGTTCTTGCTCGTCTATCCTGTAAACTCTTGGTCTGCGCGCGCGAACTCCTGCCTGGCCCAGCAAGCGCCGCCATTTCCACACGACTGACACGATGAGCATGATCGAACTCGATCCTCCCGGCTTCCAGCCACCACGCCCGATGGCCGGCGACGAAGGCTCCCGGCGTACCGTTCTCTATGGCGGCTACACCGTTTTCAGCGTGTTTCAGCCGGTCTTTTCGGTATCGCACCGGCGCGCGATCGGGTATCACGCGTCGCTGCGCGTGCACGACGAGCATGAGCGGCAAGTGCCCTCGCACGAAGTCTTTACGCAGGCCGCGCGACGCGGCGATCTGCTGGAACTCGGACGGCTGGCCGAATCGCTGCACCTCGGCAACTTCAACGCATTCGACAGCCACGACGAATGGCTCTTCCTCAGCCTGCATCCGGCCGCACTGATGGACACCAGCTACGGCGACGCGCTGCTTGCCAGCCTGAAGGCGCTCGGCCTGCCGCCGCAGCGCGTGGTGCTCGAAGTATCCGAACAGGCTGGCGGCGAAACCACGCGCTTCGCCGAAATCGTCGATTCGCTGCGCAAGGCCGGTTTCCTGATCGCGCTCGACGGCTTTGGCGCCAAGCATTCGAACATCGACCGGGTGTGGAATCTGCGGCCGGACATCGTCACGCTCGACCGCTGCATCCTCGCGCAAGCGAGTGAACACTCGCATATCGAGCGCGTGTTGCCGGGCCTCGTCTCTCTGTTGCACGAGTCTGGGCAACTGGTGCTGATGGGCGGTCTGAGCACCGAACGTGATGCGCTGATCGCGCTCGAATGCAATGTCGACTTCGTCCAGGGCGCATTTTTCGCGGGTCCGAGCGTCGAACCCGTCAAGCCGCAAGTTGCCGCTGGCCTGATGGATTCGCTCTCCGCTTCGTTGCGCGAACGCGTTGCCGCTCGAGAGAAAGCGCAATCCGCGCGGCTCGCGCCGTATGTCACGGCGCTCGAGGCAGCCGCCGCGCAGCTGGTTGCCGGGGAATCGATCACGCAGGCGAGCGCACCTCTGCTCGCGCTCGGAGAAACGGCGCGCTGCTTTGTTTTGGACGGTTCGGGGCGGCAGATCGGCGACAACGTGCTGCCGCCGGGGCGCACATCGCAACGCGCAAAGCGCTTCAGCCCGCTGCTGCATTCCGAAGGCGCGAGTTGGGAGCGCCGCCCGTACTTCATTCAGGCGATGCGTCAACCGGGGCGGGTTAATCTGACGCCGCCGTATCTGTCGATCAACGAAGCGCATCTGTGCGTGACCGCCTCGATTGCCGCGCACACGTCGCATGGTACGCAGGTGCTATGCGTCGACATCAACTGGGAAGTCGCGGCTCACCGTAACTGACGCCCCCGGATGGTCCTTGATGCGGGCAAGCAGTTCCGTGATCGCATCACGGCCCAGCATCCGGTTGGCCGCCTGCAGATGCGCGGCGCTGGTCAGGATGCGCAGCGAGACGATTTTCGCCGAAAGGTCCGTTTTTCCATCCGTCACCACGTCGATTAACCCGACGATCTCGCCGTCGCAGAACAGTGCGATGCACACCGCACCCGCCATCGACACCACCTCCGCATGGCTCGCCTGTTGCGCGAGCGATGTGACTACAGCCATCCACTTCGGACCTGAACCCGGTTCGCGGTCGCGTTGCGCTTCGGTTTCAGGCGTTGGCCCTTGTGCTCGAAGGGCCGGGTTGGCTGTGGGGAACTGAGGGGGCGGAACGTACAAAGGTACGTCGCTGATCAGTTGCGGCGCATCGCTGAAAAGCTGTAGCAGGCCCGCCCGGTCTTGCGCTTCGAGCGCCGCGCGCAAACGCTCGACGATTCGCCCATGCACCGCCGGATCGGGCCGCTCCAACGGCGCCCCCGCACGTCTCAGACGCTCCTTGGCGCGATGAACCATTTGCCGGCAAGCGGCCGGCGTGCGCTCGAGAATCGAGGCGATTTCCGCATAACCGCACTCGAACGCTTCATGCAGGACAAACGCCGCACGTTCGTCTGGTTTCAGATGTTCGAGAAGCAGCATCACGCCGTACGACATATCTGCCGCTCGCAACGCCAACTCCTCCGCCGATGGCGCGACCTCGTCGAGCCACGGCTCCGGCAACCAGCCGCTAGCCTGTGACGCACGCTCGCGCTGTGCATGACGCAGACGGTCGATCGCCGTGCGCGTGGTGAGCGTGGTGAGCCACGCGACCGGCGTTTGCACCGCCTGCGTATCGGCCAGGTGCCATTTGAGCCAGACATCCTGCACCACGTCTTCGGCCTCCGCGCGACTGCCGAGCATCCGATATGCGAGTGCCAGCAGACGGGCGCGCGCGGCCTCGAAACTGGATGCCTTGTCGATTCCCTGTTCCGTCATGCGTAGACCTCCCGATGGTGCGTGGTGAAAAAGCGGCTGCATACCGGTGGCATGGCTCAGGCGCGCGTCATGCTCGGTATTCCTGAGCTTGACGCATGGGCAACCGGTGATGTGACAGCGCGGCGCAAAAAAATTCGCTGTCACAACCTGTCACAACGCCAGCGGCTGCTTCGTCAAATGAGCAACAACCGGCGCATGTCACGCGGCTTCTGATCCGCGGCGGCCTGCGCATCCCGGAATGCCCGCGCCATCCATCCTGAACGAGGAATCCATGCCTTCCAGTTACCCGTCTGTCTCCGGCCTCGGCCTTGTGCCCACGGTGATCGAACAATCCGGCCGGGGCGAACGTGCCTATGACATCTACTCCCGCCTGCTGCGCGAGCGCATCGTCTTTCTTGTCGGGCCCGTGAACGAGCAGTCAGCCAGTCTGATCGTCGCGCAATTGCTGTTTCTCGAATCGGAGAACCCCGACAAGGATATTTCTTTTTACATCAACTCGCCCGGCGGCTCCGTGTATGACGGCCTAGCGATTTACGACACCATGCAGTTCATCAAACCGGAGGTCTCGACCTTGTGCACGGGTTTTGCCGCGAGCATGGGCACCTTTCTGCTCACCGCGGGTCAATGCGGCAAACGGTATGCGCTACCCAATGCGCGCATCATGATTCACCAGCCGTCGGGCGGCGGTCAGGGCACCGCGGCGGACATCGAAATCCAGGCCAAGGAGGTGCTGTATGTACGAGCGCGTCTCAATGCGATGATGGCCGAGCGGACCGGACGCAGCATCGAAGAAATCGCGCGCGATACCGACCGCGACAACTTCATGTCGGCGCTCGAAGCGAGGGAATACGGATTGATCGATGACGTGCTGGAAGCTCGCGCGACATGGAACAACGCAGGCCGTCGCGACACCCTGTAACGGAACTGACATCGAGCCGCCCGCTGAACCACCGGTTGGACTGCTGGCTGCAAATTCCCACCTACCGATCGGTGCGAGCGCACCACAAAAGCTGCTCACCTTCGCTGGAATCGCTATCATGTCGCGATTCGTCGACTTCGACGACCGCTTCAATGGAGATACACATGGCGTCATCCAACGAAAACGTCAGCATGGCGCTGTTCTGCGACTTCGAGAATGTCGCGCTTGGCGTGCGCGACGCGAAGTACGACAAGTTCGACATCAAGCTGGTGCTCGAGCGCCTGCTGCTGAAGGGCAGCATCGTCGTCAAGAAAGCGTATTGCGACTGGGACCGTTACAAGAGCTTCAAAGGCGCGATGCACGAGGCCAATTTCGAGTTGATCGAAATTCCGCACGTACGCCAATCGGGCAAGAATTCCGCCGACATCCGGCTCGTCGTCGATGCGCTCGATCTCTGTTATACGAAATCGCACGTCAATACGTTCGTCATCATCAGTGGCGACTCGGATTTCTCGCCGCTCGTGTCGAAGCTGCGCGAGAACGCCAAACAGGTGATCGGCGTCGGTGTGCAACAGTCCACCTCGGATCTGCTGATTGCGAATTGCGACGAGTTCTTCTTTTACGACGATCTCGTACGCGAAAGTCAGCGCGCAGTCGCGAGGCCCGAATCGTCGCGTCAGCAGCAGAACACCCAGCAGGCAGCCAAACGTGCGCCTGACGAAGAGAAGGCTCCGCCCAAGGAAGATCTGGAGAAGCGCCGCAGCAAGGCCGTTGAAATTGCGGTGCAGACATTCGACGCGCTCGCTTCCGAACGTGGCGACAGCGGCAAGATCTGGGCGTCCGTGCTGAAGAACGCGATCAAACGGCGCAAACCGGATTTCAACGAGACGTATTACGGGTTTCGCGCTTTCGGCAATCTGCTGGAAGAAGCGCAGGCGCGCGGGCTGCTCGAATTCGGCCGCGATGAAAAGTCAGGCGCGTACGTCTATCGAAGCACAGCCGTGAACGTTGCGAGTGAAGCGGCAAGTGAAACCATCGGCGAAACCGCGGCGGAGTCTGCCGAAACGGGGTCGGCTGAAGCGGTATCGGCCGAACAGGCGGCCGAACATTCGTATGAAGCGCAGGCTGCGCAAGCGGCCGCGTCCGAGTCGGGCGGCAAGCACAAGTCGCGGCGCAAGGAGCGCAACAACCGCAAGCTGGGGCGGGGTCAGCAGGAGGCCGCGCACGGCAAGCGCGGTCACCACGAAACGGCTGATGAAGAGCATGCGGCTACCGCTCCGGCTCTCACCGAACACGCGGAACCCGCCGAAGAGGTCGAGCGGCAGGAACCGCGTGAACACGCGCCGCTCCCACATGAGTTCGTCACTGAACCGATAACTGAAGAGTCCAAAGCTCGCGCTGTAACAGGGAAAGCGGATACAGCCGCTGAACAAGTCGTATTCGGCCAAGGAACCGACCATTCCACCGACAGCGACCAACCCGCGCTGCGTCAAAGCGCCAAAAAGCGCGCATCGCGCAAAACGGCCGCGAAGAAAGTGAAGAAAAGCACGCCAGGCACGATCGAGGAAGTACCTGAGATCGCAGCGCCGGCCGCGCCCCCTGCTCCAGCAATCAACTCGGAAGAAGGGTCTGAGGCCGCCAGGAAGGCAGCAGCCCGTAAAACGGCGTCCCGGAGCCGTCGCCCGCGCAAAGCGGCATCAACCGACAGCGCGGAATAAGGAGCGGCACGGATTCGACGATCGTCGCTAAAAGCTACCGCCCAACCGTCCTTCAGACTTGAAATGCAGTACCGGCCGACAATGCAAGACAAGCAAGCCGGCCGATCTCAGCTATCACCGCTCAGTAAGCCGGATAAGGCGCGTACATGACGGGCGGAGGCGGCGCGTAATAAGGACGGGGCGCGACGTACACCGGCTGCGTCGAATAGTAAGGCTGCGGCTGAACGATCGTCTCACCCTTCGAGGTCATGCACTGGGCGTAGGCGGTGTCGTAGCGCGCCTGCATGCCGGCCGCCGAATACTGGGCGCCATTCGCGCCGTTCGCGCCCCCGATCAGCAGACCGCTGCCGGCGCCGATCGCCGCGCCCGCGCCGGCGTTGCCCGCCGCGGCGCCGAACAGCGCGCCGATCGCTGCGCCGCCGAGCGTGCCGAGCGCCGCGCTGTTCACGCTGTTCGTGGTGGCCGCCTGCGCAGCGCCGGACGGATTCGTCGATTGATTCGCGTAGTCGCGGCAGGCGTAGTCGTTCTGCTGGAACTGGCTGAGCGGCTCGCCGCTGCGCGGCATCGCGGCTATGCTCGGGCCGCTCGGTGGCGCCACTGCGCAACCGCCTAACGCGAGCGCGATGACGGTGGCGGGAATCGCCAGGCTGATCGTTTTATTGCTGGGAATCATGGTGGTGCACTTCGGAGGTTTGGAGTTCAAACGTTAGGCTAATCGCGAAATTCCGTGGTTACGGCTCAGTTACAGAAAGTTTTTTGCCCGGCTGGCTGGCCTCGACCTTGCTGTGAGTCCGCTGCGGCGATTGGTACGTTATATCAAGTAATGCTTGTAGATGAGCGGGCAATCGATTGACACGACGCCGGCCGCGCCGAACGTCGTACTCCCATCAACCGGGCACGACGACCTTCCCGAGCGCCGCGACCGCGCAGAACTTCCAGTACATGAACCATCCGCCGCCAGCGCCCGCCCCCGCCAGTTCGGCGAAGTCGACGAGCGGGGACCGGGCTCATCGGCATCGACAGATGTCCACGAATTCTGGCCCCGACGATTAGCCGCAGGGCAATTTCACTTAGCGCCGGGCCCCGCCAAACCGCAGTTACCAACTGTGACAAACTTCTTTCAGGAGCGCGTAAGAAGGGCATCCCTCGGTGGTAAGCAATACCAATCCCTCCCCTTCCAATCGCCTCCAGAAAGAAAAAGCCCTCGCGATGGAGGGCTTTCGTCTCTGGCTACCATCTTCAATCTCGACCGCAAGGATCACGACATCAGACGGCGAGCCGCAACCGGCAATCTCAAGCGAAGTTTTTCGCTGCGAAGTCCCAGTTGACGATGTTCCAGTACGCCTCGACGAACTTCGGACGCGCATTGCGATAGTCGATGTAGTAAGCGTGCTCCCACACGTCGATCGTCAGCAGAGCCTTCGCGTCGGTGGTGAGCGGCGTGGCGGCGTTGCTCGTCGACACGAGGTCGAGCGAACCATCAGCCTTCTTCACGAGCCATGCCCAGCCCGAGCCGAACGTGCCGACCGCGGTCTTCGCAAACTCTTCCTTGAACTTGTCGAACGAACCCCACCTCGCGTTGATGGCGTCAGCCAGCGCGCCGGTCGGTGCGCCGCCACCTTGCGGCGACAGGCTGTTCCAGAAGAACGTGTGATTCCACACCTGAGCCGAATTGTTGAAGATACCGCCCGACGACTTCTTGACGATCTCTTCCAGCGACAGGTTCTCGAACTCGGTGCCCTTGATCAGATTGTTCAGGTTGGTCACATAGGTCTGGTGATGCTTGCCATAGTGAAACTCGAGCGTCTCTTCCGACATGTGCGGAGCGAGCGCGTTTTTCGCAAACGGCAGCGGCGGGAGCGTATGTTCCATGGTGCTTTCCTTCTCTGTATCTGTTGTGGGGAGTCTGCGGATGACGCTATCGAGCACTCGATTGTAGGCGAGTTGGAATAACCCCGCAAACCAACGGCCTTTATGTCCGGCATGTCGAACACGCCGTGCGCATGGCCCATGAGAAGGGCGCGCATGGCGCGTGCCCGGCTCATCGGAAGACCGTAAACAGGCGTCACGCGCCCACCGGCGAAACGTCAGAAACCGTTGGTCAGACGCGCCTGCACGTCGGCGAGCGCGACATCGGCCGAGCCTTCGGCGAGATGCATCGTCAGACGACGTCCAGGGTTCAGCGACGACGGCGTGCGAATCGCCCGACCGCTTTGCGCATCGAGCACGGCCGCATAACCGCGCTCGAGCGTGCGCTGTGGACTCAGCACTTCGAGTCGCGCGCTGAGCATGTCGATGCGCGCGACCTGTCGTTCATGCCGGCGCGATAGCGCCGCATTCAGACGCTGCGCCAACACGTTGACGCGCGTGCGCTCGGCCGCGAGATCCGGACGCCAGCGTTGCCAGCGCACCTGCAGCAACGAAAATCGCGCACGAGCGTCGCGCACCGGCCGGGCGCCCGCCGACGCGAGCCGAACGCGCAACTGCTGCAGATGCGTGCGCTGCCGAGCAAGCCGCTCGGCGGGCGACACGAGCCGGCGCGCCAGCCAGTCGAGCTGCTGCGCGCGCCGCTCCATCATGCGGCCGAACGCGCGCGCGAGCGTCGCGTGCCGATGATCGAGTTCGCGCAGCAGCATGACGCGCTGTGGACTGACGAGTTCGGCGGCACCGGTCGGCGTCGGTGCCCGTACGTCGGCGGCGAAATCGGCAATCGTGAAATCGGTCTCGTGACCGACGCCGCTCACCACGGGTATGACGCTTTCCGCAATCGCGCGCGCGAGCACTTCTTCGTTGAACGCCCACAGATCTTCGATCGAGCCGCCGCCGCGACACACGATCAGCACGTCGACCTCGCGGCGCGCGCCAGCCGCCTCGATCATCGCCGCGAGCTTCGCGCTGACGCCCGCGCCCTGCACCGGCGCCGGATAAACGATCACCGGAATATGCGGTGCGCGACGCGACAGCGTCGTCAGCACATCGCGCAATGCGGCCGCCTGCAACGACGTGACGATACCGATCGCGCGCGGATGCGTCGGCAGCGCGCGCTTGCGCTCGGCGGCGAACAGCCCCTCGGCCTCGAGTTGCGCCTTCAACCGCAGAAACGCTTCGTACAGACGCCCCTGGCCGGTGCGGCGCACCGCTTCGACATTAAGCTGCAGTTCGCCGCGCGGCTCGTACATCGTGACGAGGGCGCGCACTTCGATGCGATCGCCTTCGCGCGGCATGAATTCGGCGTACTGAGCTCGACCGCGGAACATCACGCAGCGCATCTGCGCCTGCGCGTCCTTGATCGAGAAGTACCAATGGCCGCTCGCGGCGCGCGTGAAGTTCGACACTTCGCCCGCGACCCAAACGAGTGGAAACGAGCGTTCGAGCATCGTGCCGATCGCGCGATTGAGCGCGGAGACGGGAACGACGACCTCACCGCCAGGTGTGGCCGCAGAAGCAAAAGGATTTTCGGGGTTCATGCAAGGAATAAATAGCGCTGGCCGGACAGACGATAGACCGAGCGAAGAGCGGCGTCCAGCCGGAATCGCAGGATTGTTAAAAGTGTCCACATGGCGGGAACCGCCTGACGAATTCCGCCAGAACGCCCGCCAACGTCAATAAATTCCTGGCAGAGCCTTGATTTATATGGCGTTTGCATCTCGATAGCGAGCGAGTACTACGATCCAAAGCGCACGGAATGGCCCTTCGGGACGATCGGACGGCAGGTTCTCCACAAAGTTATCCACAGACTGTGAGCAACCGCACATAGCGTGGAGCGGCGCGCGTTGGACCTTACGCGACTTGCCGGGCGGGACGCCCGCGCGCTACAGTGCCGGGTTCGACGGCATGTCGATCGCGCAGCGCGGCGGAGAGCTTGCCCGGCCCGAGGCCACTGGGCGCGGGCCTTTCGCCGCGCCGCTCGCACCTCGTTTTTCGACCCGTATTCGCACTCGATTGCCCGGAGAACCGCGTTGATGTTGATCCCGCGTAGTGCGCACGGCGCGCAGTCCGTGCTCGCAACCCGCCCATGAGCGAACTCAGCGACCGTCTCGGAGCGCGCCTCGCGCGCGAATGGCAGCAACGTGGACCGCTCGCCTGGGCGCTGACGCCGCTCGCCTGCGTGTTCGGCGCAGTCGCGGCCGCGCGCCGCGCCGTGTTTTCGCTCGGCTGGCTGAAATCGGTGCGCGTCGGCGTGCCGGTGGTGGTGGTCGGCAACGTGACGGTCGGGGGCACTGGCAAGACGCCGACCGTCATCGCGCTGGTCGAAGCGTTGCGCGCCGCGGGCTTAACGCCCGGCATCGTGTCGCGCGGCTACGGCGCGCGCGTGAGCACGCCGACCCGGGTCACGCCCGGTTCGTCGGCACGGGTCGGCGGAGACGAGCCGTTGCTGATCGCGCGCCGCACCGGCGCACCCGTGTGGGTTTGTCCGGACCGCGTCGCCGCCGCGCAGGCGCTGTGCGCCGCGCATCGCGACGTCGACGTGATCGTCAGCGACGACGGCTTGCAGCACTATCGCCTCGCGCGCGACGTCGAACTCGTCGTGTTCGATCACCGGCTCGGCGGCAACGGTTTCCTGCTACCGGCCGGGCCGCTACGCGAGCCGCTGTCGCGCCGCCGCGACGCGACGCTGATCAACGATCCGTATGCGCGCACGCTGCCCGCGTGGCCGAATACGTTCGCACTGCAGCTCGCCCCTGCCGACGCGTGGCATCTCGACAATCCCGCGCTGCGCCGCCCGCTTGCGCAATTCGCCGGTCAACGCGTGCTGGCCGCGGCCGGCATCGGCGCGCCGGAACGCTTTTTCGCGACAGTGCGCGCGGCCGGCCTCGCGCCCACGACGCGCGCGCTGCCCGACCACTACGCGTTCGAGCGCAATCCGTTCACCGACGTCGACGCCGACGCGATCCTGATTACGGAAAAGGATGCGGTAAAATTGGGGGCCTGGCACGACGCGCGCATCTGGGTAGTCCCGGTCGAAGCCGCGCTTGATCACCGCCTCACTGCATTAGTTGTGGAGAAAGTCCGTGGACGCTCGCCTGCTTGAAATCCTCGTCTGCCCGATCTGCAAGGGCCCGCTCAGCTACGACCGCGCCGCGCAGGAACTGATCTGCAACGCGGACAAGCTCGCCTATCCGATCCGCGACGGCATTCCCGTGATGCTCGTCGACGAAGCGAGGCAGACCGTCGAAGGCACGCCGGTCGATCTGAATCCAGGCTCGGTCGCCTGACCCGCCGCGTCGCGGCACCGAGGCGCCGCGACGTCTCGCTCGCGCGCGGGTCAAGGCAGGCTTCATCGATGCCACCGCCCCCTACCCGCATGCGCTCCAAAATCGATCCGCAGCCGTTTTCGCCGCTCCGGCTCATGTCCGACCCTGCGTGAGCGTCGCGCGCGCAGCCTCTTCCTCCGGCCTGATCGCCGACCGTTCCTGATCCGATGATCCACACCACCCCTCATTCGTTGTTTATCGCCGTCGTGCCGGCCCGCCTCGCGTCGACGCGTCTGCCCAACAAGCCGCTCGCGGACATCGGCGGCAAACCGATGGTCGTGCGCGTCGCGGAGCGCGCGCGCGAATCGGGCGCACAACAGGTGCTGGTCGCGTCGGACGCGCAGGAAGTGCTCGACGCGGCGCGAGACCACGGCTTCGACGCGGTACTCACGCGCGCCGACCATCCGTCGGGCACCGACCGTCTCGCGGAAGTGGCGACGCGTTTCGGCTGGAGCGACGACACGATCGTCGTCAACGTGCAGGGCGACGAGCCGCTGATCGACCCGGCGCTCGTGCGCGGCGTCGCCGCGCATCTGGCAACGACGAGCGACTGCGCGATCGCGACGGCCGCGCATCCGATCACCGATCCCGCCGAAATTTTCAATCCGAACGTCGTCAAGGTCGTGCCCGATGCGCGCGGCGTCGCGCTGTATTTCTCGCGCGCGCCGATCCCGTGGGCGCGCGACGCATGGCAACCGCACTGGCCCAACGTCGCATCGATGCCGACGCCGGCCGCGCCCGCCGTCGTATACCGGCACATCGGCCTGTACGCGTATCGCGCGAAATTTCTGCGCACGTACCCGAGCCTCGCGATCTCGCCGATCGAGCAGGTCGAAGCGCTCGAACAACTGCGCGCGATGTGGCATGGCGAGCGCATCGCGGTCCTCGTCACGCAAGACGTACCGTTGGCGGGGGTCGATACCCCCGCCGATCTCGCGCGCGTACGGGCCTTATTCGGGTCTTGAGCGCGGGAAGCCGTGGCATAATCGAACGGTTATGCGCGCCTCCCAGCGCAGGCGACACTCGGGTTATCCCGGTCGCGCCGTGCGGATCTTGCAGCGCCGTCGTATTCGACGTGCAGCGCGAGGTAGCCAACGGTAGCCGATGCGGAACCTGCGAGAATCGCCGGGAAGCATGCCGCGTCAACAAAGAATTCACATAGATCTGGAGATATCCATGCGTTTGATCCTGTTGGGTGCACCGGGTGCCGGCAAAGGCACTCAGGCCAACTTCATCAAGGAAAAGTTCGGCATCCCGCAAATTTCGACCGGCGACATGCTGCGCGCGGCCGTCAAGGCCGGCACGCCGCTCGGCCTCGAAGCAAAGCGCTTTATGGACGCCGGCGAGCTCGTCACGGATGAGCTGATCATCAACCTCGTGAAGGAACGTCTCCGGCAGCCGGACTGCGCGAACGGCTATCTGTTCGACGGCTTCCCGCGCACGATTCCGCAAGCCGAAGCAATGAAGCAGGCCGGTGTCGCGATCGACTACGTGCTCGAAATCGACGTGCCGTTCGACGAGATCATCGTGCGCATGAGCGGCCGTCGCTCGCACCCCGCGTCGGGCCGCACCTATCACGTGACGTTCAATCCGCCGAAGGTCGAGGGCATCGACGACGTGACCGGCGAGCCGCTGATCCAGCGCGACGACGACAAGGAAGAAACGGTCAAGAAGCGTCTGGAAGTGTACGAATCGCAAACCAAGCCGCTGATCGAGTACTACAACGGCTGGGCGAAGAACGGCGATACGTCGAGCTCGGTGAAGGCGCCCCAATATCGCCGCATTTCGGGCCTCGGCAGCGTCGATGAAATTCGCGCCCGCGCGTTCGACGCGCTGAAGTAAGCCGGCTTGGTCCAAACATTACCGCTGTTTTCGTTGACCAAAACCCGCCCACGTTGGGCGGGTTTTTTTATTTGGCTTGGTGCGCAAACCAAAAGCGGCAAGCGGTGGGGAACGCCCAGTGGAACCAGTTAGGTTTCCATAGCGCTTGCATGCCGCCGCCCGCTTTGCTTTCCGCAGCGCAGCACAGCCGCTACAATCGATCGTCGTCGAAAAATGCTTCGCTCGAGACCGCACTGAACAACCGTAGCAAAGGAGAAGACATGGAAATTCGTGACAACGTGTTCCTGATCACCGGCGGCGCATCAGGGCTCGGCGCTGCCACCGCGCGCCTGCTCGTCGAGAACGGCGGCAAAGTCGTCCTCGCCGACCTGAATCTGGACGCGGGCGAGGCGCTCGCAAAGGAACTCGGCGGCGCTTTCGTCAAATGCGACGTGAGCCGGGAAGAGGACGCGCAACAGGCCGTCGAAGCCGCGACGAAGCTCGGTACGCTGCGCGGTCTCGTCAACTGCGCGGGCGTCGCGCCGGCCGCGAAGACCGTCGGCAAGGATGGCCCCCATTCGCTCGATCTGTTCACGCGCACGATCTCGATCAATCTGATCGGCACGTTCAACATGATCCGGCTCGCCGCGGTGCAAATGTCGAAGAACGAGCCGAACGCCAACGGCGAGCGCGGCGTGATCATCAACACCGCATCGGTCGCCGCGTTCGACGGCCAGATCGGCCAGGCGGCCTACTCCGCGTCGAAGGCTGGCGTGGTCGGTATGACGCTGCCGATCGCGCGAGACCTGTCGCGCAACGCGATCCGCGTGATGACGATCGCCCCCGGCCTCTTCGAAACGCCGATGCTGCTCGGCATGCCGCAGGAAGTGCAGGACGCGCTCGGTGCGATGGTGCCGTTCCCGCCGCGCCTCGGCAAACCGGCCGAATACGCGATGCTCGCCAAGCAGATCTTCGACAATCCGATGCTGAACGGCGAGGTGATCCGGCTGGACGGCGCGATCCGCATGCAGCCGAAGTGAGGATCGCTTAGCGATCGATCTGGTCGCCGATGCTAGGCCAAGGCCTACACCCGGTGATAAAAAAACGCCTGTGCATGTGCGACATGTGCAGGCGTTTGTGCTTTATGCAGCGTGAAAACGCGCGTCGCTATTCGCCGCCATCATGCCGCGTGCGCTGCCGCAATTCATGCAACTGCGACTCGACCACGGTGGCATCTTCCGCATCGGGGCGATCGCCGAGATAGCTTTCGAGGTCCTCGAGCGCGGGCCGTAGATAATCGAGCCGCGCATACGCGAAACCGCGATCCCGCACTTCCTCGATATTGTCCGGCAGCAGAATGACGAGCCGTTGCTGCACCGCGAGCAGACGTTGCCAACGCTCGGTCTGCAGATAGATCGCCTTCAGGTTGCGCAACATCCGCGCGACGATCTCGCGATGCGTGGCCGGTTGCAGCAGCATGCGTAGCGCGCGCCCGACCGAATCGCCAGCCGACGCGACGTACGGCTCGAGCATCTCGACCATCTGCGCTTCGGACAGCGAATGACCGCTGGTCGGATCGAGCATCACGTCGCCGTCGGGCATCGTCACGCGCAGCAGGAAGTGGCCTGGAAACGACACCCCACGCACCGGAACGCCGAATTGCTCGGCCATCTCCAGATAGAGCACCGCGAGCGAAATCGGAATGCCGCGGCGACGTTTGAGTACGACGTTCAGATGGCTGTTGTCGGGGTCGTAGTAATCGTTCAGGTTGCTCGCGAAACCGAGTTCGCGGAAAAAGAAACGATTGAGGATGCCAACCTTCTGACGGATGTCGGCATCGTCGGGCATGCGGCGCCGCAGACGCAGCACCAGCTCGTCGATCTCGGCGAGCACCGACTGCAGATCGAGGTCGGGATAGGCATCCTGCGCGATCGAGAGCGCCGTCTCGGTCAGCGGCAGGCTCTCGTCTTCGGCGACGAGCGTACTGAAATAATCGAGAACCCGCGACATGGTGATCACTTCACTCGCCTTCTGAAATACGCGTACTTGAAGCCCATCAGCCAAAGCATACCGAAATACAGCGCGGCGAACAGCACGAGACACGCACCGAGCAACACCATGCGGCTGACCGGCTGGGTATGCATGCCGATCCAGTCGAAGCTGATCGCGAGCCAGCGCATCACGCCGGCGAGCACGAGGCACGCCCCAAGCAACTGCACGAAAAACTTGAGCCAGCCGCTCGACGGCATATAAATGCCACGTTTGCGCAGACCAATGAATAGCAGCAACGCATTGACGCAAGCGCCGAGCCCTACGCTCAGCGTGAGACCCGCATGCGCGAACACCGGCACGAACACGTAGTTGCTCAACTGCGTGACGACCAGCACGCCGATGCCGATCTTCACTGGCGTCTTGATGTCCTGCTTCGCGTAAAAGCCCGGCGCGAGGATCTTGATCAGGATCAGGCCGATCAGGCCGACTCCGTAGGCGGCGAGCGCGCGGCTCACCATCACGACCGCATTGCCGTCGAACTTGCCGTAGTTGAACAGCACCGCTGTCAGCGGCTGGGCGAAAAAGAACAGCGCGATCGCGCTCGGCGCGGCCAGCAGGAACGTGACGCGCAGTCCCCAGTCGAGCAGCGACGAATACTCATGCGAGTCGGCATCGACGTGCGCCTTCGACAGGCTCGGCAGCAGGATCGTGCCCAGCGCGACGCCGAGCAGCGCGGTCGGAAACTCCATCAGCCGGTCGGCGTAGTTGATCCACGACACCGCGCCGGGGCCGATGTGCGACGCGATGTTGGTGTTGATGATCAGGCTGATCTGCGCGACCGACACCGCGAACATCGCCGGCACCATCTTCGCGAGCACCCGCTTTACGCCGCGATGCGCGAGCGCGCGCAGCGGGTTCAGGCCGATGAGCGGCACCATGTCGATCTTCTTGAGGCCCGGCAGCTGCACGACGAATTGCAGCACGCCGCCGACGATCACTGCCCAGGCGAGCGCATAGACCGGCGTTTGCAGGCGCGGCGCGAGGAATACGGCGGAGACGATGAACGCGACGTTCAGCAGTACGGGCGCGAACGCGGGCAACGAAAAGTTCTTGTACGTGTTCAGCACGCCCGACGCCAGCGACGTCAGCGAGATGAAAATGATGTATGGGAACATGATGCGCGTCATCGCGACCGCAAGCTGGTACGCGTGGCCCTCGTGCGCGAGGCCCGACGCGACGACGAACACGACGCCCGACGCGCCGACCACGCCGATCACTGACAGCACGGCGAGCGCCCACGCGAGCACGGTCGAGGTCGCGTCGACGAGCGCCTTGGTGGCGTCGTGGCCTTGCTGGTTCTTGAACTCCGCGAGGATCGGCACGAAGGCCTGCGAGAACGCGCCTTCGGCGGAAATGCGACGCAGCAGGTTCGGAATGCGAAAGGCGACGTAGAAAGCGTCGGTGTATTGACTGGCGCCGAACGCACGGGCGATCAACGTTTCACGGGCCAGTCCGGTCACGCGCGACAGCAGCGTGAAGCCGCTGACCGTCAGCAGGGCTCGTAATAGATTCATGGGGCGCTTATTATACGGGTCCCGCCAATGCGGGCGACGAGCCAGAACGCGATTCGGACCGATTTGCCACGCGGACGTTCGCCGCGATCGGCTGGAAAGCGCGATTTTTTGTGTTTTCTGCGGTCTTCCCGGCAGCGCCCCCGCCTTCCATCGGCGCCCTCGCAGGAGGGCCAGCACATACGCGCCGACATGACGCCGCTCCGGTCATTGTGGCGCCGGCGCGTGTTTTCCGTTGTCACGTGCCTGATTTTGTTGCTATAATCGTCGGTTTCGAAGCTTGCTCAGTTTTCGAATGGTCTTCGGACGCGGTTCTCAGGTTGGCGCAGCGCCGCCTGTCAATACATCCGGATGCCTTGAAACACGGGCCCGCCTTCGCGTAGTTCGATCGATTTTTTCGACACTTTTGCGCCCTTGGGCAATCGCTTCCAAGGGTTCGGATCGAGAAGCAGCACCTCGCCTCATCATTGAAGGCCGGGTACTGGAAACAGGAACAGGATAAGGAACCGTCATGGCTAACTCCGCACAAGCACGCAAGCGCGCCCGCCAGGCCGCGAAGGCAAACTCGCACAACTCGGCACTGCGCTCGAAGTTCCGCACGGCTATCAAGGCTGTCCGCAAGGCAATCGACGCAGGCGATCACGCTAAGGCCGCCGAAATCTTCAAGGCATCGTCGAAGACCATCGACATCATCGCCGACAAGAACATCGTTCACAAGAACAAGGCAGCTCGCAACAAGAGCCGCCTCGCTGCAGCCGTCAAGGGTCTGCAAGCGCCCGCAGCGCAGTAATTCCGGTCGGCCCGCTTCGGCGGGCTACCTCCTGTTTCCGCTGCACAAGAAGCCCGCTTTGGCGGGCTTTTTTGTTTTGGTTGAATTGCCAGCCACAAAAAAACCCGCTGCTTGCGGGTTTTGGTTTTTTTGCTTTTGCCGATCCGGTCGACTTACATCAGATGACGTGCCGTTTGGCTTGCGGCGCAGGCGCATGCTCGAGTTCCAGCTCACACGCCTCGGTGACCAGCAGGTCGTTGTCTTTCGCGAAGTTCATAACGAAATCGAAGGCCATTGGTTCGATGTCGCGCAGCCGCGAATCGAGAATCACACATTTGAGGTCGCCGATCATGGTCGGCCGCACGTACAGCGAGTACTGCATATAGGCGTTCGGCCCCTTCCTCACGCCGGGCCCGAACGACGACATGACGCCCGCGAGCCGCTCCGACCAGTCGCTCGGCCGAAATTTTTTTCCGGTCGACGTAATGCCCTGAATGAAATATTCGATTGGAGCTGCTTCGGCCATGTAGAAATACCTGTGTGACTGCCCAGCGGAATGACGACCAACCGGCGACGCCAGTTGTACGCTCGAACTCACCGCAAGCGGCATGTACGGCAAGCGCTTGCAGCCACCTGCGACGTGCGTGGGATCTGGCGCTAACGCAACAATGACGAACCGCACCACGAGAACCGCTGCGGCGAACCGGCTGAACCGCTCTGGCGTCTGTCATGACGGCCACGCCGTGACAGGCTTTCCGCGCCGCGCGAGCCGCGTTTCTTCAAGCGAAACGCCGGCCTGCTGGGCTTTGGGATAACCCGCAGATTATAGCGCAGCGGGCCCTTTTCCGCAGCGCACACAAGCGCCTTCCGACGACCCCGCGAAGCCCGATACGACGCTTTCGAATCGCTTTCTGCGCCCTCCCGCCGACTCGTCAAACGAGGCGAAATCCTTTATGCTGCATGGAGTTACCACCAAACCGACGGCGGCGCAGTCCGGCAACCCTGCCGGGTGAGACCGCCGTATTTGTTTCATGACCGCCAAGAAAATTCGCCACTACCTGCAGTTCAAGGACTTCTCGCTGGAAGACTACGAGTACGTGCTGGAGCGCGCGCGCATCCTGAAACGCAAATTCAAGAACTACGAGACCTATCACCCGCTGCATGACCGCACGCTGGCGATGATCTTCGAAAAGAATTCGACACGCACGCGCCTGTCGTTCGAAGCCGGCATCTTCCAGCTGGGCGGCCACGCCGTGTTCATGAGCACGCGCGACACGCAGCTCGGCCGCGGCGAGCCGATCGAAGACGCCGCGCAGGTCATCTCGCGCATGGTCGACATCATCATGATCCGCACGTTCGGCCAGGACATCATCCAGCGCTTCGCCGAGAATTCGCGCGTGCCGGTGATCAACGGGCTCACGAACGAATACCACCCGTGTCAGGTGCTCGCAGACATCTTCACGTACTTCGAGCATCGCGGTCCAATTCGCGACAAGACGGTCGCGTGGGTCGGCGACGCGAATAACATGCTGTACACGTGGATCGAAGCCGCGCAGATTCTCGGCTTCAGGCTGCGCCTCTCCACGCCGCCCGGCTACAAGCTCGACCGCGCGCTCGTCGCGGCGCAAAGCGCGTCGTTCTACGAGGAATTCGACGACCCGAACGAAGCCTGCACGGGCGCCGATCTCGTCACCACCGACGTGTGGACCAGCATGGGCTTCGAGGCCGAGAACGAAGCGCGCAAGAAGGCCTTCGCAGACTGGTGCGTCGACGCCGACATGATGGCGCGCGCGAATCCCGACGCGCTCTTCATGCACTGCCTGCCCGCGCATCGCGGCGAAGAAGTCAGCGCGGAAGTGATCGACGGAGCGCAGAGCGTCGTGTGGGATGAGGCGGAAAACCGTCTGCACGTGCAGAAGGCGTTGATGGAATACCTGCTGCTCGGCAAGCTCAATCACTGAGCGAGCCGCTGGTCCATACACGCGCCGGAACCGCGGGCACAAAAAAGGCGCCGGGAGGAAACTCCCGGCGCCTTTTGCATTCGTCGGCGGCGACGCTCCGCGGGGCAACTCAGCGCGAAAAGAGAGAACTGCCGCTCACAGGCAAACTGGCTCCGCCTCCAGTTCCACGCCGAATCGCTCGAACACGTCGTGCTGGATCGCCCGTGCCAGCGCCAACACTTCCGTGCCGCTCGCGCCACCGCGATTCACCAGCACCAGCGCCTGTCGCTCATGCACGGCCGCCGCGCCCATCGCGCGGCCCTTCCAGCCGCATCGGTCGATCAGCCAGCCGGCCGCCAGCTTCACCCGCCCATCCGCTTGCACATACGACACGACTTCCGGCTCGCGACGCTTCAGCGCCTCGAACTGGGCGGCATCGATTACCGGATTCTTGAAGAAGCTCCCCGCGTTGCCCAGTTCGAGCGGATCGGGCAGCTTCGCACGCCGCACGGCGACGACCGCATCGAAAATGGCTTGCGCGGTCGGCTGCGCGGCCGCACCCTCGGCTTGGCCAGCGCTCGCCGCATGGCCGCGCGCCGCCAGCTCGCGTGCGAGATCCGCGTAGCCCGCGCGCGGCTGCCACGCCTTCGGCAAACGGAACGTCACCGACGCAATCACGAAGCGCTCGCGCCCTTCCCGCTTGAAAAGGCTGTCGCGATAGCCGAACCGGCACGCATCGCCGTCGAGTTCGACGGCCTCGCCGGTCACGAGCTCGATCGCCCGCAGCGACGCGAAGCGTTCGCACATTTCGAGCCCGTACGCGCCGATGTTCTGGATTGGCGCCGCGCCGACCGTGCCAGGTATCAGCGCGAGATTCTCGAGGCCGGGCATGCCCTGCGCCAACGTCCACGCGACGAACTCGTGCCACGGCTCGCCGCCAGCCGCCTCGACATACCACGCATCCTGATCCTCGCCCACCACGCGGCGCCCGCGCAGCGCCACCAGCAGCACGAGCCCGGCGAAGTCGCCGGTCAGCATGACGTTGCTGCCACCGCCCAGCACGAGGCGCGGCAGGCCCTCGACGCGCGGATCGCGCACCGCGGCGAGCAACTGTTCCTCACGCTCGATCAGGCACGCGAACTGCGCGCGCACGTCGAAGCCGAAGGTGTTGTGGGCCTTCAGCGGATAGCCGGCCATGAGGGACGCGACAGCGGGAGCGGCAAGAGCGGATTGGGACATCGGAATGGCAACAGGGCAACGACGGGAAGCAACAGGAAACGACAAAAACCACCAATGACGCGCCTGACGACACGAGCGGCGCCGCCCGACGCGGGATTGCCCGCCGTCGCGACGCCGCGCGGCGGCCTTGGGCAAAAGAGAGCGGCGTCGGTAAAATGACGTCCGGTCCGTGATTATAGCGAGTGCCTCGCGCTCAGCCGACCGGCTGTGTCGCGCACTGCCGCACTATTGGGAGAAAGCAATGCCATCGTTTGACGTCGTCTGCGAAGCGAACATGATCGAAGTCAAGAACGCGATCGAGCAGTCCAACAAGGAAATTTCGACGCGTTTCGACTTCAAGGGGTCCGACGCGCGCGTCGAACACAAGGAAAACGAAATCACCGCGTACGCCGACGACGACTTCAAGCTCGGCCAGGTGAAGGACGTGCTGCTGTCGAAAATGGCCAAGCGCAACGTCGACGTGCGCTTCCTCGACTACGGCAAGATCGAGAAGATCGGCGGCGACAAGGTCAAGCAGGTCATCAAGATCAAGAAGGGCGTCTCGGGCGATCTGTCGAAGAAAATCGTGCGTCTGGTGAAGGACAGCAAGATCAAGGTGCAGGCGAGCATTCAGGGCGATGCGGTGCGCATCACCGGTGCGAAGCGCGATGATCTGCAAAGCGTGATCGCGATGCTGCGCAAGGACGTGACCGACACGCCGCTCGACTTCAACAACTTCCGCGACTAAGCGGCACGGCGCGCCTGGCTTGCAACGAGCCTCACGCGGACCCGGAAGCGCTTCGCATCGGGCCATCGGGCCGGGCGAAGCGCTCAGCCCACTTCAAAGATCGTTGCCCGCCGCCGGACCGGCTGCCTTCTTTTTGTCGCCGATACGGCTCTCCTGCCCCCGCATCAGCTTCGCAATATTGCCGCGATGCCGCCACACGAGCAGCAGGCTCATCACCAGAACCGCGAGCGCGACGATGCGCGGCCCGAACAGAAACACGTAGAACAGCGGCGCGAACAGCGCCGAGCACAGCGCCGCGAGCGACGAGTAGCGCGTAAAGAACGCGACGATCAGCCAGGTTAGCAAGGTCGCGACGCCAAGCGTCGGGTTGATCGCGAGCAGCACGCCCGCGGCGGTCGCGACGCCTTTGCCGCCCTTGAAGCGGAAGAAAATCGGATACAGGTGACCGAGAAACACCGCAAGCGACGCAATCGCGATCGCGCGCTCGTCGAGCCCGTAACGCGCGCCGAAATGCACGACCAGCCATACCGGCAGCCAGCCCTTGAAGGCGTCGCCGATCAGCGTCAGAATCGCGGCCTTCTTGCTGCCGCTGCGCAGCACGTTGGTGGCGCCCGGGTTGCCCGAGCCGTACGAGCGCGGGTCGTCGAGACCCATCGCGGCGCTCACGATCACGGCAAACGACAACGAACCGATCAGATAGGCAACGACAGCGACGATCAGGTTTTGCATCTGGGACTCTTATAAGGATCGCGGTCTGACATTCGATACCCCAACCGCAACAGGGCATGCCCGTCGAATCAGGGCGGCGCACATTTTACCGAACGCGTCCGCGCGAAAAACATTCAGGCAAACGTCAACCCGCTCATCGGCGTCAGTCCACGCTCGCGCATTGCACCGGCTTCGCCGCGAGCAGATCGGTGAGCACCTTCGGCTCGATGCTGACGAGAAAGCCGCGCCGCCCGCCGTTCAACCAGATTTTGTCCATCTCGAGAATGGTCGATTCGACGTACACCGGCATCTGCTTGCGCGTGCCGAACGGCGACGTGCCGCCGATCAGATAACCCGAATGCCGGTTCGCGACCTCGGGCTTGCACGGCTCGACGCGCTTCGCGCCGATCTGCCGCGCGAGGTTCTTGGTGCTGACGGTACGATCGCCGTGCATCAGCACGATCAACGGCTTCGCGTGCTCGTCTTCCATCACCAGCGTCTTCACGACGTGATGCTCGTCAACGCCGAGCTGGCACGACGATTCCGCGGTGCCGCCATGCTCGACGTAGTCGTAAGGATGCTCGCCGAACGTGACGCCGTGACGGCGCAGCAGCTGCGTGGCGGGTGTTTCCGACACATGTCTGGATTTGCTCATCGGCGCATTGTAATGGCGAGTTTGCACAACGGCTATTTGCCGGATGGCCAATTGTGCGGGTTCGACACTTGTGGCACGATCGTTCGAAAATATGCCGGCGTGGTGCGAGATACTGCGCGCAGGCTACGAATTGGTAAAGAGGAGACAGTGTTGAAGCAGGCTTCATCCATCCGTTCCACGATCGATATCCCCGCGCTGCTCGCCGCCCTGCCCGCGCGCATCGGCGACATTCCGGCGCTCGCCGCCGCACGCGATCCGCGGCATGTCGCGTTGATCGAAGATGCGCGCCGCCTGACCAACGCGCAACTGCGCGAGGCCGTCGATGCGGCCGCCGCGCTGCTGCGCGACTGGGGCGTGCGCGGCGGCGATCGCGTGATGATCGTCGCGGAGAACAGCATCGCGCAAATCGTGCTGCTGTTCGCGACCGCGAAGCTCGATGCGTGGGCGCTCGTGTCGAACGCCCGACTGTCGGCCGCCGAACTCGATTCGATCCGCGCGCATGCGCAACCGCGCGTCGTCGCGTATGTGCTCGAAAGCTCGCCCGACGCACGCCAGCATGCTGAGCGGCATCGAGCGACGCACGCACCCACGCTGTCGCCGGACATCGGCGCATGGTCGTATGCTGTGGACAGCAGCGTGCAAGCCGAAGCCGTCGAAGCCGCCAGCGACCGCCAATGCGCGGCGCTGATCTACACGACCGGCACCACCGGCACGCCGAAAGGCGTGATGCTGTCGCATCGCAATCTGCTGTACATCGCGGCCGTGTCGAGCCGGCTGCGCCAGGTCGGGCCCGACGACGTCGTCTATGCGGTGCTGCCGATCTCGCATGTGTACGGCTTCGCGTCGGTGTGTCTCGGCAGCCTGCGTGCGGGCGCGACGTTGCGGCTCGCGCCGCGCTTCGTGCCGGAAGCGGTGCGCCTCGCCCTCGCCACCGAGCACGTCTCGATCTTCCAGGGCGTGCCGGCGATGCACGCGAAGCTGCTCGAACATCTGCACACGCACGGCCACGCATGGTCCGCGCCGCGACTGCGCTTCGCGTACTCGGGCGGCTCGCCGCTCGACGCCGCGCTGAAGGCGCAGGCCGAAGCGGTGTACGGTCTGCCGCTGCACAACGGCTACGGCATGACCGAAAGCAGCCCGACCGTGTCGCAGACGATGGTCGACGCGCCGCGCGCCGATTGCTCGGTCGGCGAAGTCATTCCGGGCGTCGAAGTGAAGTTCGTCGGGCTCGACGGCGCCGAAGCCGCGCCGGGCGAGATCGGCGAGCTATGGGTGCGCGGGCCGAACGTGATGCTCGGCTATTACCGCAACCCCGAGCAGACTCGCGCGAGCGTCACCGAGGATGGCTGGCTGAAGACCGGCGACCTCGCGCGGCAGGCCGCGGACGGCGCGTTGCATATCGTCGGGCGCAGCAAGGAGCTGATCATCCGCTCGGGCTTCAACGTGTATCCGGCCGAGGTCGAGCACGTGCTGAACGCGCATCCGCAGGTCGTGCAGTCGGCGGTGATCGGACGCGCGGTCGAGGGCAACGAGGAGGTGATCGCGTTCGTCGAACTGGTTTCCGGCGCGACGGTCACGCCCGCGGAGTTGATCGCGTGGTGCGGCGAGCGGCTCGCGCCGTATAAGCGGCCAGCCGAGCTGAAGGTGCTCGCGGCGCTGCCGGCCGCATCGACCGGCAAGATTCTCAAGCACCGGTTACGCGAGTTCGTGTGAAGCGCGCGGGCACCCGCGCGCTTCACGTCGTGCTCACCCGCGCGGATGATGCTGCGCATGCAGCGATTTCAGCCGCTCTCGCGCGACGTGCGTGTAGATCTGCGTCGTCGAAATATCGGTGTGACCGAGCAGCAATTGCACGACGCGCAGATCCGCGCCGTGATTGAGCAGATGGGTCGCGAACGCGTGCCGCAGCGTGTGCGGCGACAACGGCGCATGGACGCCCGCGGCCTGCGCGTGTCGCTTGATGATGTTCCAGAACTGCTGGCGCGTCATGCCTTCCGCGCGTGTCGTCACGAATAGCGCATCGGCCGCGCGCGGGCCGAGGAGCGCCGGGCGCGCCTCGCGCAGATAGCGCTCGATCCACGCGTGCGCCTCTTCGCCGAACGGAACCAGCCGCTCCTTCGAGCCCTTGCCAGTGACGCGCACGACGCCTTCGTTGAGTCCCACCTCGACGGTTTTCAGCGTGACCAGTTCGGTCACGCGCAAGCCGCTCGCGTACATCAACTCGAGCATCGTGCGATCGCGCAAGCCGAGCGGCGTGTCGATGTCGGGTGCGCCGAGCAACGCTTCGACCTGGACCTCGCTCAACGTCGAAGGAAATCGCGGCGGCTGCTTCGCCGAGCGGATGCGCAAGGTCGGATCGGCGGCCGCGCGATGCTCGCGCACCGCCCACGCGTAATAGCGGCGAAACACCGACAGCCGGCGGTTCGCCGAAGTCGCCTTGTCCTTTTGCCGCGCCGCGCTGTAGGCGCTCAGGTCGGCTTCGCTCGCGGTGTCGAGCGAAGCATTGCGCGCGTGCGCGAGCCATTCGCAGAAGAGCCGCAAGTCGCGGCGATACGCGTCGAGCGTGTTGCGCGACAGGCCATGCTCGAGCCACAGCGCGTCGCAGAAGGCGTCGATCGATGCGGAGCTGGTCAGCAGCAGCGGTGATGCGGCGGCTGTGTCTTCGACGTATACGGCGGTATTGGTGGTGGTGCTCGTGCTCATACGTACGGCACACCTTCATGCGCGAGCAACCAGCGCTTCACGTTGCGGAAGAAGCCGTCGCCGCCATCATGCGCGAAGCCGCCGATGCCGCTCGAACTCACCACGCGGTGACACGGAATCACGATCGGAAAGAAATTGGCGCCGCACGCCTGGCCGACCGCGCGCGGCACGCTGCCGAGCTGCTTCGCGAGTTGTCCGTAAGTCAGCACGACGCCGGGCGGGATGTCGCTGATCGCCTGCCACACGCGCCGCTGGAACGCGGTGCCGCACTCGGCGAGCGGCAGCTCGAATTTCGCTGAGGCGTGCTCGAAATAACGCTCGATCTGTTCGGCCACCTCGCGTGCGAGCGGCGTGTCGGGCGCGACGTTGGGCGTCGAGTCGGGCAGATAGACGATCTCGCGCACGGCTTCGCCTTCGAGCCGGATGCCGATCTTGCCGAACGGCGCATCGATCACTGCGTTGAACATGATTGCCTGCTCCTCTAGGGTCTGTTTACATATGGAACGCACGTGCGAATGCCCACTATCGGCGGTCCCCCAAGGGACGGCCGATAGTGGGCATTCCCCTGGAATGAAATTCAGAACTGGGGTTGCCGCGAGAAGGGCCGCTCGCTGCGTCATGCTCCTTGCGAATACGTCGAGTATTCGCGGCGTCACAATCCTTGCGAGCGGCCCTTCTCGCGGCAACGCACGTGCGTTCCATATGTAAACAGACCCTAGCGTGCCAGATCGCCGGCACCGAATTGCCACGACTTTACGCCGCTTCGAGCGCCCACTCCACATGCTCGCGCACGACCGCCGACGGATCGTCGGCTCGCTGCCTCAAAGCCAGCACGATCGCGGCACGGGCATCGAGGTCGAGACTTGCTGGCGCGGCGCGCAACGCGTTACCCATGCCGACCGCGAGATTGCGCAGCCAGCTCTCGTAGCCGATGCGGCGAATCGCGCTGCCCTGCATGCGCGTATCGAACTCCTCGGCGCTCCACGCGAACAGTTCGACCAGCGACGCGCGATCGAGCCCGTGCCGCACGTCGAAATCGGCGACCGGTGCGGCCTGCGCGAACTTGTTCCAGGGACACACGAGCTGGCAATCGTCACAGCCGTACACCCGATTGCCGATCAGCGGCCGCAGGTCGAGCGGAATACTGCCCTTCAGCTCGATCGTCAGATACGAGATGCAACGCCGCGCGTCGACCTTGTACGGCGCGACGATCGCACCGGTCGGACAGGCGCCGATGCAGCGCGCGCAGCTGCCGCAATGCGAGCCCGGCGTTTCGGGCGCGGCCTCGGGCGAGGTTTCGGCGTCGGTCGGCAGCGGGACGTCGACATAGATCTCGCCGAGGAAAAACAGCGAGCCGGCGTCGCGCTGCAGCAACAATGTGTGCTTGCCGCGCCAGCCGATGCCGGCCTTCTGCGCAAGCTCGACTTCCAGCACCGGCGCCGAATCGGTGAACACGCGATAGCCGAACGGCCCGATCGCCGCTTCGATCCGGTCGGCCAGTTGTTGCAGGCGCTGACGCATCACCTTGTGATAGTCGCGGCCGCGCGCGTAGATCGACACGACCGCCGTCGACGGGTCCGCGAGCCGCGCGTGCTCGGCCGCGCGCCAGTCGCGCGCGCGGGGTGTCGCGCGTGAGGCGGGTTGCGTTACGTCTTGCGGCATGCTTTCAGGCGCGCTTTCATGGCCCCCTTCATGCGCCCCTTCAGCCGCCTCTGCTTCCAGCGTCTGCGCAGGCAAATAGGCGATGCGCGCGGTGATCACGCGTCGCGTGCCGGCCACAAGCTCGGCCGGCCGCGCGCGTTTCATGCCGTGTTTGGCCATATAATCCATCTCGCCGTGGCAACCCGCTTCGAGCCACGCTGCAAGCGGCGCTTCGGCGGCCGACAGATCGGTATCGCTAATGCCGATCGCCCCGAAACCGAGTTCACGGCCCCACGTCTTGATGTCGAGCGCGAGCGCACGAAGCGCCGCCTCGTCGAAACGGGACGTTGCGCCAGAAGCTCGCATGGCATCATCGGCCGATGCGGGCGTGCAGAAAACAGGGGACTTCGGACTTCGGTTCATCACGCCATTTTACGAGAATGCCTGTCAATCCCGATCACGCGCCCCTACCGTCCGCTCCCGTGCTGCTCGAACGCTCTGTCGCGCTCGCGGACGAAGCCGCCACGCAGGCGTTCGGCGCGCGCTTCGCACAGGCGATCGAAAGCGTGCGCGCGGCCTCGCATCAGGCACAGCCAGCCCAGCCTGGCGCTGTAAGCGGCCCCGCGTTCCACGGCCTGCAAGTCCAACTGGTCGGCGACCTCGGCGCCGGCAAAACCACGCTCGTGCGCGCGACCTTGCGCGGCCTCGGCCACACCGGCCGCGTGCGCAGTCCGACCTACACGCTCGTCGAACCGTATGTGCTCGAGCGGCCCGCCGGGGAACTCGCGCTCTATCACTTCGATCTGTACAGATTCACCGATCCGGCCGAATGGGCCGACGCGGGCTTTCGCGAATATTTCGACAGCGGCGCGGTCTGCCTCGTCGAATGGCCGCAACGCGCGGGAGCGCTGCTCGGCGTGCCGGATCTCGTCTTCTCGCTCGGGCTCGTCGGCAACACAGACGCAAACGCGGACGCACGCGTACTCGTCGCACGCGCTTATAGCGAATCAGGAAAGGCATGTCTCGAAAGATGTTAATCAAACCATTCCATTCGATCGAATCGGCGGCGGGCGCAACGCATAACTGGCGGCGCCGGCAGATCCTGCGCGCCGGTGCGTCGACGCTGGTGCTCGGCCTCGTCGCCCCGCGTCTCGCGTTTGCGAGCTCGGTGCTCGGCGTGCGCGTGTGGCCCGCGCGCGACTACACGCGCGTGACGATCGAATCCGATCAGCCGCTGCAGAACACACAGCAACTGCTGCAGGGACCGGACCGGCTCGTCGTCGATCTGGACGGCCTCGACCTCGATCAGGCGCTGAAGGAGCTGGTCTCGAAGATCACGCCGAACGATCCGCAGATTTCGTCGGTGCGGGTCGGGCAGTATCAGCCGCACGTGGTGCGCATGGTGTTCGACCTGAAGGGCTCGGTGAAGCCGCAGGTGTTCGCGCTGCCGCCGGTCGGCGCGTACAAGTACCGGCTCGTGTTCGACCTGTATCCGGCTGTCGCGCCCGATCCGTTGATGGACCTGCTCGCGCAGACCGAGCGCAAGCAGCAGGCGCTCAACGAAGAAAACAGCGCGCCGCCCGCGACGCTTGCCGGCCCCGGCACGGCGCCGCCGGTCGACAACAGCGAAGCGTTCTTCGAGCACTACGCGCAGAACGGTGGCGCCGGCAATGGCGCCGCGGGCGTACCGCATCCGCCCACGCATGGCACGACGGCGCCGTCCGCGCCGGTCATTGCCGGCAGGCAGGCGTCGCCGTCCGCGCCCTCCGCGCCGCCTGCCGCACTGGCGCGCAACAAGGGTGGCAACGCCAACAGCAACAGCACCGCACGCGGTCTCGACAGCGACAACGACAACCTCGGCGACAGCGGCGACACCTACGCATTCACCACACCGAAGTCGAGCCGCAGCAACACCGTGCGACTGCTCACCGTCGCAATCGATCCGGGTCATGGCGGCGAGGACCCGGGCGCGATCGGCGGCGCAGGCACCTACGAGAAGCACGTCGCGCTCGACATCGCGAAGAAGCTGCGCGCGAAGATCGACGCGCAGCCCAACATGCGCGCGATGATGACGCGCGACGCCGACTTCTTCGTGCCGCTGAACGTGCGCGTGCAGAAAGCGCGCCGCGTCGGCGCGGACCTGTTCGTGTCGATCCACGCGGACGCGTTCACGACGCCCGAGGCGAAGGGCTCCTCGGTGTTCGCGCTGTCGGAGCACGGCGCGTCGAGCGCGGCCGCGCGCTGGATGGCGAACAAGGAGAACTCGTCGGATCTGATCGGCGGCATCAACATCAAGTCCGCCGACGCCACCGTGAATCGCGCACTGTTCGACATGTCGACCACCGCGCAGATTCGCGACTCGATGCGCTACGGCAACTTCGTGCTCAAAGAGATCGGCGACATCAACAAGCTGCACAAGGGCTCGGTCGAGCAGGCCGGCTTCGCGGTGCTGAAGGCGCCGGACATTCCGTCGATCCTCGTCGAGACCGCGTTCATCAGCAATCCGGACGAAGAGCGTCGCCTGAACGACGACGCGTATCGCGACAAGATGGCCAGCGCGATCCTGACCGGCATCAAGCGCTATTTCGCGGCGAATCCGCCGCTCGCAAAGGGCCGCATGACGTGATGTCGGCACACACGAACCAATCACAAAACGGCCCTCCGGCCGTTTTGTGATTCACGCTCGCAACCCGTGGCGCAACGGTTGCTCAGCGTGCCGGTATCAAGCGCTGCACGACCCAGCCGCCGAACACGTTGACCGCGAGCCCCGCCATCACGAGCAACGCGCCCGCCACCTGCATCGCAGACAGTTGCTCGCCGAGCAGCCACGACGCCGACGCGAGTCCGACGATTGGCACCAGCAGCGAGAACGGCGCGACCTGGCTCGCCGGATAGCGCGACAGCAGACGGCTCCACAAGCCATAGCCGACCAGCGTCGCGATAAACGCCAGATAGACGATCGCGAAGATCGACAGCGCGCTGATACCAGTCAACGCGGCGGCGATCTCGCGGGGCCCTTCGAACACGAACGACGCCGCGAAAAACGGCAGCGGCGGAATCAGGCTCCCCCACACGACGAGTCCGACCAGATCGACCTTGCCGACCTTCTTCGTCACGATGTTGCCGAGTGCCCACATGCACGCGGCGCACAGCGTCAGCAGGAAACCAGCGACGGACATCGTGTGGCCGCCTTGCAGGCCGATCACCGCGAGCCCCGCCGCGGCGATCAGCAGACCCGCGACGTTCGGCAAACGGAAGCGCTCGTGCAGAAACAGCGCCGCGAAGATCAGCGTGAAAAACGCCTGCGCCTGAAGCACCAGCGATGCAAGCCCCGCCGGCATGCCGACGTACATCGCCGAGAACAGGAACGCGAATTGCCCGAACGAGATCGTCGCGCCGTAGGCGAACAGCCACCGCCACGGCATCTGCGGCCGCTTGACGAAAAACACCGCCGGGACCGCAGCGAGCGTAAAGCGCAGCGCGCCGAGCAGCATCGGCGGCACGCCGTGCAGGCCGACCTTGATCACGACGAAATTGACGCCCCACGCGAGCACGACGATCAGCGCGAGCAGCAAGTCCCTGGGCGACATCCGGGTCTCCAAAGAAATGGTTCGATCTGGCAGTGTAACGGAGGCCGCAAATTCGCTTCGTTGCGCCCGCTCGTGGCGAGCGTGCGCCGTTGCCGTCGGCAGCGCGCGACGCGCAGTAGAATCGACCATTCGAGTCTTCTCCTTCACTTTCCCGTCGAGCTTGCCCATGACTTCCTCGATCAAAGCCGTCCTCAAACCGCACTTACGCGACATCGGCAATCTGACCGTGCGGCGTGTCCTGCCTGCGATGGCGGCGCGCCTCGTCGGCCCGTTCATTTTCTTCGACCACATGGGCCCCGCGACCCTCGAACCCGGCAGCGGCCTCGACGTGCGCCCGCATCCGCATATCGGCCTCGCGACCGTCACCTATCTGTTCGACGGCGCGATCATGCATCGCGACAGCCTCGGCTCCGAGCAGAAGATCGTCCCCGGCGACGTCAACTGGATGACGGCCGGGCGCGGCATCGTCCATTCGGAGCGAACGCCGCCGGAAGACCGCGCGCGCGGCCAGACGATTCACGGCATCCAGACCTGGGTCGCGCTGCCGCTCGCCGATGAAGACGCCGAACCGTCGTTCGCGCATCACGCGGCGGCGACCTTGCCGGTCGTCGAGCGCAACGGCGTGACGCTGCGCGTGATCGCGGGCACCGCGTTCGGCGCGGTGTCGCCGGTCGCGACGTTTTCGGGCACGCTGTACGTCGCCGCCGACTTCACGCCGGGCAGCGCGTTCGCGCTCGAACCGGAGCACGAGGAGCGCGGTGTATATCTGGTGGAAGGCGATCTGGAGATCGACGGCACGCCGCTCGAAGCGGGCCAGATGGCCGTGCTCGCGCTCGACGAAACCGTCACGCTCGCCAGCACGCACGGCGCGCGCGCGATGCTGCTCGGCGGCGAGAAGCTCGACGGCGAGCGCTTCATCGAATGGAATTTCGTCGCGAGCTCGCGCGAGAAGATCGAAGCCGCGAAGCTCGCGTGGACCAATCAGGAAATGGGCCACGTGCCCGGCGAAACCGAATGGATTCCGCTGCCGCAGCGCAAGTGACGGCGCCGGGCCACGCGCCAGGGTGGGCATTGAATTCGTGCGATTCGGCCCCAGCTAGCCACAAACCGTTTCTATCGACGAGGACGCAATGGACACCACTCTGGCCACTTTCGAACAGGACGTCATCAAGGCGTCGATGCTGGCCCCCGTGCTGGTCGATTTCTGGGCGCCGTGGTGCGGCCCCTGCAAGAGTCTCGGCCCGATGCTCGAAAAGCTCGAAGCCGAAGCCGCCGGCAAATGGAAGCTCGTGAAGGTCAACGTGGACGAGAACCACGAGCTGGCCGCGCACTTCCAGGTGCGCAGCATTCCGCACGTGATCGCGTTCGCCGACGGCCAGGCCGTCGATCAGTTCGTCGGCGTGCTGACGGAAGGACAGCTGCGCGAGTTCCTCGACCGGCTCGTGCCGCAAGGGGCGCCGGCCGCGCGCATCGAAGCGCAGACCGCGCTCGCCGAAGGCCGCCGCGACGACGCCTACGACCTGCTGCAAGCGGCGCTCGCTTACGACCCGGGCTTCGACGACGCGCGCATGGACCGCATCGAGTTACTGCTCGAAGACAACCGCATCGATGAGGCCCGCAACGAAGTCGATCTGCTGTCGCCGAAAACCACGCAAGGCATCGACGCGCGTTTCAACGCGATCAAGACTCGGCTCGACGCGGTGGACGCCGCCGCGGACCTGCCGCCCACCGATGCGCTCGAAGCGCGCGTCGCCGGCCACCCCGACGATCTCGAAGCACGCTTCGATCTTGCGAATGCGTTTATCGCGCGACGCAAATACGCGCAGGCGCTCGAACATCTGCTCGCGATCGTGCAACGCGACCGCGCGTTCCGCGACGATATCGGCCGCAAGACGATGTTGTCGGTGTTCGATCTGGCCGCACATCAGCCGGAGCTGGTGTCGCAGTGGCGGCGCAGGCTGAGCGCGTCGTTGTATTGATCGATTGTGATGTTTTGCCCGATGGCAGCCTGGGTCAGCGCGGTTGAAACCGCCGCCCGGGCTGCCACCTAAACCGTCGCCTTCTTCGCCAGCTCCCGCAACACGTACGCCGCGGCCGCAAAACCAAAGCTCGCGGTCACGCACACGCTGGAGCCAAACCCCGCGCAGTTCAAGCCGACCGGCCCCGTATGTCCCGGCGACGTGCTCACGTGTTCGGCTTCTTCATCGATATCGCAGACGGCCGCTTCCGGATAGATCAGCGGCTCGTCGGAATACACGGCGTTCACCTTGAACTTCGCCTTCGGCCCGCGCGGAAAGCCATGCTGCTTGCGCAACTGCCCGCGCACCTTCGACAGCAGCGGGTCCTGGATCGTCAGCGCGAGATCGTCGATGCGGATCCGCGTCGGGTCGAGCTGACCGCCCGCGCCGCCGACCGTGATCAGCGGCTGGTTGCGCTCGACGCACCATGCGATCAGCGCGGTCTTCGTGCGCACGCTGTCGATCGCGTCGATCACATAGTCGAAGCCGCCGCCGAGCGTGGCCGCGAAATTGTCCGGCTCGACGAAGTCCTCGATCAGCCGCACCTCGCAGTACGGATTGATTGCCGCGATGCGTTCGGCCATCGCTTCGACCTTCGGTTTTCCGTAGTTGCCGTCGAGCGCGTGAATCTGCCGGTTCGTGTTGCTTTCCGCGACGTTGTCGAGATCGATCAGCGTCAGCGTGCCGAGCGCGCTGCGCGCAAACGCCTCCGCGACCCACGACCCCACCCCGCCGATGCCGATCACCGCGACGTGCGCACCCTCGAATGCGGCGAGCGCGGGCGCGCCATACAGACGGGCGATGCCGCCGAAACGGCGCGCGCGGTCGGCGGTTTCGTTCGCGTCGAGGCTGGTAGTAAGATCGGATTGCGCGGCGGTGCTGGACATGATGGCAGGGCTCGAAAACACAGGCGGAACAAAGCAGGCGGCGGCGCTTTGGCAATTCGCCTGGGCAAATTGCTTTGGCAAATGGGGCGCGCAGCCCGTATTTTGCCTGAACACGTGAAAACAGCCGCGCAGGACCACGAGCAGCGACGCAATGTTGCAGACTTGCGCCGGCGCAACATGCGCCGTGCCATACGTTGCTCCGTTCGCGCGCAAAAACCTGACGCCTTAGCTATACTTGGCCCACACTGTAGCGTTCGCATAAGAACATGATCTCACTCGCCGAGCTTCGAAAAAACTACTCGCTGGGTTCACTGGACGTTGCCGACGTCAACCACGATCCGTTCCGTCAATTCGACACGTGGTTCCAGCAGGCCATCGACGCCAAGCTGCCCGAGCCGAATGCAATGACGCTGGCCACGGTCGACGCGCGCGGCCGGCCTTCGGCACGCATCGTGCTCATCAAGGGCGTCGACGAGCGCGGTTTCGTATTCTTCACCAACTATGAAAGCCGCAAGGGCCGCGAACTGAACGTGAACCCCTACGCGAGCCTGCTGTTTCACTGGATCGAACTCGAACGCCAGGTGCGCATCGAGGGCCGCGTCGTCAAAACGAGCGAGGCAGACAGTGACGCGTATTTCGCGTCCCGTCCGCTCGGCTCGCGGATCGGCGCATGGGCATCGAATCAGAGTCAGGTGATTGAAAGCCGTTCGCAGCTCGAAGTACGCGAACGCGAAATCAGCCTGCAATACGGCGAAAATCCTCCGCGTCCGCCGCACTGGGGTGGCTACCGTCTGGTGCCCGACGCGATCGAATTCTGGCAGGGGCGGCCGTCTCGGCTGCACGATCGTCTGCTTTACACGCGCGCGGAAGAAAGCGCCAACTGGCTGATCGCACGCCTGTCGCCCTGACCGGTCGACGACCGGACGAATGAGGCCGGCGGCGGCGCCAACGTAGCGGCGCGCGTCGGCGGGATTGCGTTGCGCGGCCCGCGGAATGCGCCGCGCCATGTCGCGATCCACATAGCTTTGCTTTAAATCAACGAACACGGAGAGATCACATGTTCTGGGAGAAAAAGCTGGCGCAGTGGGTTGAAGATGTCAAAACCACAGCTAACCTGCCCGCACGCCTCGTGCTGTGGGACGGTCAGCAACACGACTTCGGGCAGTTCGCCGCGCCCCGGGTCACGCTACACGTGAAGAGCGCAACCGCGCTGCCCTATCTGCTCGAACCGAGCCTCGACAATCTTGGCGAAGCCTATGTCAAAGGCAAGATCGACATCGAGGGCAAGCTGTCGGACATCATCAATATCGGCTATCAGCTCGCGCGCAGCACCGTGACGAGCGCCGGCAAGCTCGCGCGCGTGCGGCGCTACTTCAATCACTCGAAGACGTCGGATAAGAAAGCGATCCAGTATCACTACGACGTGTCGAACGAGTTCTACAGGTTGTGGCTCGACGAGAACATGGTCTACTCGTGCGCGTACTTCGAGACCGGCAGCGAAGACCTCGCGACCGCGCAGCTGAAGAAAATCGATCACATTCTGACCAAAATCCAGCTGCAGCCCGGGCAGCGTCTGCTCGACATCGGCTGCGGCTGGGGCGCGCTCGTGCTGCGCGCCGCGCAAAAGTTCGGCGCGAAGTGCGTCGGCGTCACGCTGTCGCAGAACCAGTTCGATCTCGCCACCGCGCGCGTGAAAGCGGCGGGCCTCGAAAACCAGATCGATATCCGCCTGCAGGACTATCGCGACATCAAGGGGCAGTTCGACCGCATCACGAGCGTCGGCATGTTCGAGCACGTCGGCCGCAAGAACCTGCCCGGCTATTTCCAGAAGATGCACGATCTGCTCGCCGACGACGGCATCGCGATGAACCACGGCATCACGTCGAGCGACGCCGATAGCGGCGAAACCGCGCTCGGCGGCGGTGAGTTCATCGACCGCTTCGTGTTCCCGGACGGCGAACTGCCGCACATCAGCCTCGCGCTCGAATCGATGCAGCGCGGCGGGCTCGAACCGGTTGACGTCGAAAGCCTGCGCCGTCACTATGCGCACACGCTCGACATCTGGGCGGAAAATTTCGAAGCCCACGCAGACCAGGCGCGCAAGCTCGTCGACGACGAAAAATTCCGCATCTGGCGCGTGTATCTGGCCGGCTGCGCGTATGCGTTCGAAAACGACGACGTGTCGATTTTCCAGGTGGTGTGCCGCAAAGCCGGCCGCAGCGCGAAAACCCTGCCGTGGTCGCGCCGCTACATGTACGAAAAACCGCTGTGACCCGGCTGTGACCCGGCTGTGACCTGGTTTGTGACCGGTCGCGCCGCGGCGGCGTGCATGGAGCGCCCGCCGCGGCGCAATTCTGATGAACAGCAGGCCGAACATTGATGGACCAGAGCAGGACGAGTGACGTTGAAGAGCCGTTAAACGGCAAGGACGGCAGCGCGGACGATGCGGCGCATCAGGCCGCGCAGCAGTTCGATCTGTTCGGGATGCCGGTGGAGGCCGCGGCTGAAGCGCCGGCCATGTCCGCACGTGAAGCCGATTCGGCCGCAAGCGCTGCCGCGCAGCCAGAGCACAAGCGCACGCCGAAGACCGCAATATCCAACGCCCCCGCGTCGCTGTTCGAAGCCGACACCCCGCCCGACAGCCCCGCTCCTGAACCAGACTGCGCCCCGGTCTCCGCCGACGCCCCGAAAAAGCGCCGCAGCCGCGCCGTGCTCGCTGCACCGCCCTCGCCTGAGCTGCTCGCGCTCGCGGCGCAATTGCCGCCGCAGATCCACCTCGGCACGTCGACATGGTCGTTCCCGGGTTGGACAGGCATCGTCTACGGCGACGACTACAGCAACAGCAAACTGTCGCGCGAGGGCTTGAGTGCGTACGGCGCACATCCGCTGCTGAAGACGGTCAGCATCGACCGCTCGTTCTACCAGGCGTTGACGGTCACCGAATACCTGCGCTACGCGCAGCAGGTGCCCGAGCACTTCCGCTTCATCGTCAAGGCGCCGATGACGATCACCGACGCCACCGTGCGCGCCGAGCGCGGCGAGCCGGTGTCGCTGAACCCGTGCTTCCTGAACGCACAGATGGCGATCGACGATTTCGTCACGCCCTGCCTCGAAGGCCTCGGCGCAAAGGCCGGCGCGCTGGTGTTCCAGTTCTCGCCGCTGCCGGATCAGATGCTCGCGCAGCCGGCGGTATTCATCGAACGACTGGGGGAGTTTTTCGACGCGCTGCCCGGGCTGCCCGACGGCAGTTGCTACGCGGTCGAGATTCGCGACGCGAGCCTGCTCACGCCGCGCTTCATCCGCATGCTGAAGACGGCTGGCGTGCGCTACTGCGTCGGCGTTCATGCGCGGATGCCCGATCCGCTGCGCCAGGCCGCGGCGCTCGCGCTGCTCGATGGCGAGCCGGCCGGTCCGCTGATCGTGCGCTGGAGCCTGCACGGCGGTTTCAAGTACGAACAGGCGAAGGCGAAGTACGAGCCGTTCAACCGGCTCGTCGACGAAGATCCGGCGACGCGCGAATCGCTCGCCGAACTGGCCGCGCGTTACGCGCTCGCTGGTCAGCCGGTCGTGATCGCGGTCAACAACAAGGCGGAGGGATCGGCGCCGCTCAGCTGCGTGAAACTGGCCGAAGAAATCGTCGAAGCCTGCGTGCGTGTCACGCAGGGACGCGGCGATAACGGCGACGAGGTGCCATCGCGAGCACAGGAACCGCAGTGACGAACAGCAGCGGGCGGTCTCCCGCATCCGCCCGTTGCCGACTCCAATCCCCACGCTGCGCCGTTAACCCGCCTTGATCCGATGCGCGAACTTCTGGCGGAATTTCGCGACTTTCGGCGCTACCACGAACGAGCAGTAGCCCTGATTCGGATGCTGCGCGAAATAGTTCTGGTGGTAGGCCTCGGCGGGCCAGTAGTTGTCGCCGAGCGGCAGCACCTCGGTCACGAGCTTGCCGTCGTAGATGCGCTGTTCGCCGATCTCGCGAATCGCCTGCAGCGCGGTTTCGTGCTGCGCGTCGGAATGCGTGAAGATCACCGAGCGGTATTGCGTGCCGACGTCGTTGCCCTGCCGGTTCAGCTGGGTCGGATCGTGGATCGCGAACAAGATGTCGAGAATCTCGCGATAGCTGATCTTGGCCGGATCGAAGTCGACCTTGACCACTTCCGCGTGACCGGTGTCGCCGTCGCAGACCTGCTCGTAGCTCGGATGGCGCGCGTGACCGCCCGCATAACCCGACTCCACCGCATTGACGCCCTCGACGCCCAGATACACCGCTTCGAGGCACCAGAAACACCCACCGCCGAGCGTTGCTGTCTCGTTCATAAGCTTCACCCCAGGATCAGATTCACACAATGATCGGCAGCCGGCCTGCGTAGCGCCGCCGTATCTGCCACCGCACCCGAATATATGGCCGAACACGCGTTCTGAAAGGCGCAGTCAGGCACGAGTCAGGCACCCGTCGCGCAATGACCGCAAATCCGGCCGTGCAGATATCGAGTATAGAAACGCCGGCACGCGACGTGTGAATAACCGTGCCTCACACCCGCAAGCGCCGCGCCCGCGCCTCGATCCAGCACGATCGGCAAATTTTCGGGTGCAGCCTTTCGAGGAGATCGTCGATGCAACCGCCCGGCTGCCACGCGCCGCACGCATTGTGCTGCGGCGCGCGCGGCGATTGCAGTTAAAATTGGCGGAAATCAACGATTTTCACCATGACTTTCGAAACATCCGCTTCCCGCCGCGCGGGTATACGCTTCAATTCGCGCTTCAATTCGCGCCTTGATTCGCGCTGCAGTCGTTCTTTCACACGGCGCGCGACGGGGGCCTCGCCCCGATGAAGCGCGCGAGCCCACCCAACTTCGACCCGTCCGCGTTCAAACAGGCGCTCAGCCAGTTCGCGACCGGCGTCACCGTGATTACGACGCGCGCCGCGTCCGGCCAACTGATCGGCATCACGGCCAGTTCGTTCAACTCGGTGTCGCTCTCTCCGCCGCTCGTGCTGTGGAGTCTCGCGACGCGCTCCGCGTCGATGCCGGTGTTCCGCGCCAACAGTCACTACGTGATCAATGTGTTGGCCTCGACGCAGCTCGATCTGTGCAAGCGCTTCGCGACCGTGAAGGGCGACCGCTTCGAGGGCGTGTCGCACGCGGCGGGCGACAGCGGCATGCCGGTGCTCGACGGCGCACTCGCGTGGTTCGAATGCCATAACCGCAGCCGCTATGAGGAAGGCGACCACGTGATTTTCGTCGGCGAAGTGGAGCGCTGCGGTGTGCATGAAAATGCCGCGGACATGCTGCCGCTCGTGTTCCAGAGCGCGCAGTTCCACGGCCTGAAGCCGCTTTGAGCGGCTCGGCGCTTCCCTGGCGTCTGTAGCGCCTGTCGGTCGGACGCGTCGAAAACGGCGCGCCCCGCCCTCATCATCCTGAACGGTCGCTATGCGTGGCTCCGTGCCCGCTGTTCTTCTTCACGAGCGACACCGGCACGCCCGAATCTTCCTTCAGCGTTTCGAGCACGATGTTCGAGCGGATGTCCATCACCCCCGGCGCCTTGTACAGGCGATTGAGCACGAAGTCCGAATAGTGCTTGAGGTTGTGCGCGAGCACGCGCAGCAGATAGTGGGTTTCGCCGGTCACGACGAAAGCGCCGACCACTTCGGGCCAGTCGCGCAACGCTTCGGCAAAACTCTCGTGCCAGTTCTGCTGGTCGTTGCGCATCGATACCTGCACGAACGCTTCCAGCTCGAACCCCAAAACTTCGCGGTTCAGGCACGCTCGGTAGTGTTCGATGACGCCCTGCTCTTCCAGCAGACGCAGGCGTCGCAGACAGGCCGATGGCGAGAGCGAGATGCGCTCCGCCAAGTCGAGATTGCTGATCCGTCCTTCCTGCTGAAGCACCGTCAAGATACGGCAATCGGTGGCGTCGAGCGAGATCGCGTTCATATTCGGTCTCCCTTTCCTGTTTGACTCAAATTATGTTCCAAGACACGGCTGGTAAGGAGATTTTTTCGCAATCACATTTCACAGCTTGACCTCTATCATTTAGAGATCGTCACCAACCGTCGACACCCTCATGCGAGCACTCTGGGACATCACCCCCGCCGTCGATACCGCCACGCCCGTCTGGCCGGGCGACACGCCGGTCGGCATCGAGCGCGTCTGGCGCATGGAGGCTGGCTCGCCGGTCAATGTCGCGCGTCTGACGATCTCGCCGCACACCGGCGCGCATACCGACGCGCCGCTGCACTACGACGCCGACGGCGCCGCGATCGGCAACGTGCCGCTCGACGCATATCTCGGTTTATGCAGAGTGATTGACTGTATCGGCGCGTTGCCTGTTGTGACGCCACAACATCTGGCCGGCTCGCTCGACGATTTGCCGCCGCGAGTCTTACTGCGCACTTACAGAAAAGCGCCGACGCGCGAGTGGGATAGTGCGTTCTGCGCGGTCGCGCCCGAGACCGTCGACCTGCTCGCCGCGCGCGGCGTGACGCTGCTCGGCATCGATACGCCGTCGCTCGATCCGCAGGAATCGAAGACGATGGATGCGCATCACCGCATTCGCGCGCACCGGATGGCGATTCTCGAGGGCATCGTGCTCGACGCGGTCGAACCCGGCGACTACGAGCTGATCGCGCTGCCGCTGAAGCTGACCACGCTCGACGCGAGCCCGGTGCGCGCGGTGCTGCGTGCACTGCCCGGCTCGCGCTCAGGCACGCTCCCCGGCGAGCGATCTACCCGACAACCCAACCCATCGAACCACCATGAACCATCGTGATGAAGCCGTGGCGCTCGACAGCGCCGACCCGCTCGCAGCGCTGCGCGAACAGTTCGCGCTGTCGCCGACGACCATCTATCTCGACGGCAACTCGCTCGGCGTGCCGCCGGCCGCCGCCGCGCAGCGCGCGCAGACCGTGATCGCCGCCGAATGGGGCGAAGGACTGATCCGCAGTTGGAACAATGCCGGCTGGTTTGCGCTGCCGCGCCGACTCGGCAACAAGCTCGCGCCGCTGATCGGTGCGGCCGAAGACGAAGTCGTGATTACCGACACGATCTCGATCAACCTGTTCAAACTGCTGTCGGCCGCCGTGCGGCTCGCCAATGCGCGCGATCCGAAACGTCGCGTGATCGTGTCCGAGCGCTCGAACTTCCCGAGCGATCTGTATATCGCGCAGGGCCTGATCGAGCAGCTCGATCGCGGCTACGAGCTGCGCCTCGTCGACGATCCGTCCGAACTGCCCGACGCGATCGGCGAGGACACCGCGATCGCGATGATCACGCACGTGAACTACCGCACCGGCTACATGCACGACATGGCCGCGCTGACGAAGCTGATTCACGACAGGGGCGCGCTCGCGCTGTGGGATCTCGCGCATTCGGCGGGCGCGGTGCCGGTCGATCTGAACGACGTCGGTGCCGACTACGCGGTCGGCTGCACGTACAAGTACCTGAACGGCGGTCCCGGTTCGCCCGCGTTCGTGTGGGTGCCCAGACGTCACCAGAACGAGTTTGCGCAACCGCTGTCGGGCTGGTGGGGGCATCGCGCGCCGTTCGAGATGAACCCGACGTATCAGCCCGACAACGGCGTGGGCCGCTACCTGTGCGGCACGCAGCCGATGGTGTCGATGGCGCTCGTCGAATGCGGGCTCGACGTGTTCCTGCAAACGTCTATGCAGGCGGTCCGCCAGAAGTCGCTCGCGCTGACCGATCTGTTCATCGAACTCGTCGAGACACGTTGCAGCGAATTTCCACTGAAGCTCGTGACGCCGCGTGAGCATGCGCAGCGCGGCTCGCACGCTAGCTTCGAACATCCGCACGGCTACGAGGTGATGCAGGCGCTGATCTCGCACGGCGTGATCGGCGACTATCGCGAGCCGCACGTGCTGCGCTTCGGCTTCACGCCGCTGTACACGCGCTTCGTCGACGTATGGGACGCCGTCGAAATCTTGCGCGACGTGCTCACCCGCGAGACCTGGCGGGCTCCTGAATTCGCCCAGCGCGGCGCCGTTACCTGAGGACGACAGAATGACCGATCACATGCACACGCCGGGCTTGCCAGAAGAACCGGCGGCACAAGGCTGCCCGTTCGGGCACGGACGGACGGCGTCGGCGCCGTCCGCGAGCGCGGCCGACAGCGGCTGGCACGACGCGCAGCTCGACTTCTCGGAGTCGATGAGCTACGGCGATTATCTGTCGCTCGGCACGGTGCTGGACGCGCAGCATCCGTTGTCGCCGGATCACAACGAGATGCTGTTCATCATCCAGCATCAGACGAGCGAGCTATGGATGAAGCTCGCGCTGTACGAACTGCGCGCGGCGCTCGCGGCCGTGCATCGCGACGACCTGCCGCCCGCGTTCAAGATGCTTGCGCGCGTGTCGCGAATCATGGAGCAGCTGGTGCAGGCGTGGAGCGTGCTCGCGACGATGACGCCGTCCGAATACACGGCGATGCGGCCGTACCTCGGCAGTTCGTCGGGCTTTCAGTCGTATCAGTACCGGCAGATCGAATTCCTGCTCGGCAACAAGAACGAGCAGATGCTGAAGCCGCACGCGCATCGCGCCGACGTGTACGCGCAAGTGAAGGCATCACTCGAAGCGCCGTCGTTCTACGACGAAGTGGTGAGGCTGCTCGCGCGCCGCGGCTTCAGGATTTCGCCCGCGCGGCTCGAACGCGACTGGACGAAGCCGACCGAACATGATGCATCGGTCGAAGCGGCGTGGCTCGAGGTGTATCGCAATCCGTCCGAGCATTGGGATCTGTACGAGATGGCCGAGGAACTCGTCGATCTGGAGGATGCGTTCCGCCAGTGGCGCTTCCGCCACGTGACGACGGTCGAGCGCATCATCGGCTTCAAGCAGGGCACCGGCGGCACGAGCGGCGCGCAGTATCTGCGCAAGATGCTCGACGTGGTGCTGTTTCCCGAGCTGTGGCACGTGCGGACGATGCTGTAGCGGTTAGCGCGCGTAAGGCACTTCCCGGGCAAACCTGGCATCCTGGCGGGGAACAAAGAGCAAGCCAACACTATTACGCAAGTTCGGAGTTATCCGAATCTTGAGAGATGGTCAGCATGGCAGCATCGGAACCCCATAAAAACATCAGAGTGTTTCGATATGCCCGGTGCCGATGACGACGAAGGACTGAAGGTTGTACTGAGTGCTCAGCAACTCGCGGCTGTGCTATCCGGCCAGTCGATCAATCTGAGATACGAAAATTTGTATCAATTGATTGGTGGCCGCTTCCATGAAGATTTCGACTTGTTCGGAAACACAATTGAGGAATTGGTTTTGTCTTTTACATGCGAATGCACACCGGAAGAGATTTACGCGACGGTGGCCGAGATAGACCGATTCAAGAGCGATCATGCGGGGAACCTTGACGCAGCGTTTGAGGAAAATTTTGGCTACCAGTGCGATCCGACCGTGTGGGAGCAGACCACTGAGGCTTTTCTCGACAAACTTAAGCGTCTTCTTCTGAGTGAGTAGCCCGCACTTCCTCCCACCGGACGGCCCCACACCGTCTGGTAGGGCCTCCGCGTACTTCCATTTCACCCGGCAACCGACAGTGCCTGACACCCGCTAGCGCGCGGTATAACCACCATCGATCGGCAAACACACCCCGCTGATCATCGACGCCGCGTCGCTCAACAGAAACAGAATCGGCGCGGCGACTTCCGCCGATTCGGCAAAGCGCCTGAGCGGAATCGCCTGCAAAGCGGGATCGCGTTTGACAGGATCGCTCCACGCCAGCACCGCCATCGGCGTCAGCGTGACCGTCGGGTTCACGCTGTTCACGCGAATTCCGTACGGCCCCAGCTCGATGCACAACGCGCGCGTGATCGCATCGAGCGCGGCCTTCGATGCCGAATAGCTCAGATGATCGTCGAGCGCGACGAGCGCGGCCTGGCTCGACACGTTGACGATGCTGCCCGCGCGCCCCGCGTCGAGCATGCCACGCGCGACGTGCTTCGCGACTAGCACCGCCCCGCGCGCATTCACCGCCATCACGCGATCGAAGCTTGCGGCCGTCGTTTCCACCGCGCGTTCGAGCAACGCGATGCCCGCGCAATTCACCAGACCGTCGAACGGTTCGAGCGAGGCCATTGCTTCGTCGATCACGGCTTCGTCGCTGATGTCGAGCCTCAACGTCTCGCAGCCGGTTTCCTCGGCGAGCCGCGCGAGCTCGTTCAGGTTGCGCGCGGCCGCGACGACCGACGCGCCGCTCGCGCACAGCGCCTCGACCGTCGCGCGGCCGATGCCGCTGGAGGCGCCCGTCACCAGAATCGAGCGGCCGGAAAAATCGAAAGTAGCGTTCATGATGATTGCAAGCGATGCATGACTGGCTTCAACGCCGGATAGAGGTCCGTGTACACGCCGAAGCGCTCTTTGTATAGCGCCATGCGCCGTGCCTCGGGCTGCGCGCGCTCGATCAGCGTGACCCAGCCGCCTTGCGCCGCTTCGCGCGACACGAGACCGACGCCGAGCGCGGCGAGCAGCGCGGCGCCCATCGCGGCTTCGACGTCCTGCTCGATCGTGTAGACCGGATAGCCGGTGACGTCGGCGATGATCTGCATCCACAGGTCCGAATGCGCGGCGCCGCCGACCACGATCAGCTTGTCGTCGAGCGATTGCGCGCCTTTGCGCCCCGCCTCGATGTTGTGCTTCAGCGCGAACGACACGCCTTCGAGCACCGCGCGATACAGATGCGCGCGCGTATGAAACAGCGACAGCCCGACGAACGCGCCGCTCGCTTTCGCATCCCACACCGGGCTGCGCTCGCCCATCAGATACGGCAGGAACAGCACGCCGTCGGCGCCGGCCGGCACTTGCGCGGCGCTCTCTTCGAGCAGCCGATGCGGATCGCCATGCGGTGTCGCGCGCGCGGCCTCGATCTCCGCATGACAGAACTGCTCGCGATACCAGGTGACCGACGCGCCCGCGGTAATCGCGCCGCCGAATACGTAGATGTCGTGCTGCCCGTTGAAAACGTGCGGCATGCTGATCAAACCGTGCCGTGCGTCGACACGCTGATTGATGTAACCCCAGCACATGCTGGTGCCGATCATCGCAACGTGCTGCCCCGCGCGCGTGACGCCGGCCGCGAACGTCGCCATCGCCGCATCGACGCCACCCGCGACGATCGCCGTGCCCGCGTCGAGCCCGAGCTGCGCGGTCCATTGCGACAACAGCCCGCCCACCACCTCCGACGATTCGACGAGCCGCTCCGGCATCATCGTCGCGGGAATGCCGAGCATGTCGAGCGCTTCGTCCGACCAGTCGCGCCGCGCGATATCGTAGACGCCGCCGATATTGCCGGCCGAGCTGTGATCGACGGCGACCTCGCCGGTCAGCATGTAGATCACGTATGCGTTCGGCGGCAAAAAATAGCGCGTATGCGCCCACACGTCCGGCTCGTTCTCGCGCAGCCACAGCATCTTCGTGTAACCGTAGTAGCTGTCCACTCCGTTGCCGGTGATCGTATAGAGCCGTTCGAGATCGATGTTCTCGCGCACCCAGTCGACCTGCGCGGTCGCGCGCCGGTCCATCCAGATCAGGCACGGCGCCAGCGGCCGCATGTCGTTGTCGACCGCAATGCCCGAGCCGCCGTAAAGGCTACTCACGCACAGTGCCTTGATCGCGCCCGGCGCGATGCCGGCCGCCTTCGCGTCGCCCACGCACGCGGCCACGCATTCGACCACGGCCTTCAGCCACACCGCGGGCCACTGCTCGGCCCACAATGGCTTCGGCGTATCGGGCTGATAGCTCGACGCATGCTGCGCGACGATCGCGCCTTGCTCGTCGACCAGCAGCGCCTTCGTGCTCTGCGTGCCGATATCGACGCCGATGACGTAGTTCATAGAGTCTCCGTTGAAACGCCGCGCCCCAGATTCACGCGCGCGGCTTCATCAGCACTTTGATCGAATCGAGCGAGTTCGCGATCCTGATCGCTTCGTCCCATTCTTCCAACGAAAAGCCGTGCGTGACGATGCCCTTCGACGTGACGAGCCCGCGCGCGAGCAGATCGATTGCGATCGGATAGCAATAGGGCCCAAGATGCGCGCCGCGCACGTCGAGTTCCTTGCGATCGCCGATCACCGACCAGTCGAGCGTCGTATCCGCGCCGAACACCGAGAATTCGACGAAGCGCCCGAGCTTGCGGATCAGGTCCATCCCCTGATTCACCCCGATCGGCGCACCCGTCGTTTCGATATAGACGTCGCAGCCGTAGCCGTCCGTCAGTGAATGGATGATCGCGAGCGCGTCGTCCTTCCGAGGATTGATCGTCACGTCCGCGCCATATTCGCGCGCGAGTGCGAGCCGTTCTTCGACGAGATCGATCACGACGAGCTGCTTCGGCGTCTTCAGATGCGCGACCTGCGTCATCATCAGACCGAGCGGCCCCGCGCCCGCGATCACGACCACGTCGTCGAGTTGCAGATCGCCGCGATTGACCGTGTGAATCGCACACGCGAGCGGCTCGATGATCGCGGCGTCTTCGAGCGAGATGCCGTCGGGAATCTTGTGGACGATCGCGGTCGGCGGAATGCGCATGTACTCGGCCATGCCACCGTCCGCCACCTCGCGCTGAAAGCCGAAAATGTTGTGCACTTCGCACATCCAGTACTGGCCGGATTTGCAGTAGCGGCACTTGCCGCACGGCACGATCTGCTCGGCGATCACGCGCTCGCCCTTCTGCACGCCGAAATGCTCGGCCGCGCCCTCGCCCAGTTCCTCGACATAGCCGAAGAACTCATGACCCGGAATCACCGGTGCCTTGACCCATGGGCTCGGGCCGCCCCAGAACATCTTCGCGCCCGAATGGCATTTGCAGTCGCTCGCGCAGATGCCGCACGCGGCGATGCGGATCACGAGTTCGTGCGCGCGCGCGCGTGGTTTCTGTACCTGCTCGACTCGATAGTCTTTCGGTGCATGACAGACGATGGCGGTCATGTTCTGCTGGTCGGATTGAGTCGTCATTGCATGGTCCTGCGAAAAGAGGGATGTGGGGAAGCGAGCGTTACTTTCTGCGGTCGCGGCTGATATAGATTGCGAGCAGAATGATTCCGCCCTTGATCACGTTCTGCACGTATGGATTCACGCCGACCATGTTCAGGCCGTTATTCAGGACGCCGAGTAACAGCGCGCCGATCAGCGTGCCGATGATCGAGCCGCGCCCACCGGAGATCGACGTGCCGCCCATCACGACGGCGGCGATCGCGTCGAGTTCGAAACCGACGCCCGCGTTCGGCTGGCCGCTCATCAGGCGCGCGGTCAGCACGATCGCGGCAAACGCTGACGTCAAGCCGGCGATCGTGTAGACGATCAGCTTCACGCGCGCGACGCGCACGCCGGACAATCGCGTCGCCTGCTCGTTACCGCCGATCGCATACACGTAGCGGCCAAACGGCATCCGTTCGAGCAACACCCACGCGATCAGATAGATCACCGCCATGATCACGACCGGTGCCTGGACGCCGAGAATCTTGCCGCTGCCGAAGAAGCTGACCCAGTCGGGCAGACCATCGATCGGATAGCCGCCCGTGTAGATCAGCGCGAGGCCGCGCGCGATACCCATCGTCGCGAGTGTGACGATGATCGGCGGCATGCCGGCAAACGCGACGAAAAAGCCGTTGGCCGCGCCGAAGCCGAGACCGACCGCGAGGCCGACCGCAAGCGCGGCCACCCCATTCATGCCGGCGACCATCAGGCCGGCCGACAGCGTGCCCGAGAGCGCCATCACCGAGCCGACCGACAGATCGATGCCGCCCGTCAGGATCACGCAGGTCATGCCGACCGCGATGATCGCGTTGATCGACACCTGGCGCAGCACGTTCTCGATGTTCGCGGCCGACAGAAAGCTGTCGCTCGCGAACACCATCACGATGCAGACGACCAGCAGGCCGATGAACGGATAGAACAGCGTCGAGCGCTTGAGCGCGGCCCACGTGAAGCGCACCGGCGCGCCCGGCGTGTCGCTGTTGACACTCGATGTTTTCGGCGAAGAGAAAGGATTAGGCATGTTCATGAGAGGCTCCAGCCGAACCGGCGGTCGCATAGGTCATCACGGCATTCGATTCGATCGCGTCGCCTTCGAGCAGCGCTTCGATGCGGCCCTGCCGGAATACGGCGACGCGGTCGCACATGCCGACGATCTCCGGCAACTCGGACGAGATCATGATGATCGAGTAGCCGCGCGCGGTCAGTTCGCGCATCAGCAGATAGATTTCGGCCTTCGCGCCGACGTCGATGCCGCGCGTCGGTTCGTCGAAGATCAGGATGTTGGTGTGGTGATTGAGCCAGCGCGCGATCACGACCTTCTGCTGATTGCCGCCCGACAGCGTCGCGACTTCGGTGTGCATCGTTGGGGCCTTCACGCCGACGCGCTTCATGATGTCGGCGGTCGCGCGCGCTTCGCTACGTTGGTCGATGAAGAAACGTAGCGACCGGTACTTGCCGAGGTTGTTGATCGAGATGTTCTGCTTGATCGAGAACTCGGTGATGAGCCCTTCGGTCTTGCGGCTCTCGGGCAGAATGCCGACGCCCGCGCGCAGCGCATCGGCCGGGTCGGCGAGCTTCGCGGCCGCGCCGTTGACGCGAATTTCCTTCGCGTACGCACGGTCCGCGCCGATCACCGCGAGCGCGGTCTCGGTGCGCCCCGAACCGACGAGTCCCGCGAAGCCGAGAATCTCGCCCTCGCGCAGCGTGAAGCTCAGCTCGGGGCTGTCTTTGAACAGCTGCAAGCGCACGACGTCGAGCACGACCTTCGCGTCGGCGCGCGGCGTCGGCTTCGGCGGAAAGCTGCTTTCGATGCGGCGTCCCACCATCATCTGCACGAGCCGGCTCACGTCGGATTGCGCGACCTCGGTCGTGCCGACGTACTGGCCGTCGCGCAGCACCGTGATGCGGTCGCACACCTCGAAAATCTCTTCGAGGTGGTGCGAGATGAAGATCATCGCGACGCCCTGCTGCTTCAGCTCGCGCATGATCGTGAACAGATGCGCGGCCTCGGCGGGCGTCAGCGTCGCGGTCGGTTCGTCGAGAATCAGCACGCGCGCATCGAGCGACAACGCCTTGCCGATTTCGACGAACTGCTGCTGCGCTACCGACAGTTCCCGGATCGGCACCGACAGATCGATCGCTACGCCTAGCCGCTCAAAAATCCGCGCCGCCGCGCGCCGCATGCTGCCGCGTTCGAGCAGACCGAAGCGGTTGCGCAATTCACGGCCGAGAAACATGTTCTCCACCGCGTTCAGATACGGAATCAGGCTGAACTCCTGAAACACGATACCGACGCCCGCGGCCACCGCGTCGTGATAGTTCGCGAAATGGCGTTGCTCGCCGTCGAGCGTGATCGTGCCTTCGTCGGGCTGGTAGATACCGCACAGAATCTTCATTAGCGTCGACTTGCCCGCGCCGTTCTCGCCGAGCAGCGCGTGAATCTCGCCGCGCGCGATCTCGAGGTGAATGCCTTGCAGCGCCTTCACGCCGGGAAAGCTCTTGCTGATGTTGTCGAGCTTCAGAATCGTGTCCATCGCGTGTTCCTGTGCCGCGCGCCGCCGCGCATGATCCGCACGCGCGGCAGCCTGCGCTTGCATTACCAGCTGAAGCCCTTGGCGTTGCTCTTGTCGATCATCTTCACGTCGACCGGAATCGCTTTCGGCACATTGGCGCCCCACTTCTTCGCGAGCGCGATGCCGAGCGCGATGCGCACCTGGTCGGCCGGGAATTGCGCAGACGTCTCGACGAATTTCGAATTCGGCTTCTGGATCGCGGCGATCGCTTCCGGTGCGCCGTCGACGCTCGTCAGCTTGATGTCCTTGCCCGACGATTCGATCGCCGACAGCGCGCCCATCGAGCCGCCGTCGTTCACGCTGAACACGCCCTTCAGATTCGGATGCGCCTGGATCATGTTCTCGGTGACGGACAACGCGGTCGCGCGTTCCTGCTTGCCGTTCTGCGTATCGACGAGCTTCACGCCCGGCGACTTCGCGAGCGCCGCCTTGCAGCCGCGCACGCGTTCGAGAATCGGCACGACCGGAATGCCGTCGAGAATCGCCACTTCGCCGCTGCCGCCGATCGACTTCGCGAGGTAGTCGCACGCCATCACGCCCGCGTCGTAGTTCTTCGAGCCGACGAACGAATCGACCGGACCGTTCGCGTTCGCATCGACCGCGACCACGACGACGCCCGCCTTCTTCGCCGACATGACCGCCGACTGGATGCCGGTCGAGTCGGTCGGATTGACGAGCAGGATGTCGATCTTCTTTTGCAGCATGTCTTCGACGTCGCTGACCTGCTTGCTGACGTCGTGATGCGCGTCGGTGACGATGACCGTCGCGCCAGTCGACGCGGCCGCGTCGTTCAGCGCTTTCTGCATCGTCACGAAGTACGGGTTGTTCAGTTCCTGGAACGTCATGCCGATTTTCAGCGGCGCGGCCTGCGCGGTCTGCGCGGCCGACACAGCGACTAGCGACAAACCGAACGCGAGCGCGGCGACACGGCGCGCGAACATCATCGAAGGGTTAAGCGAAAGAGTAGACGGCTTCATGGTTGTCTCCATTTTTTGAAGTGAGCACGCCCCGTCGCGCTGTGGGCGCACAGCGCGATCGATGCGTGTTGAAACGCGAGTGGAATAAAGCTGTGAACTACCGGATGGGCACTATGTGACCGGGTACGCGACGCCGCTACGCGACAAGCCCGGCGCGAGCACGATCGCCGGCGCGTTGTCGATGCCCCTGCCATGCGCGGCCGCCTGCTCGGAAGCATCGCGGCTCGCATCGTTCAGTTGCTGATAACGGCGAAACGTCGACGGCGCCATGCCCTTCATCGCAAGAAACTGCCGGTTGAAATTCGACAGGTTGTTGAAGCCCGCCTTGAAGCAGATGTCGGTCACGCTCAGTTCGCCATCGGTCAGCAACTGGCACGCGAGATTGATGCGCATGCGGTTCACGTACTGCACGAACGGCAGCCCGGTATGGCGGCGGAAATAACGCGAAAACGCGCTGACGCTCTGGCCGGCGAGTTGCGCAAGCTCCGACTCGCGCAACTCGTTCGCGAGGTTCATGCCGATATACGCGAGCACGTGATTGATGCGGGTCGCCGCGAAGCTGGTCGGATCGGCCTGATAAGCGGGACTCGCGAGTGTGTCGCGATCCGGCGCGTTGATCAGGATCTCGAGCATCGACATGAACAGCACGAGCCGGCGCAGCCCGCGCGCCGCGAGCAGTTCGAGAAAGAGCGGCTTGATCTGCGCGGATGTCTCCAGGCCGAACGACAGGCCGCGACGCGCATCGGCGAGCAGCGCCTCGACCTGACGCCACTCCGGAAAACTCTCGAGACAGTTCGATACGAACTCCTGGCCGAATTGCACGACCAGATTGCGCTGCGCGACGCTCTCGCCTTCGGGCACGTCGCTGACCCAGTTGTGCGGCAGGTTCGGCCCCATCAGCACGAGGTTGCCGGGCGCGAAGCTGCCGATGTGATCGCCGACGAACATCTTGCCGGTCGTCGCGACGATCAGATGGATTTCGTACTCCGGATGAAAGTGCCAGCGCACCGTGCGATACGGATAGCCATGCGACCACACTTTGAACGATTCGTCGTGGCGTACGGCCACGATTTCGAGATCAGGTTGCACAGTCTGCCTCCATGAAGCGGCGCGCGGGAGGCGCCGCCGATCTTGATCTTGTAAAGCGAAAAGTAACCGCCAAACGCGTTGGCGACCACTTTAAAAGAAACCGCGGACCGATACTTTTTTGTATTCGGGTTAGCCCCGACGCGTGCGCGGTCAAATTTGATGCAATGCAATATGAGCGGCGCGACTCGTTTTCTCGCCTCGGGCGCTCGTCGCTGCCGCCGGCGCATCGCCCATGCCGCGCTGCGCCATCAAAAGCCCGCCCCTTGCCTTGACTTTCGTTTCTCCGGGTACGATCATTCGCTCACATACAGAGCAAATGCTCTGCACGCACAGAACGCGCGCCGCGAGCGCCGCGGACAAGTTTTTGGAGACACAACATGAACAGCGGGCAAGACAGTGGCGCGGCCGCACACGTGATCCTGCACATCGGCGCGGGATCGTTTCATCGCGCGCATCAGGCGTGGTATCTGCACCGGCTGAACGAAGCGAGCACGGCCGGCGAGCCGCGCTGGTCGCTGAGCGTGGGCAATATCCGCGGCGACATGAACCCGGTGCTCGAAGCGCTCGCCGCGCAGAACGGCGTCTACACGCTCGAAACCGTCACGCCGCAAGGCGAGCGCGCCTACGAGACGATCCGCTCGATCGAGCGCGTGCTGCCGTGGAGCGAAAGCCTCGACGGACTGATCGACGCGGGCGCCGATCCAGCTTGCAAGATCATCGCGTTCACCGTGACCGAAGGCGGCTATTACCTCGACGAACACGACCGGCTCGACACCGCGAATGCCGATCTCGCCGCCGACCTCGCCGGCGGCCACACGACGATCTACGGCGCGCTCGCGGCGATTCTCGACGCGCGCGTGAAGCGCGGCGCGGGACCCGTCACGCTGCAGACCTGCGACAACCTGCGCAGCAACGGCGAGCGCTTTCATGCGGGCATGAGCGAGTTTCTCGAACGACGCGGCGCGAACGAACTCGCGCAATGGTTCGACGACAACACGTCATGCCCGTGTTCGATGGTCGATCGCATCACGCCGCGTCCGACGCCCGACGTGCGCGAGCGCGTGAAGGCCGCGACCGGCGTCGACGACGCGAGTCCGGTGATGGGCGAGGCGTTCATCCAGTGGGTGATCGAAGACCGCTTCATCGCGGGACGGCCCGCCTGGGAGAAGGTCGGCGCGGAACTCGTCGATTCGGTGCTGCCGTACGAGGAAGCGAAGATCCGCATTCTCAACGCGACGCATAGCTGCATCGCGTGGGCGGGCACGCTGGTCGGCCTGAACTACATCCACGAAGGCACGCTCGATGCCGACATCCGCCAGTTCGCGTATGACTACGTGACCGAGGACGTGATCCCGTGTCTGACACCGAGTCCGCTCGATCTCGAACGCTATCGCGACGTCGTGCTCGAGCGCTTCAGCAACCCGCATATCCTCGACACGAACCAGCGCGTCGCCGCCGATGGCTTCTCGAAGTTGCCCGGCTTCATCGCGCCGACACTCGCCGAATGCTTCGAGCGCGGCGTCACGCCGGCGGCGAGCGCGATGCTGCCCGCATTGTTCTTCCGCTTTCTGCAACGCTGGCACACGGGCAAGCTGCCCTACGCGTATCAGGACGGCGTGATGGAAGAGCGCGTCGCGCACGCCTTTTTCACGGCGCCCGATCCGCTGCGCGCGTTCGCGGCCGACCGGCTGCTGTGGGGCGGCATGGCGCAGACGCCCGAGCTCGAAGCGGCGCTCGCGGGCGCGCTCGCGCGGGTCGACGCATGGCTCGCCGAACGCGGCGCGACTAGCCAGGCTTAATGCGCATGACAGCGCGCGCGATGAACCGCTAAAGTAGCGCATCCCCAACGACGAAGGTTTCGCTCCCATGTACCTTGGCATCGACCTCGGCACGTCCGAAGTGAAAGTTCTGCTGCTCGCCTCCGACGGCCGCGTGATCGGCACCGCAGGCTCGCCGTTCACCGTTTCGCGTCCGCACCAGCGCTGGGCCGAGCAGAATCCCGAAGACTGGTGGGCCGGCACGCGCACGGCGCTCGCCGCGTTGCGCGCGCGTCATCCCGACGAATTCGCGCAGATTCGCGGCATCGGCCTGTCGGGGCAGATGCACGGCGCGGTGCTGCTCGACGCGGAAAACCGCGTGCTGCGGCCCGCGATCCTGTGGAACGACATGCGCAGCGACAAGGAGTGCGCGGAGCTGACCGAGCGCGCGCCGGAACTGCACAGCGTCGCCGGCAATCTGGCGATGCCCGGTTTCACGGCGCCGAAGCTGCTGTGGGTCGCGCGTCACGAGCCGGAGATTTTCGCGAGGACTGCCTGCGTGCTGCTGCCGAAAGACTATCTGCGCCTGCAACTGACGGGCGGCAAGGTGTCCGATCCATCGGACGCGGCCGGCACATTGTGGCTCGACGTCGCGAAACGCGATTGGTCCGATTCGCTGCTCGCTGCCTGCAACATGACGCGCGCGCAGATGCCGGCGCTGCGCGAAGGCAGCGCGCCGGCCGGCACGCTGCTGCCGGAACTCGCGCGCGAATTCGGCCTGCGCGACGACGTGATCGTCGCGGCCGGCGGCGGCGACAACGCGACCAGCGCGATCGGCATCGGCGCGACGCAACCGGGCGACGGCTTCGTGTCGTTGGGCACCTCGGGCGTGCTGTGCGTGGTCGGCGACAGCTTCCGCCCGAACCCGGCCTCCGCCGTGCACGCGTTCTGTCATGCGATCCCGGACCGCTGGCATCAGATGAGCGTGGTGCTGTCGGCGGCGAGCTGTTTGCGCTGGGTCTGCAAGCTGACGTCGACCGACGAGCCGACGCTGCTCGCCGAAATCGAGGCGCTGCCCGCCGAGGCCTTGACCACCGCGCCGCTCTTTTTGCCGTATCTGTCGGGCGAGCGCACGCCGCACAACGACCCCTATGCGCAAGGCGTATTCTTCGGCATGACTCACGCAACCGACCGCGCGCTGCTCGGCTACGCGGTGCTCGAAGGCGTGACGCTCGCGCTGACCGACGGCCTCGACGCGCTGCGCGCGGCCGGCACCGAGGCGAAGGTGTTGTCGCTGCTCGGCGGCGGCGCACGCAGCGACTACTGGGCCCAGTTGCTCGCCGATGCGCTCGACACCGTCACCGTCAAGCACGGCGGCGGCGAAACCGGCGCGGCGCTCGGCGCGGCGCGTCTCGGCTGGCTCGCCGCCGGTGGCGAGCCGGCCACCGTGCTGACCAAGCCGCCTGTCGAAAAGGAGTTCACACCGAATCCGCGCCGCCACGCGCAATTGCGCACCCGGCTCGAAGCGTATCGCGCGCTGTATCGACACGTACGGCCGCTGTTCGATCCCGCGCGCGCACCGCTCGCCTGAGCGTCAACCGCGGCCGGCCCGCGCGACAGACGCGCCGCCGGCCGCTATCATCGGCGCACTTCAACCGAAACCTCATCGTGCCCAGGTCCACAGAAAAACTCGATCTCGCCACACGCGCCGCGTGGCTTTATTACGTCGCGGGCAATACCCAGAACGAAATTGCCGAGAAGCTGCAGGTATCGCGGCCGGTCGCGCAGCGGCTCGTCGCGTTCGCGGTCGAAAAGAACCTGATCCGCGTGCGGGTCGATCACAAGCTCGCTGATTGCCTGTCGCTCGCCGATCAGCTGTCGAAGCGCTACGGCCTCAGCCTATGCGAGATCGTGCCGATCGACGGCGATACGCCCGAGGAAGTCGACCGCAAGCTTGCGGTGGCCGGCGCGCAGGTAATGGAGCGCTATCTGAGCGAGGAAAAGCCGATGGTCGTCGCGGTCAGCAGCGGCCGCACGCTGAAGGCCGCGGTCGATCAGATCGCGCAGCTTGACCGTCCGCAGCATCGGCTGGTATCGATGGTCGGCGCGATCGCGCAGGACGGCTCCTCGAACCGTTACGACGTCGCGCTGCACATTTCGGAAAAGACCGGGGGCAAGCATTTTCTGCTGCCCGCGCCGCTGCTCGCCGACAGCGAGGCCGAGCGCGCGCAGTGGTGCAATCACCGTCTCTATCGGATCGTCGAATCGCTGTCGGCGCAGGCCGATGTCGCGTTCGTCGGCATCGGCAACATTGGGATGACCTGTCCGTTGCACGAGGACGGCTTCATCACGGAAGGCGAGGTGAACGAGCTGATGCAGAACGGCGCGGTCGCCGAAATGCTCGGCCTGCCGATCGATGCGGCCGGCGCGCACGTCGAATCGCCGACCGGCCGACGCGTGACGAGCATCGCGCTCGACACGCCGCCACGCCGGCCGACCATCGGCTTCGCGGGCGGGCTGCGCAAGCGCGAGGCGCTGATCGCGGTGCTCAAGGGGGGGTGGTTGTCGGGGCTCGTGACCGATGAGTTGTGTGCGCGGGCGGCGTTGGAGGCGTGAGTTTCGAATGCGTGCCGGTCGCGCTCTATCGCGTCAACGCCCGCAAGCACCGCTCACGCTTGACGATCTGCAGTGCGTGCCTTTGACACGCATGATTCTTTCAACGCAAGGCATAAAAAAGCGCCCGCAGAAGAAGCGTGCCTTCTGTTTAATCTATCCAGAGCGATTGTCTACTCGCTTGCCAAATCAGTCTTCATCTTCAAGCCAGATACAGAAATATTGACCATCTCCACTACTTATCACAGTACCCGAATCAAATGTCGATTCCCTGCCTGTAGCGCCGTTATGACGAAACAGTCACGGCGAGCATCATGCTGCGGCTATTCCTGCTTGATGCAGAACGGGTCTCGTGCATCGGGCTACGGAAAATTCGGAGTCGTCCGAATCTTGAGAGACGGTCCGCACGGCAGCATCGGAACCCCATAAAAACATCAGAGGGGTTCGATATGCCCGGTGCAGATAATGCCGACGGAGTGAAGGTTGTACTGAGCGCTCCGCAACTCGCGGCCGTGCTATCCCGCCAGTCGATCAGCCAGACCGAGATGCTTTCCAACCGGCTTTGGGGCGGGTTACAGCTCGTCGGCGGCGTGCTGGAAATGGTCGGTGCGGGTGCGCTGTGCGTTTTGCCCGACCCGACGATGGCGAGCAAAGCCGGGTGTGTCGTGTTCGGGGTACATGGTTCGGACTCGGCGGCGGCGGGCCTGCGGCAGGTCTGGACTGGTCAGGATACGGCCACGCTGACCCAGCAGGGCACGACGAAACTCGCTGAAGCGATGAAGGCGAGCCCCGACATGGCGAACAATATCGGCCTGTCGCTCGATATCGCCGTGCCATTCGGCTTTGCCGGCTCGATCAAGGCGGCACGCGCTGCGCGCGTCACGATGGGCCGGATCAACCTGGACATGCATGAGGCGAAGGCGGGCAGCCGGATCGGTGGACATACGCTCTTGAAACATGTCGGACGGACCGAAGCGCAGTTGCGGGAAAGATTGGTAAATGAGCCGAAGCGGAAAATCGTGTCGTCGTTCACAAGCCGCGGGACTGCGGAATGGGCTATATCGGAAGTTATGTCTTCAAACGTAGGTAGAATCCGCACGTGGGCGCAGAATCCGACGCGAGATATTACTCTCACACTGATTAAGCACGTCGCGGGTGACGTTGGATATGGGATATCGAGGGCAACAGGAAAGCTAACGAAGATGAACAGGGTTACAGTCTTTCTAAAGTACGAACCCTATAATGGCATGTCATATTACGTGCTTACCGCTTACATTGACTGAAGGGAAACGATGTCGCCCGAACGCTACCCGGCGATGCGCCGCATATTCCACGTGTATTTTGGTCAGGATTTTGACCTGTTTGGCGAAACCATTGCTGAAATCGTGGCTTGTTACAAGAAGGACAGTCCCCACACATATTCGGATTTGATTCGTGAAATCAATTCGTTCATGGATGAGCACTCGACCGATCTGGATTCTGCGTTCGAAACAAGCTATGGAGCGGGTTTTGATCCGACACTGTGGGGACACACCACCGAGTCTTTTCTTAATGAACTTAAGCGTCTCATGAGCGAGTAACCTCGTTTTCCCCGAACCGGACGACTCCCCGCCGTCCGGTAGGTTTTTCGTGCGTTCGTTTCACCTTGGCAAGCGAACGCGCCTAACACCTTCCACGGACAGCGCCTTGCGTGCGCCGCCTGCTTATGCAATGCGTCATCGCGCGATCACGCCGCCAGCACCTCAACAATCTTGCGCTGGAACGCCTTGCCTTCGCTATCAAACAGATGGCAATGCTCGGGCGTCGCGCCGAGCTTCTGCGTATTGCCCTTCGCATGCCGTTCGAGCGGCGGAATCCGCGCGATCAAACCATCGGGCGCGACGCTCGACTCCGCGTACAGATACGCGGCATCGCCGAGCGATTCGACCGTCATCGTGCGTGCCTCGATACCATCCTCGGTCGTGCTGACGTGCAGATGCTCGGGGCGGATGCCGACCGTCACCTTGTCGCCCTGCTTGGCCGCGCCCGGCTCGACCAACACGCGCTGCGTCTCGCCGGTCTCGTAACGCACCGAGACGCCGTCATGCGACACCGACTGCACGACGCCTTCCATGAAGTTCATCTTCGGCGAGCCGATGAAGCCGGCGACGAAGCGGTTCGCCGGCGCGTGATACAGCATCGTCGGACTGCCGACCTGCTCCAGATTGCCCGCCGACAACACGACGATCTTGTCGGCCAAAGTCATCGCCTCGACCTGGTCGTGCGTCACGTAGATCATCGTCGTCTTCAGCTCGTCGTGCAGGCGTGCGAACTCGAGGCGCATCTTCACGCGCAGCGCGGCGTCGAGATTCGACAGCGGCTCGTCGAACAGGAACACCTTCGGCTTGCGCGTGATCGCGCGGCCGATCGCGACGCGCTGACGCTGGCCACCCGACAGCTGCTTCGGCTTGCGATCGAGCAGATGGTCGATGTGCAGGATCTTCGCCGCGTTGCGCACGGCTGAGTCGATCTCCGGCTTCTTCGCGCCGGCAAGCTTCAGGCCGAACGCCATGTTGTCGTACAGCGTCATGTGCGGATACAGCGCGTACGACTGGAACACCATTGCGATGCCGCGCTTGGCCGGCGGCACGTCGTTCATGCGCACGGCGTCGATGTTCAGATCGCCGCCCGTGATGTCCTCGAGGCCCGCGATCATCCGCATCAGGGTCGATTTGCCGCAACCGCTCGGCCCGACGAACACGACGAACTCGCCATCGGCGATGTCGAGATTGATGTCGCGCATCACTTCGTTGTCGTCGTAGGCCTTTCTGATGTCGCGCAAGGTTACGCTTGCCATGATGTGTCTCCGTGTAATGCTGTTCGATGCTGCTCGTTACTTCGTGCTGCTACCTGATGCCGTGTCACGTCGCGTGCATTCGTGCGCTCATGGCGCCGCGGCCGTCGCGGAGAGCGTCCATTGCGCGACGAGGTCGGGCAACTGCCGCATGTCCTCGAACACATGACGCGCGCCCGCCGCGTGCAATCGATCGATCTGCGCATCGCTCGCATGACCGCCGCCGATAAACCCCAGCACCGCCATGCCCGCCGTGGCCGCCGCCGTGACGCCGGTCACGCTGTCCTCGACGACGAGGCACGCACCCGGCGCGAGCCCGAAGCCTTGCGCCGCCGCCAGGTACACGTCCGGCGCGGGCTTCGGATTCGGCACCGCGTCGGCGCAGAACAGCCGCTCGCCGAAGAAACGCTTCAGGCCCGTGCGCGCCAGCACCGTCTCGACGTAGGGCCGGAAGCTATTGCTCGCGCAGCCTTTGACGAGCGGCACCTGGGTCAGCGCCATCTCGATGCCATCGACCGCGGGCGCCTCGATCGCCGCCGCTTCGACCGCGCGGCGGATCGCATCGATATCGTCGGCACCGAGCTGTTTGCCGAGCTGAGTCGCGGTGTCCTGCAACACGCGCTCGATGCGCAGCCCGAGCAGCGGCAGCACGACCGGCGCGGCGTCGATGCCGGGCCAGCGCGCCTCGAGTTCGCGCACCAGCATGCGCGCGGCCACCGCTTCGCTGTCGATCAGCACGCCGTCGCAATCGCAAATCAACGCATAGCGCGCGATGCCCGGGCCAGCCGTCATTTGACGGCCCCGAACGTGAGCCCGCGCACCAACTGCTTCTGCGACAGCCAGCCGACGATCAGGATCGGCGCGACCGCCAGCAACGAAGCGGCCGACAACTTGGCCCAGAACAAACCTTCAGGACTCGAATACGACGCGATGAACACGGTCAGCGGCGCCGCGTTCGAGCTCGACAGGTTGATGCTCCAGAACGCCTCGTTCCACGCCAGGATCACGAGCAACAGCGCGGTCGACGCGAGCCCGGGCAGCGCCATCGGCATCAGCAGATAGACGATCTCCTGCCACGTCGCCGCGCCGTCGATGCGCCCGGCTTCGAGAATGTCGCGCGGAATCTCGGCGAAGTACGTGAACGCCATCCAGACCGCGATCGGCAGATTGATCAGCGTGTAGACGATGATCAGGCCCGACACGGTATCCAGAAGGCCGGTGTTTTTCCACAGCAGATAGATCGGCACCAGCACGCCGACCGACGGCATCATCTTCGTCGACAGCATCCACAGCAGCACTTTCTGCGTGCGGCGCGTCGGGAAAAACGCCATCGCGTACGCGCACGGCACCGCGAGGATCAGGCACAGCAGTGTGACGCCGACCGAGATCAGTATCGAGTTCCACGCGAACGCGAAGTAGTTGCTGCGCGCGAACACCTCGCGGAAGCTGTCGAGCGTCGGCACGAAAAACAGCGACGACGCATAGGCCTGCTGCTCGGTCTTGAACGCGGTGATCGTCATCCAGAAGATCGGGAAGAACAGCAGCAGCGCGACGAGCCACGCGATCACGCCGGGAATGCCGCGACGAATCGTGTCGAACGGCGATTTGGTCGGCACCGCGACCGGCTGCGTCGTCGATGCCGTAGTGGAGGCAACGTGGCTCATTTTTCGTACTCCCCTTTCAGGTTCTTCGCGAGCATCCGCACGAGGAAGATCGACACGATGTTGGCCAGCACGACCGCGAGAATACCGCCCGCCGAGGCGAGACCGACGTCGAACTGCTGCAGGCCCAGCGCGAAGATCAGGTACGACAGGGTGGTGGTCGCGTTGCCCGGACCGCCGCCCGTGGTCGTATAGATCTCGGCGAAGATCGACAGCAGGAAAATCGTCTCCATCATCACGACGACCGCGATTGCACGTCGCAGGTGCGGCAGCGTGATGTAGAAGAACATCGAGAACGGACCGGCGCCGTCGATCTTCGCGGCTTCCTTCTGCTCCTGGTCGAGCGACTGGATCGACGTGAACAGGATCAGGAACGCGAACGGCAGCCACTGCCACGCGACGATCATGATCACCGCGGTGAGCGGATAGTCGGCGAACCAGTCGATCGGCTGCATGCCGAGCGCGCGCATGCCCTGCGCGACGAGGCCGTACACCGGGTGCAGGATCATGTTCTTCCAGATCAACGCGCTGACCGTCGGCATCACGAAGAACGGGCCGATCGCGAGCAGGCGTGCCACGCCCTGCCCGTAGAACTTGCGATCGAACAGGATCGCCATCAGCACGCCGCCGCCCACGGTGATCACGAGCACCCACACGATCAGCTCGATCGTATGCGCGATCGACGGACCGAACGACGGATCGGTCGCGAGATAGCGGTAGTTGTCGAAGCCGGCGAAGCCGCGCAGATCGGGATTGAGCAGGTTGTAGTGCGAGAACGAGAACCAGATCGTCATCGCGAGCGGAATGACCATCCACAGCACGAGCACGCCGACCGACGGCGCCACGAGCCAGCGGGCCGAATTGGCCTTACGCTCCTCGCGTTCTTTTTCTGTCTGGGGATGGGTTTGCATCAGAGGTAGGCGCAAAGGACGCATGATGGACCACCTGTTCGGTAATGCGCGGAGCGTTCGCCGGAGCCGCGTATGTGCGACGCGGCGTGCCGTGCCTGAATGGCGCACGACACGCGCCGCATCGCATCGGGCGCAGACGAACGGCCGCCCTGCTGCATGAGCCGCATCGGTCGATGCGGCGGACCTGCCGGGTTACTTCTGATAACCCGCCTGCTTGACCGCGCGATTCGCGGCCGCGTTGCCGGCCGCGAGTGCCTGGTCGACCGTCATCTGACCGGCGATCGCGCCGGAGATGCTCTGCCCGACCACCGTGCCGAACGACTGGAATTCGGGAATTCCGACGAACTGCACACCCGTGTACGGGACCGGCTTCAAGGTCGGATGATCCGGGTCGGCGGTCTGGATCGCCTTTAGCACGAAGTCGCCGAACGGCGCGGCCTGCTTGTACTCGGGGCGCGCGTAGGTGGACTCGCGCGTGCCCGGCGGCACCGAGGCCCAGCCCTCATCCTTCGCGACCATTTCAATGTACTCCTTCGAGGTCGACCACTCGATGAACTTCTTCGCCGCATCTTGCTGCTTCGACGACTTCGGAATCGCGAGCGCCCACGCCCACAGCCAGTGCGAGCCCTTCGGCGTGACCTCGATCGGCGCGGCCGCGAATCCGACCTTGTCGGCGATCTGCGACTGCTGCTTGTTGTAGAGCATGCCGGCCGCGACCGTCGCGTCGATCCACATCGCGCACTTGCCCGACGACATCAGCGTCAGGTTTTCGTTGAAGCCGTTCGAGCTCGCTCCCGGAGGACCGTCCTTCCTCAGCAGATCGACGTAGAACGTTATCGCCTTCTTCCATTCCGGCGAGGTCAGCTGCGCGTTCCACTTCTCGTCGAACCAGCGGCCGCCGAAGGTGTTCACGACCGTCGTGGCGTACGCCATATTCTCGCCCCAGCCCGCCTTGCCGCGCAGGCAGATGCCGTATTGCTCCTTGGACTTGTCGGTGAGCTTGTCGGCGAATTGGGCGATCTGGTCGTAGGTCGGCTGGTCGGGCATCTTCAGACCGGCCTTGTCGAACAGATCCTTGCGGTAATAGGTCATCGAGCTTTCGACGTAGAACGGCAGCGCGTACAGCTGGCCGTTCGCGGACAGGCCGTCGCGGGCCGTCTTCACGACGTCGTTGAGGTCATAGCTCGCCGGCAGGTTGGTGATCGGCGCGAGCCAGCCGCGCTTGCCCCATTGCGGGGTTTCATACGCGCCGATCGTCATTACGTCGAACTGGCCGCTGCCGGTCGTGATGTCGGTCGTCGCGCGCTGACGCAGCACGTTTTCCTCGAGGATCACCCAGTTCAGCTTGATGTCCGGATTCGCTTTTTCGAACGCGGGCGACAGCTTCTTCAACTCGATCATGTCCGGATTGTTCAGCGTCGCGATCGTCACCGTCGCCGCCGATGCGCTCAGCGCGAAGCAGGTGGCCGCGCCGGCGCCGGCCGCCTTCAGCACGAATTTGAAAGCTGGTTTCATCGTTGTCTCCTTTCTCGTACGTTATGTGATGCTGCGTTCGTTTGACGGAATGACGCGCCGCTCAGAGCAGTCAACGTGCCCGCTCCCTGCTCTTTATTCAGCTCATCCAGTTGCCGCCGTCGACGTTCAGCGTCTGCGCGGTGATGTAGTCGGCATCGGCCGACGCGAGGAACAGCGCGGCGCCGGTCAGGTCGTCGGGCACGCCCATGCGGCCGAGCGGCACGGCCTCGCCGACGAGGCGCTTCTTCTCGCCGAGCGGCCGGTTCTCGTAGCGCGCGAACAGCGCGTCGACCTCGTTCCACATCGGCGTGTCGACGACGCCCGGTGCGATGCCGTTCACATTGATCTTATGCGGCGCGAGCGCGAGCGCCGCGGACTGCGTATAGCTCAACACCGCCGCCTTGGTCGCGCAGTAGTGCGACACGAGCGCCTCGCCGCGGCGCCCGGCCTGCGACGACATGTTGATGATCTTGCCGCCGCGGCCCTGCTCGACCATCTGCCGCGCGACCGCCTGCATCAGGAAGAACATGCCCTTCACGTTGACCGCGAACAGGCGGTCGAACACGTCCCAGGATTCGTCGAGGAGCGGGCGCATGTCGAACAGCGCCGCATTGTTGAACAGGATGTCGATCTGGCCGAAGCAGCCGAGCGTGCTCGTGACGATGCGCTCGATGTCCTCGCGGCGCCGGACGTCGGCGCTGACGCTCAACACGCGCTCGCCGTAGATGCCGCGCAGCGCGCCGCCGAGGCTGTCGGTCGGCTTCACGTCGACCAGCACGCAGCGCGCGCCCTCGTCGAGATAGCGCAGGGCTACCGCTTCACCGATACCGCTGGCCGCGCCCGTCAGAATGGCGACTTTGTCCTGCAATCGTGCCACTGCCTGTCTCCGCTTCGTTTTTACATTTTGGCGCGCGGTGAGCGAACGCTCATCACGCGAACAATTGCTCGGCTAGTGATCGAATGATCGGATACGGACCGGATCATGTCAAGGCACGCGGACGAATTTCGATGGTGCAGCGCGGCAGGAGCAAGCCCATTGCGCCATCGGTCGCCACGACGCGTTCGCTGCGTGCCGCCGTGCGAAGATTCGCACCGCTGACAAAAAATCGCGCTACGTTATATCATTTCGACCTTGCAGCCCGCTCGGGGGCCGCCATGTCAGGAGATTCACGCCGATGACTACCTCGCTCGCCGAACAGCACGCCATGCGGCTCGCGCATGCGGACGCGCACGCCGCGGCGCAGGGGCTCGCGCTGACGCCGCTGCGCCGCCAGGTGTACGCGGCGATCGTCGCGAGCGAGCGGCCGGTCGGCGCGTACGAGTTGCTCGACGCGCTCGCCCCCGAGCGCGGTCGCATGTCGCCGACCACCGTCTATCGCGCGCTCGACTTCCTCGTCGTGCACGGCTTCGTACACCGGATCGAATCGAAGAACGCGTTCGTCGCCTGCTGCGAAATCGGCGTGCCGCATCGCAGCCAGTTCCTGCTGTGCGACGGTTGCGGCGCGACCGTCGAGATTCCCGGCGACGAGCTCGCCGACCGCCTGTCGCACAGCTCACCCGCGCATGGCTTCGAGGTGCATCGTCAGGTGATCGAGCTAAGTGGACTGTGCGGGCCATGTGCGCGAGCGGCGAAGCCTGGCGGCGCCGGCGGCGCAGCAGGCAATTCGTCGTGATCAGAGGCGCGGCGCCGCGCTAAGCACCACCCCGTGCCACCCCGTATTTGGCCTTGCCACCGCGAGTGGCTGATTCAACTCTCACCCAGCAGGAAACAACGATGAAAACAATCGGTTCGATGTTGTCTAGAGCGCACCGCGCGCTGAAGCGTTCGATGTCTGTGCGCACCCATCTGTGCACCTGCCTGCTCGCGATCGCGGCGCTCGGCTTCGGCCACAACGCGTTCGCCGCCGACGCGAAAATTCCGGTCGTCGCCGCGGAGAACTTTTATGGCGACGTGGTCCGGCAACTCGGCGGCGATCGCGTCGACGTGACCAGCATCCTCAGCAACCCGGACCAGGACCCGCATCTGTTCGAAGCGAGCCCGGCCACCGCGCGCGCGTTACAGCATGCGAGCCTCGTCGTCTACAACGGCGCCGACTACGATCCGTGGATGGTGAAGCTGCTGGCCGCGTCGAAAGGCGCGCATCGCACGGTGATCATCGCGGCCGACCTCGTCGGCAAAAAAGGCGGCGACAATCCGCACCTGTGGTACGACCCGGCGACGATGCCGAAAGTCGCGCGCGCGGTCTGCGACGCACTCGGCGCTGCTGACCCGGCGCACAAGCCGGCGTACGATGCGAACCTCGCGAAGTTTCTCGATTCGCTGAAGCCGATCGACGCGAAGGTCGCCGAGCTGCACGGCCGCTATGCGGGCTTGCCGGTCACGGCGACGGAGCCGGTGTTCGGCTATATGTCTGACGCGATTGGCCTCGCCATGCGCAACCAGCGCTTCCAGCTCGCCACGATGAACGACACCGAAGCGAGCGCGGCCGATATCGCCGCGTTCGAACGCGATCTGCGCGAGCGGCGCGTGCGCGTGCTGATCTATAACAGCCAGGCCACCGAGGCGCTGACCAAACGCATGCTGAAGCTCGCGCAACAATCGAAGGTACCGACGATGAGCGTCACCGAAACCCTGCCGCCCGGCAAGACCTATCAGACGTGGATGCTGACGCAGCTCGATGCGTTGCAGAAAGCGCTCGCGGCGGGTGACACGAACGGCGCGATCGGCGCGACCAGCGCGAGCGCGAAAGGCAAGGCTCCATGATTCCGACTGGCCATCAAACGCCAGCAGGTGCGCAATCAGGCGCACCCACCGCGCGCGGCGACCGGCCCGTGCTCGAACTCGACAACGTGACGCTCGATCTGGGCGGCCGCACGATCCTGCGCGACACCAGCTTCGTCGTGAACCAGGGCGAGTTCATCGGCGTGCTCGGGCCCAACGGCGCGGGCAAGACGACGCTGATGCGCGCGGTGCTCGGCCTCGTGCCGGCCGCGGGCGGCGCGATCCGCGTGCTCGGGCAGACGGTCGAGCGCGGCAACGCGTCGATCGGCTATATGCCGCAGACGCGCAGCGCGCTCGCCGGCCGTCGCGTGCGCGGCCGCGATCTGGTCGCGATGGCAGCCGATGGTCATCGCTGGGGCTTGCCGCATGCGGATGCAAAAACGCGCGCGGACGTCGATCGGGTGCTCGAGCTCGTCGGCGGGACGACTCTGTCGAAGCGGCCACTGTCGGAGTTGTCGGGCGGCGAACGGCAGCGGCTCCTGCTCGCGCAATGCCTGCTCGGCAATCCGAAACTGCTGCTGCTCGATGAACCGTTGATCAGTCTCGATCCGCATCACCAGAAGAGCGTCGTCGAACTGGTGCGGCGCGTGCAGCAGGAGCTCGGCATCGCGGTGCTGTTCTCCGCGCACGAACTCAATCCGCTGCTGAACTCGATCGATCGCGTGCTGTATCTCGGCAGCGGCGTCGCGGCGCTCGGCACCGTCGACGAAGTGATCACACGGCCGGTGCTGTCGCGTCTGTACGGCTCGCCGATCGACGTGATGCGCGTGAACGGCCGCATCTTCGTGATGTCGGGCGGCGTCGAAGTCGAGAAGCACGATCACGGGCACGAACACGACGAGGACGGCGGACATACGCATTCGCACAGCCACTCACACAGTCATCCAGACCCGCAAGACTCACGCGACGGACACACGCACGATGTTTGAATACGATTTCATGGTGAACGCCTTCGCGGCCTCGGGGATCGTCGCGGTGCTGGCAGGCGTGGTCGGCTATTTTCTCGTGATGCGCGGACAGACGTTCGCGGGCCACGCGTTGTCGCACGTCGGCTTCACCGGCGCGACCGGCGCGGTGCTGATCGGCCTCCCGCCTCTCTGGGGGATGATCGGCTTCACGCTCGCGGCCGGTGTGGGCATGGGCGCGCTCGGCGAACGGCTCGCCGGCCGCGACGTCGCGATCGGCGTAATCCTTTCCTTGTCGCTCGGCTTTGGGCTGCTGTTTCTGCATTTCTTCACCGCCTACGCGACGCAGGTGACGGCGCTGCTGTTTGGCAACGTGCTCGGCGTCAATGCAGCGACGCTCGGTGTGCTCGCGGCGTTGGGCGTCGTCAGTCTGGCCGCGCTCGCGGCCATCATGCGGCCGCTGCTGTTCGCGTCGCTGCAACCGGAGCTGGCCGAAGCGAAGGGCGTGTCGCTGCGCCGCGTGTCGGTGCTGTTTCTCGCGATCGCCGCGCTAGCCGTCGCCGCTTGCACGCAGATCGTCGGCGTGCTGCTCGTGTTCACGCTGATGGTGGGGCCGGCCGCCGCCGCGCAGAACCTGAGCACGCGGCTGTCGACGGGTCTCGTGCTCGCGGCCGGGTTCGCGCTCGCGCAGGCGTGGCTCGGGCTGACGCTCGCGTTCTATACCGATTGCCCGACGAGCTTCTGGATCACCGCGCTGTCGGCGGTGGTGTATGGCGGGAGTCTGTTGAAGCGGCATTGAGCGGCGCTTACGCCGAGCAAATGAAAAAACGGCGGCACATGAAGTGCCGCCGTTTTTTTTTGCCCCGCGTTTTACGACGTTGTTCAGCCGAGCAATACCTTCGCGTGATGCGCGAGATGATCCTCGACGAACGTCGAGATGAAGTAGTAGCCGTGGTCGTAACCCGCATGCCGGCGCAACGTCAGTGGCTGACCCGCGGCCTTGCACGCCGCTTCGAATACGTCGGGATTGAGCTGCCTGGGCAGGAACTGATCCGCGAGCCCCTGATCGACGAGAATCCCTTCCGCGAACTTGTGCGTCGCGTGCGAAACCAGCTCGCTCGCGTCGTACTGCTTCCACGCTTGACGGTTCTCGCCGAGATAACCGCTAAACGCCTTCTCGCCCCAGGGACAACGCATCGGCGCCGCGATCGGCGCGAACGCCGACACCGACCGATAAATGTCCGGATTTCGCAGCGCGAGCATCAGCGCGCCGTGCCCGCCCATCGAATGACCGAAGATGCCGAGACGCGCGCCATCGATCGGCAGGTTCGCAAGCGCCGTTTCGCGCAGCTCGTCGCGCACGTACGAGTACATGCGGTAGTTCCGCGCCCACGGCTGCTCGGTCGCGTCGACATAAAAGCCCGCGCCGACGCCGAAGTCCCACGCATCGCTCTCGCCTGGCACGCCCGCGCCGCGAGGGCTCGTATCCGGCGCGATCAGCGCGATGCCGTGCCGGGCCGCGAAGCGCTGCGCGCCGGCCTTGATCGCGAAGGTCTCTTCGGTGCAGGTCAGCCCCGCTAGGTAGAACAGCGCGGGCACCTTCGCATTGCCCTGCAACGCCTGCGGCGGCAGATAGACCGAGAAGCGCATCGGCAGACCGACGGTGCGCGACTCGTGCCGGTAAAAGCGCTGCTCGCCGCCGTGGCAGGCGTGCGACGATAGTAGTTCGAGCATCGCGACCCTCCTCGCTTAGTAGAGCACGACCGAGCGGATCGACTCGCCCTTCTTCATCAGCTCGAAGCCCTCGTTGATGCGCTCGAGCGGCAGACGGTGCGTAATCAGATCGTCGATATTGATCTTGCCTTCCATGTACCAGTCGACGATCTTCGGCACGTCGGTGCGGCCTCGCGCGCCGCCGAACGCCGAGCCCTTCCACTCGCGGCCCGTCACCAGCTGGAACGGCCGCGTGCTGATCTCCTCGCCCGCCGCCGCGACGCCGATGATGAACGACTGCCCCCAACCCTTGTGCGTGCATTCGAGCGCCTGGCGCATCACCTTCACGTTGCCGATGCATTCGAACGAGTAGTCGGCGCCGCCGTCGGTCAGCTGCACGATGTGATCGACGACGTTCTCGACTTCGTTCGGGTTGATGAAGTGCGTCATGCCGAACTTCTTCGCTAGCTCGACGCGGCCCGGGTTGAGATCGACACCGATGATCTTGTCCGCGCCGACCATCTTCGCGCCTTGAATCACGTTCAGCCCGATACCGCCGAGCCCGAACACCACCACGTTCGCACCCGCCTCGACCTTCGCCGAATACACGACCGCGCCGACGCCGGTCGTCACACCGCAGCCGATGTAGCAGATCTTGTCGAACGGCGCGTCTTCACGCACCTTCGCGACCGCGATCTCCGGCACGACGATGTAGTTCGAGAACGTCGACGTGCCCATGTAGTGAAACAGCGGCTTGCCATCGAGCGAGAAGCGCGAGGTCGCGTCGGGCATCAGGCCTTTGCCCTGCGTCGCGCGGATCGCCTGGCAGAGATTCGTTTTGCGCGACAGGCAGAACTTGCACTGACGGCATTCGGGCGTGTAGAGCGGAATCACGTGATCGCCCTTCTTCAGCGTGCCGACGCCCGGCCCGACATCGACGATCACGCCCGCGCCTTCGTGGCCGAGAATCGCCGGGAAGATGCCTTCGGGATCGGCGCCCGACAGCGTGTAGTAGTCGGTGTGGCAGATGCCCGTCGCCTTCACTTCGATCAGGACTTCACCGGCGCGCGGACCTTCGAGATCGACTTCCTCGATCGTCAACGGGGCGCCGGCTTTCCATGCGATTGCTGCTTTGGTCTTCATCGTCAATGCTCCTGTGAGTCCGTGAGTCCGTGAATGCGAAATGGCATCGCGTGCCGGCGACTACGTGGCGCGCGAAAAGCGTCATGGTATTGCATAGTGCGTGAAGGCTGCCTCGCCGATGGCTGCGCTCGGCACCGTGTTCAACGCCGTCGCTGTCACTGCGGTTCGCCCGGCGCGCTACCACCGAACCACGGCTCGACCAGGCCATACAGATCGACGAAGCGCGCATAGCGTTCAGCGAGCGCCGCATCGCCGCGTGGACCCGCGACGCGCGTCGCGCCCGGCGCGAGCGCGGCGAGATCGCGCGTCTGCCAGTGGCCGCACGCGAGACCGCCGAGGATCGCCGCGCCGCGCGGCGCCGCGTTCGGGCAATCGACCGCATGCAGGTCGACGTCGAGCGCATCGGCGAGCAGTTGTCGCCAGCGCGCATCGACGGAGCCGCCGCCCGCGAGCTTGAGCGCCGTCACCGGCGCGCCGCTCGCGCGAATCGCGTCGAGCCCCGCGCGCAACGAGAACGCGACGCCCTCGAACGCGGCACGCATCATCGCGCCGCGCGTATGCTCGAGCGACAAACCGAGCCAGCCGCCGCGCGCCTGCGGGTTCAGCCACGGCGTGCGCTCGCCCGTCAGGTACGGCAGGAAGCTCAGCGTCGACGCCACTTCAGCGGCGGCATGAGCGCTTGCATCAGCCGCATCGTCAAATGCCTCTCGGTAAGCCTCCGCCCACCCAAACGACAGCCACCCGCGCACCCGCTCCAGCGCGATGCCGACGTTCTGCATCGCCGCCATCCGATACCAGTGATCGCTCGCCGCGCGATAGCGATGCAAGCCCTTCAGCGGCGCAGGCTCGTCGTTCGCGAGCACGACGATCTGTCCGCCGGTGCCGGTCGTCAGCAGCGCGTCGCCGTCACGCACGAGTCCGCTGCCGAGCGCCGCGCACGGCGTATCCGCGGCGCCGGCTGCGAGCACGATACCGGCCCGTAAGCCAAGTGCCTGCGCGGCCTGCGGCGACAGCGCGCCCGCCGCCGCATACGACGGCGCCACAGGCGCGAACCACTCAGACGGAATCTCGAGGCGTTGCAGCAGCGCCGTGTCCCACGCGCCGGCGGGATCGGCGAGCGCGGTCGCGCACGCGTCGGACGCATCGGTCACGCACGCGCCGCCGAGCGCGACGCGCAGCCAGTCCTTCGGCTGCAGCGCCCAGCGCGTGCGGCGCGCGGCTTCCGGTTCTTGCAGCACGAGCCAGCGCAGCAGCGGTCCGGCCATGCCGGGCGCGACCGGATTCGGTTGCGGCTCGGGCCACGCGTCGAGCATGGCGAGCGCGCGCGAGTCCGGCCACAGCATGGCGCGCCGCACCGCTGCGCCGTTTGCATCGAGCAGCACGACGCCGTGCATCTGGCCAGAGAAGCCAATCGCGCGCACGCCGTCACGCAGCTCGCGCGGCAGGCCCGCCATCGCATGGACGAGCGCGTTCCACCAGGTCTCGACGTCGATTTCGGCCCAACCCGCGTGCGGCGTAACGAGCGCATAAGCGACGCTCGATACCGCCTGCTCGCGTCCATGTTCGTCGACGATTGCCGCTTTCAGGGAGCCGGTGCCGAGATCGATGCCGAGAAAACTCATGAGCGCAGGGACGTTGAAACGAGGTGAAGAAGGAGCCAGCGAGACTGGCGACGAAGTGGGAAAGCGAAGCTCAAAGGCGAAGCTGCACAGACGTCGCGAACGTTGAACAAACGGCTCGGAAAACACGCGAAAAAAAACCATTCGCGGGTTAACCCCGCCGTGCTGCGAGCGTCATCAAAACAGGACTATGCGTGAAGCGTGATACACGTCATTGATTCTCACACATATCCCCTCGCGCGACGAACCCGCGCCGCGCACGCCATGCACCGCCCGCGGCCCCCACTGCATAGGGTTCTCTGGCATCCGACGGCCGATCCGTCCCACGCGTGGCTTTAATTTGCCTTTCAAAACAGGTCTCTGCATATCGCCGCCGGGAATGCCGGAATAGCCACGTATGGTCTTGTTGCGACTTTTCGTCCCCGATACCTTGGAGTCATCCCAAAACGAGATGGTGGAGACAGACGATATGCAAGCGAACACGGTTCACCCGTGCGACGAGCGCCTACCGGCGGGCCAGTTGCTCACTCTCGGCATCCAGCACGTGCTGGTCATGTACGCTGGCGCGGTCGCGGTGCCGCTGATCATCGGCGCGGCGCTGAAGCTGCCGAAAGACCAGGTCGCCTTCCTGATCAGCGCCGATCTGTTTTCCTGCGGCATCGCCACGCTGATCCAGACGCTCGGACTGTGGATCTTCGGCATCCGCCTGCCCGTCATCATGGGCTGCACGTTCGCGGCCGTCGGCCCGATGGTCGCGATCGGCACCAATCCTTCGCTCGGCATCCTCGACATCTTCGGCTCGACGATCGCGGCCGGCGTGATCGGCATTCTGCTCGCGCCCGCGGTCGGCAAGCTGTTGCGCTTCTTCCCGCCGGTCGTGATCGGCGTCGTGATTTCGGTGATCGGCCTGTCGCTGATGGAGGTCGGCATCAACTGGGCGGCCGGCGGTGTCGGCAATCCCGACTACGGCAATCCGGTCTATCTCGGCCTGGCGCTGCTCGTGCTGACGCTGATCCTGCTGATCAACAAGTTTGCCAAGGGGTTCGTCGCCAATATCTCGGTGCTGCTCGGCATCGTCGCGGGCTTCGCGATCGCGCTGATGCTCGGCCGCGTCAACCTGGACGGCGTCATGCACGCGCCGTGGGTCGGCTTCGTGATGCCGTTCCACTTCGGTCTGCCGCACTTCGATGCGCTGTCGATCGCGACGATGGTCACCGTGATGTTCGTCACGTTCATCGAATCGACCGGCATGTTTCTCGCGGTCGGCGACATGGTCGATCGTCCGGTCGATCAGAAAACGCTGGTGCGTGGCTTGCGCGTCGACGGTCTCGGCACGCTGATCGGTGGCATCTTCAACTCGTTCCCGCATACGTCGTTCTCGCAGAACGTCGGGTTGATCGGCGTGACCGGCGTGAAGAGCCGCTTCGTGTGCGCGATGGGCGGCGTGATCCTCGTGCTGCTCGGCCTCTTCCCGAAGATGGCGCAGGTGGTCGCGTCGGTGCCGGCGTTCGTGCTCGGCGGCGCGGGCATCGTGATGTTCGGCATGGTCGCGGCGAACGGCATCAAGGTGCTGTCGCGCGTCGACTTCGTGAGGAATCAGCACAACCTCTTCATCGTCGCGGTCAGCATCGGGCTCGGCCTCGTGCCGGTCGTCTCGCCGCACTTCTTCTCGCAACTGCCGCCGGCGTTGTCGCCGCTGCTACATAGCGGGATTCTGCTCGCGTCGGTGTCGGCGGTCGCGCTGAACCTGATCTTCAACGGCGTGAAGAGCGAGAAGAAGGCGAAGAGCGAGCTTCGCCGCGCCGGGCACGATCTCGACGCCAGCGCGGGCGGCGCACCGCAGAGCAACGAGATGCTGCGGGCGGCGGATCTGCATTGAGCTTTTGATGCAGCGATGATGCGGCGAGCGGCACCGAACGCCGCGAATCAACAAAAACGCCACGGCATGCCGTGGCGTTTTTGCTTCACTTCAGCGGTTCGTCGAGCCGCAGCGCTTAGCCTGCCGTCGCCGCCGAAGCCGCGACCGGTGCGCTCGCCGCACCGTAGTCGACCGGCGCGTCGGCGGGACGCGGCTGGTCGCCGTTGTGCTCGATCCAGCCGCCGCCGAGCGCCTGGTACAGCGTGACCAGGTTCTGCAGACGTTCCATGCGCGCGGTGACCAGCGCCTGCTGAGCCACGTACAACGAGGTCTGCGCGGTCAGCACCGAAAGATAGCTGTCGACACCGTTCGTATAACGGAGGGTCGACAGATCCAGCCGGCGCTGCTCGGCCGCGACATCCCGCTCGAGCGCCGCGATCTGCTCGTCGTACGTGCCGCGCGCGGCCAGTCCGTCCGCCACTTCGCGGAAGGCCGTCTGGATCGCCTTTTCATACGTGGCGATCTGCACGTTCTTCTCGATGTTGGCGAGATCGAGGTTGGCCATGTTCTGACCGCCCTCGAAGATCGGCAGCGTGATCGACGGCGCGAAGCTCCACGCCGCCGAACCCGGCTTGAACAGCCCGCCGAGCGTCGGGCTCAGCGTGCCGGCGCTGCCGGTCAGCGTGACCTTGGGGAAGAACGCGGCGCGCGCCGCGCCGATGTTCGCGTTGGCCGCGAGCAGATTTTCCTCGGCCTCCATGATGTCGGGACGGCGCGTCAGCAGATCGGACGGCAGGCCCGCCGGAATATCCGTGAGCAGGCTCTGGTCGCTCAGCGGCAGGCCTGGCGCAAGATCAGCCGGCAACGGCTCGCCGATCAGCAGCACCAGCGCGTTGTCAGCCTGAGCCCGCAAACGCATCTGCGCCTGCAGGTCCGCGCTCGCGGTTTCGACAACCGTTTGCGACTGGCGCAGATCGAGTTCCGAACCGGTGCCGTTGTCGAACTGCAGCTTGGTGATCCGAAACGACTCCTGCGCCGTCTTCAGCGTGTTCTGCGTGACCTTCAGCAGATCGTCCAGTTCGAGCACCGTCATGTACTGGTTCGCCACCTGCGACACCAGCGCGATTTCCGCGGACTTGCGCGCCTGCGCGGTGCCGAGGTACGTGGCCAACGCCTGATCCTTAAGGCTCTGCACGCGCCCGAAGAAGTCGATTTCCCACGACGCGTTCAAGCCCACCGAATACGTGTTGCTAATCGTCGGGCCGTTGGGCAACGCCAGCAGATCGCGCGGCGTGCGCTGCCGGCTTTGCGAAGCCGCGGCGTCGAGCGTCGGGAACAGGCCCGCGCGCACGATACGGTACTGCGCCGCCGACGCCTGCATGTTCAGCACCGACACACGCAGATCACGGTTGTTCTTCAGCGCGATTTCGATCAGCTGCTGCAGACGCGGATCGACGAAAAAGTCGCGCCAGCCGATGTCGCCGGCAGCCAGGCCGTTCGCGCCGCGCGCGCCCTGCGCGCCCGGCTGCTGGTCGTACACGCCGCCCGTCGGGAAAGTCGCCGTCACGGGCGCGGCGGGCCGCTGGTAGTGCGGCGCCAGCGTGCAACCCGCGGCGAGCAGCGCGACCGCTACTGCAATCAAAGAGTGTTTTTGCATCTCAATGCCCATCCTTGCCCGAGCCATTGCCATCCGACCCGTCGGTCGTGCCACCCGCCGCGCCGCCTTGCGGATCGTGCGGATGGTGCTGTTCATAGTGGCGCAGCGCCTCATCCGGGTCTTCCTTCTCACCGCCGAACTTCGCGCGAATCACGACGAAGAACATCGGGATCATGAAGATCGCGAGGAAGGTCGCCGTCAACATGCCGCCGATCACGCCGGTACCGATCGCGTGCTGGCTGGCCGACCCCGCGCCGTTACTGATCGCGAGCGGCAGCACGCCGAGAATGAACGCAAGCGAGGTCATCAGGATCGGACGCAACCGCAGACGCGCCGCTTCGAGCGCGGCTTCGATCGGTCCCATGCCTCCACCCTGCTGCAGTTCTCGCGCGAATTCCACGATCAGAATCGCGTTCTTCGCCGACAGACCCACGGTGGTCAGCAGACCCACCTGGAAGAACACGTCGTTCTCGAGCCCGCGCAGCGTCGCGGCCAGCAGTGCGCCGATCACGCCGAGCGGCACCACCATGATCACCGAGAACGGGATCGACCAGCTTTCATACAGCGCCGCGAGACACAGGAACACGACGAGAATCGAGATGCCGTACAGGATTGGCGCCTGCGAACCCGACTGACGCTCTTGCAGCGACAGACCCGTCCACTCGTAGCCGACTCCCGCCGGCAGCTTGGTGACGATCTGTTCCATCGCCGCCATCGCCTGACCGGTCGACTTGCCCGGCGCGGCCGCACCCTGGATTTCAACCGACGAAATACCGTTGTAGCGCTCGAGCTTCGGCGAACCGTAGGTCCACTCGGTGCTCGCGAAGGCCGAGAACGGCACCATCGCGCCCGCGCCGTTGCGCACGAACCAGGCATTCACGTCTTCCGGTTTCATCCGGAACGGTGCGTCGCCCTGCAGGTAAACCTTCTTGATCCGGCCGTCCGTGTCGAGGAAGTTGTTCACGTACGACGAGGCCCAAGCGATCGAGAACGTCTGGTCGATCGAGGCAAGCGACACGCCGAGCGCCGAAGCCTTCTCGTGGTCGATGCTCACCTTGAACTGCGGCGTATCGTTCAGGCCGTTCGGACGCACCTGCGCGAGCGTCGGATCTTTCGCCGCCAGACCGAGCAGCATGTTGCGCGCTTCCATCAGCTTCGCGTGACCGAGACCCCCGCGGTCCTGCAGCTGGAAGTCGAAGCCCGCCGCGGTGCCGAGTTCAGGAATCGACGGCGGATTGACCGGATACACGACCGCGTTCTTGTAGCTGCTGAAGTGCATGAACAGACGCCCAACCAGTGCCTGCACTTTCTGGTCCGCGTGCTGACGCTGCGCGTAGTCCTTCATCCGCACGAACACGAGACCCGCGTTCTGGCCACGACCCGCGAAGCTGAAGCCGTTCACCGTGAAGGTCGATTCGACGATCGCTTTCTCGTCGTTCAGCAGATAGTCCGACACGTCCTTCAGCGCGCGGGCGGTGGTTTCCTGCGTCGAGCCCGATGGCGTTTGCACCAGCACGAACATCGTGCCCTGGTCTTCGTCAGGCAGGAACGACTTCGGCAGACGCACGAACAGCAGCCCCACCGCGAAGATCACCACCATGTAGATGATGAGCCAGCGGCCCGAGCGCTTGATCACGTGGTGCACGCCCGAGTGGTATTTGTCGCGGCTGGTGTTGAAGGTACGGTTGAACCAGCCGAAGAAGCCGGTCGCTTTTTCGTGATGACCCTTCGGAATCGGCTTCAGGATCGTCGCGCACAGCGCCGGCGTCAGAACCAGCGCGACGAGCACGGACAGCACCATCGCCGCGACGATCGTCAGCGAGAACTGCCGGTAAATCGCACCCACCGAGCCGCCCGAGAACGCCACCGGCACGAACACCGCCGACAGCACGAGCGCCACGCCAACGAGCGCGCCGGTGATCTGGTCCATCGCCTTGCGGGTTGCTTCGCGAGGCGATAAGCCCTCCTCCTGCATCACCCGCTCGACGTTTTCCACCACCACGATCGCGTCGTCCACCAAAAGGCCGATCGCGAGCACGAGACCGAACATCGACAGCACGTTGATCGAGAAACCGACCACGCTCATGATCGCGAAGGTACCGAGCAGCACCACCGGCACCGCGATCGTCGGGATCAGCGTGGCGCGCAGGTTCTGCAGGAACAGGTACATGACGAGGAACACCAGCACGATACCTTCGAGCAGCGTCTTGACCACTTCCTCGATCGACAGGCGCACGAACGGCGTCGTGTCGTACGGGTACTGCACCACCAGACCGTGCGGGAAGTACTTCGACAGTTCGGCGATCTTCGTGCGCACCGCCTTCGCGGTGGCGAGCGCGTTCGCGCCCGTGGCCAGCTGGATACCGAAGCCTGCCGTCGGCTGACCGTTGTACTTGGTGTCGAAGTTGTAGTTTTCGCCGCCCAGTTCGACGCGCGCCACGTCGCGCAGACGCACCTGCGAGCCGTCCTGGTTCACCTTCAGCAGGATGTTGCCGAACTGCTCGGGCGTATTGAGCAGCGTGGCCTGCGTGATCGTGGCCTGCAGCACCTGCCCCGGCACCGACGGCGTACCGCCGAGCGAGCCGCCCGCGACCTGCACGTTTTGCGCCTGCAGCGCGGAGGAGACGTCGAGCGGCGTCAGGCCGAAGTTGTTCAGCTTGTTCGCGTCGAGCCAGATCCGCATCGCGTACTGCGAGCCGAACAGCGTCACCGTACCCACGCCGTCGATACGGCTGATCGGATCCTGAATGTTCGACGCCACGTAGTTCGCGAGGTCGTACTTGTTCATGCTGCCGTCGGTCGACACGAACGCCATCACCATCAGGAAGCTGCTGCTCGACTTCGTGACCTTGGTGCCGAGCTGCTGCACCGCTTGCGGAAGCAGCGGCGTGGCGAGCTGCAGCTTGTTTTGCACCTGCACCTGCGCGATGTCAGGGTTGGTGCCGGCCGCGAACGTCAGCGTGATGGTGGCCGTGCCTGAGTCGTCCGAGGTCGACGCGAGGTACAGCAGGTGGTCAAGACCACTCATCTGCTGCTCGATCACCTGCGTAACGGTGTTTTCCACCGTCTTCGCCGAAGCACCCGGATAGGTTGCGCTGATCTGGATGGACGGCGGCGCGATGGTCGGGTATTGCGCGATCGGCAGCGTGAACACCGACGCGATACCCGCGAGCATCAGGATGATGGCGATCACCCATGCAAAAATCGGGCGATCAATAAAGAACTTTGCCATGAGGCGGGCTCCCTGTTATTACGCGCCCGAAGCGGCGGAGGCAGGCTGAGCCGCGGGTTGACCTGTCTGGGCGCCGTTTGCGGCGGCCTCGGAAGCCGGGTTGCCGGGCAGCTGCGCCGGCACGGGCTTGACCTGCTGGCCGGGACGCGCCTTGTCGGTGCCCTGGACGACCACGCGGTCACCCGGCTTCAGGCCGTCCGAGACCACCCAGTACGAGCCGAAGGTGCCCGAGGTGACGAGCTGACGCAGCTCGACCTTGTTGTCGTTGCCGACGACGAGCGCGGTGGGCTGACCCTTCTGGTCGTGCGTGACGCCGACTTGCGGCACGATCAGCGCGTTCTGGTTGACGCCCTCGTCGATCTTCGCGCGCACGAACATGCCCGGCAGCAGCACGTGGTTCGGGTTCTTGAAGATCGCGCGCACCGTGACCGAGCCGGTGCCCTGGTCGACGGTCACGTCGGTGAACTGCAGCTTGCCCTTCTCGGAGTAGACGCGGCCGTCTTCCAGCACCAGCGTGACCTGCGCGGCGCCCGGGCCGGTCGTCTTGAGACGCCCTTCCTGCATGTCGCGGCGCAGCTTCAGACCTTCGAGGCTCGATTGCGTGAGGTCGGCGTACACCGGGTCGAGCTGCTGGACCGTGGCCATCAGCGTGGCCGCACTCTGCTGCACGAATGCGCCCGGCGTGACCTGCGACACGCCGATCCGGCCGGTCACGGGCGAGGTCACGTCGGTATAGCCGAGGTTGATCTGCGCGGTATCGACCGCGGCCTTGCCCGCGGCGACGTCGGCGGCGGCCTGGCCTTCGGCGGCGACCGCGTTGTCGTAGTCCTGCTTGCTGACCGCGTTCGCCGCGACCAGCACCTTGTAGCGATTGGCCTGCGCGGTGGTCGTCACCAGGTTCGCCTGCGCCTTCGCGAGCGATGCCTTCGCGTTGTTCAACGACGCGATGTACGGCGCCGGATCGATCTTGTACAGACGCTGGCCGGCCTTGACCTCACTACCCTCGGTGAACTCACGGCGCAACACGATGCCGTCGACCCGCGCGCGCACCTGCGCGACGAGGAAGGCACTGGTACGGCCGGGAAGTTCGGTGACGACGGGCACGGTCGTCGGCTGGAGGGTGACGACGCCGACTTCGGGCGTCTGTGGCGGCGGGGCAGATTGTTTTGGTCCGCACGCCGCCAGCAAGATGGCAGCCGTCGCGGCACTGATTAAGCGGAATGGAACCCGTTCGACGCGCATGGAGCGACCTCTGTCAAAGACTGAGTAATGAAAAAGTGCGCGCATCCCTACCCCGGGGACGACAGCGCACACAAGCGTCTCGCGACGCTCGACCGGAAGCCCATGGATGCAAACCTGCGCCTGCAGGGCACCCTGCTACGAATGCGCCATACCGGGGAATGCCGCGCAACGCCGCCGTTTGGCGGCCGCGAAAGCGCTTTCGAAAGGCAACAGTGACGGATATTAACCGCTCGTCACGGCTTGGGCTATCCGATCGTGGGGTGCTATTATATATACATTCATGAATGCATGTAAAAGTGCATTTATATCTTCCGAGGGTGGGGTACCGCAGATTCGCGTCGCAATTCGCTTCAGAAGTAGTCAAAGCGTCATCAGACTGACTTAAAACTGTCCGCATAAACCCCAGGATCAGCGCAGGCTACACCAATATGGTCAGAAGAACCAAAGAAGAGGCGCTGGAGACGCGCAACCGGATTCTCGACGCGGCCGAACTGGTCTTCTTCGAGAAGGGTGTATCGCGCACGTCGCTGGCCGATATCGCCCAGGCCGCGGGCGTCACGCGCGGCGCCATTTATTGGCATTTCGCGCATAAGAGCGAGCTGTTCACCGAAATGTTCGACCGCGTGCTGCTGCCGCTCGACGAACTGAAGGCGGCGTCGCTCGATCCCAACGAAGCTGACCCGCTCGGGCGACTGATGGAAGTCTGCATCGTCTGCCTGCGCGACACCGCCAACGATCCGCGCCGCCGCCGCGTGTTCGACATCCTGTTTCTGAAGTGCGAGCTGGTCGAAGACATGGGGCCGGTGATGGAACGGTATCAGACCAATATGCGCGAGGGGCTCGCGAAGATCGAGGGCGGTCTGCGCAATGCGATCTCCAAAGGCCAGATGCCCGCCGACCTCGACACGAAGCTTGCCGCGGCGATGGTCCACGCGTTCGTCGGCGGCTCGTTACGCGACATGCTGTTTTTGCCCGACGCGACCGACTTCGGCGCGCATGCGCAGCAGATGGTGGAAGCGATGTTCGACGCCTTGCGCCTGAGTCCGGCGTTGCGCAGGAAGGCGGCGTAGAAGGCGCGCGAGGGTGACGGATTGGAACAGCGGGCGGTTCGGTGAACCGCCCGTTTCTGTTTTTGGACCGGACCACCGCCCCTGCGCCGGGTTCAGGCAACCGCCCGGCGCGCTCGCGCCGCCTGATTCGACGCATAGATGTTGCCGCGATCGAGCGGCGCGCCGCTCTTTAGCGCCGCGATCCATTGATCGGTGCTCGCGACCGCCGCGAAGCGCGACTGCAGCACCACGCTGAACACGCGATGAATCTCCTCCGCGCTCGCGAAGCCCGCGCTGTTTTCATACGGCACCGAGCCGGTTGCGTCGTGCAGGAACTCGACGGCGAGGCCAGCATGCACCGCGTGGTTGATCGTCGAGGCATCGCAATTGTGGGTCATGTAGCCGGTGACGCTCAGCGTATCGATCTGCCGGGCGGCGAGCCAGTCGCCCAGATCGGTCCCAGCGAATGCGCTCGGCAGCGACTTCTCGACGAAATGATCATGAGCGCGCGAGCTCACGACCGTGTGCAGTTCCGCGCCCGCGCTGCCGCGCGCGAACAGCGGCGAGGTGGCGGGCGCAACGTTCTGCACGATCACGACCGGCACGCTGGCGGCGCGCGCTGCATCGATCGCGCGACCGATGTTGGCGAGCGACGTGCGCACGTCCGGAAATTCGATCGGCAGGTCGCCGCTCACGTATTCGTTCTGCACGTCGATGACGATCAGCGCACGGCGCGGCGCGGGTGTGCTCATGGCAAGGCTCCTTGTCAGAAAAAGCGGTCGATGGTGCGCGCCCAGCGCGGTGGCCGCGGCGCAACGGCAATGACGGCATTGTTGCTCCGCTGCCCGCCTGTCGACAGCGGCCCGAATGTCAACCTTCGCTAGAATCGGGCCATACTTATGGCTTTCATGAGGCGCCCGGCATGACCACCTTCGCATCTTCCGACGACGTCTCCGATCAGGCGCCGCGCCACGTCGTCGCCGTCGTCGCGTTCGACCGCATCAGCCCGTTCCATCTGTCGGTTCCGTGCGTCGTGTTCGGCGAGGACCGTCGCGGCGGCGGTGTTCCCGACTTCGACTTCCGCGTCTGCGCCGCGGAGACAGGCGCGCTGGCGACGACCGCGGGCTTTTCGATCGCGGTCATACACGGACTCGAAGCGCTTGCCGACGCGCAGACGATCATCGTGCCGAGCTGGCGCGATCCCGCCGAAACCCCGCCCGCCGCGCTGCTCGACGCGCTGAGGGCCGCGCATGCGCGCGGCGCGCTGCTCGTCGGCCTGTGCCTCGGCGCTTTCGTGCTGGCCGCCGCGGGCATCCTCGATGGACGGCCCGCTTCGACGCACTGGGCCTGGGCCGACGACTTCGCGCGCCGCTACCCGCGCGTGCGGCTCGACGCCGACGTGCTGTACGTCGACGACGGCAACGTGCTGACCTCGGCCGGCACCGCCGCCGGCCTCGACTGCTGCCTCCATGTGCTGCGCAAGATCTGCGGCGCGCGGGTGGCGAACCACGTCGCGCGCCGGCTCGTCGTATCGCCGCATCGCCAGGGCGGCCAGGCGCAATACGTGCAGCAGCCGATGCCGCCGAACCCGCGCGGCGATCGCCTGTCCGGCCTGCTCGACTGGGTGAGCGGCAACCTGGCCGCGCCGCATACGCTCGACACGCTCGCCGCGCGCGCGTTGATGAGCCGCCGCACCTTCACGCGGCGCTTCCGGCTCGCGACCGGCACCACCGTCGGCGCGTGGCTGCTCGCGCAGCGGCTCGCGCGTGCGCAACAGCTGCTGGAAAGCACCGACGGGTCGGTCGAAGCGATCGCGGCGAGCGCCGGATTCGGCTCGGCCGCATCGCTGCGGCAGCATTTCGCGGACGCGTTTCGCACGTCGCCGAGCGCTTGGCGGCGGGAGTTTCGCGGGGATTAGATGAAGGCGGCGGGAGCACCGCTATTTCGTAGTGCGTCACCGGGATTTCGTAGTCGCGCGGGATGTTTGTCGCGCGTTCCATCAGGGGCTGCGCGCGGCTCGCGGCCTCAATGCTCGCTGAACCAGCGCGCGACATACAACAATAGTGCGACCAGAAAGATCATCCCGGCCCACGCCCAGTACGGCACGACATGCTGACCGGGCTCGTGATGCGACCAGCTATGCGACGCGCTCGCCGCGCGCCCCGACAGCGCATGGCTGTGCTCGATGCGCGCTCGCCGCGCGATGCCGCCGAGCGTGATCGGCCGCAAAAACACGTACTGGCGACGCGGCGCCGTGCCACGCGCGCGGTTCGGCCCTTTGCCGTGCTTGGCGCGCACGACGGCGTCGAACTCGGCGAAAAAATCGTCGGCGATCTGACGCAAGGCGTTCTCGAGCTGGCGCGTCGGCAGCTCGGCTAGCGGTCCCGACGACGTTGCCCACAGTGTGTAGTCGATGCGCGTGCCGCGCTCCCGCCCCTCGTCCGCGCGCAAACGCACTTCGATCTGACCGCGCAACGCGCCGATGCCCTCGGCCAAGGCCTTGAAGTTGATGGTGCGGCGCTGCGCGTCCGCCGGGCCGGAATCCTGGCCGGCGACGTGCGCGCGCGCCTGATAATGCGCGCGCAACGGGCCGAGCGGCACGGTCATCGTCAGCGCGTATTCGCCGTGGGCGAGACGCACGAACGACTCGCAGTTGTCGAGGCTGGCACGCAACAGCGCGAGGTCCTGCAACGCGTCCCAGACCTCGGACGGCGCCAGCGGAATCCGTAACGCGTCGTTCAGTTCCATGACAACCTCCCCGATGAACGCGCCGACTGCGGGATCAGGACGTCTGATCGATGCGGTCGACGCGCGATGCGTAAAAAGCGAGATAGCCCTTGATGCGACTGACCGGCTCGAACGGCGCCTCGTAGCACCACACCGCGTTCTCGATCACGCCATCTTCGGTGCGCAGATGGAAGTACGACGCGTCGCCCTTGAACGGGCAATGCGACGTGTGCGTCGAGCGTTCGAGCCGGGCCATGTTCACGTGCTCGCGCGGGAAATAGAACACGTCGGCGAGGCCGGTCTCCGATAGCGTCAGCGCGGCCTTGGTGTCGGCCATCGTCACGCCGCCGTGAATCACGCGCACGCGGTGACCGTTGTCGCGGATCACGATGGTATGGCCGTCCAGCCGTCCCGCAGATGTCGACGCATCGCTCATGTCCAGGCTCCGTGATGGGGTGGGTGCTGCACTGCCGGCTGTTGCCGCCGGAACGGCAAAGCCACGGGAGCGGCCCGTGGCTTCATTATCGGCCAAACTTCGGCCGATTGCGCAAGCTTACTGCGCGGCGGCGGACCGATCGACCCGTTACTTCGCGTTCCAGATGAACGCGGATTTGACGTTGCCGTGCGCCGGCACGCTAACCGAGCGGGTTTGCTCGCTGTCGTTGTATTTCGCGTGCACCGTATAGCGGCCGGGGCTCAAGCGCACCAGCATGAACGGTCCGCGCGACGTCGTGTTCAGCACTTCGCCGTTATGGGCATCGACGATACGCACGTGCACATCCGCGAGAAACTCGGCGTTGGGTCCGGTGAAGCGCAACGTCAGTGGCCACTGGCTTTGCGCTTGTCGCAACGCCCGCGATTCGTCGAGGCCGACGCCGCCCGACACGTACGACACGTCGCCCTGCTGCTGGACTTGCGGCAGACCGCCGCCGTTGGTGTTGCCCGCGCTGGTGTTGTCGGTCGTCGAGCCACCGGTCACGCCCGCCTGCTGCGCGTACGCACCGCCCGCCAGTCCGAGCGCGAGCGCCGCGCACAGCGCGACGGCTACGATCCTTTGCTGATTGCGTTGGGTTTTCATCGGTTCGCTCTCCTTGTTGCAGTCCTTGCCCAGTCCCCGAACAGGCCCAAATCAAGGTCGAAGCAACCTGCGTGCCAACCATCCGGTTGCGTCGACTGGACATGCGCGACCGTGGCAACAAGCCGCGTGGCGCGTTTCGCCCTGTCCGCGCTGCTCGCCGTAGCACGGGGCGGACAGGCGAAAAAAAACCGGTCCTTGCAGTAAATGCAAAGGACCGGCAATCGCTACTACAGCTCAAACTGGGATGGGCGATCCGTTCGAACCGCCCGGATACTGGATCAGCCGAGATCTACGGGCACGAAAATCTGCGCGTTATCCCGCTGGATCAGCAGCGCAATGCTGTTGCCTGCGCCCGAAATCATCTGCTTCAGCTGATCGATGTTCGTGACCGGACGGCCATTGACCGCGAGAATCACGTCGCCCGCCTGGATGCCGGCGCTCGCCGCCGCGCCGCCTGCCTGCTGCACGAGCAGACCGTGCGACACCGACGCGCTGCTCTTCTCTTCCGGCGTCAGCGGCCGCACCGCGACGCCGAGACGGCCTTGCAACTGGGTCTGCTGATCGGTCTTGTTCGCCGACGCAACCTTTGCGTCCGAGAACGAGCCGATCGTCACCTTCACGTCCTTGCTGGCCTTGTCACGCCACACTTTCAGCGTGGCCGAGCTGCCCGGCGCGAGACCTGCGATCTTCGCCGGCAGATCCGTCGAATCGCTCACTTCGTCGCCATTCACCGACAGGATCACGTCGCCCGGCTGCAAGCCAGCCTTGGCCGCTGGCCCGTTGGCGTCGACCGAGCTGACCAGCGCGCCTTGCGGCTTCTGCATGCCGAACGACTCGGCGAGCGTCTGGTTCAAGCCTTGTACTGCGACGCCGAGGCGGCCGCGGCTCACGTGACCGGTCTTGACGAGATCGTCTTTGACCTTGATCGCCTCGTTGATCGGGATCGCGAACGACAGGCCCTGGAAGCCGCCCGTCTGCGAGTAGATCATCGAGTTGATGCCGATCACTTCGCCTTGCAGATTAAAGAGCGGACCGCCCGAGTTGCCAGGGTTCACCGGCACATCGGTCTGGATGAACGGCGTGTAGTTCTCGTTAGGCAGCGAACGCGACTTCGCGCTGATGATGCCCGAGGTCACGGTGTTGTCGAAGCCGTACGGTGAGCCGATCGCGACGACCCACTGACCAACCTTGCTTTGGCGCGGATCGCCAATCTTCACCGTCGGCAGATCGCTCGCGTTGATCTTCAGCACGGCGACGTCGGACTGCTTGTCGGCACCGACCACCTTCGCCTTGAATTCGCGCTTGTCGGTGAGCTTCACGGTGACGACGTTCGCGCCATCGACCACGTGCGCGTTCGTCAGAATGTAGCCGTCATTGCTGATGATGAAGCCCGAGCCGAGGCTCGCGCTCGGCTGGTCGGGCGCGTCTCCGCCGTCGCCGCCCTGCATGCCGGGCACGCCGCCGAAGAACCGCTTGTAGAACTGATAGAACGGATCGTTCGGATCGATCGGCAGCTGGTTGCCGTTGAGGTTGCCGCCATTACCACGCATCGCGGTTTGCTTGACCACGTGCTTCGCGCTGATGTTGACGACGGCCGGACCGTAGGTCTCGACGAGCCCGGAGAAATCGGGGATACCGGTTTTGGCGGCTGCTTCGGCTGGCATCATCGCGGCGGCTTGCGCCGGCGAGATGATCTGCGGTGCTGGCACGTCGCGATGGCCCGCCACATAGCCGGCTGAAAGCGCAGCGGCCACAGCTACCGCAACGGCGCCGCGGGACAAGGTTTTCGCGTTCATCATGAGCTCCTGACTGGACAAAGTGACTTTGGATGTCGAGGAGCGTAAGGGGCATCACTTAAAAGAGTCTTAAGCAGCGCCAGATCATGGGAACCTTATCGGACCGGCCGCTACGGACCGCCGCGTCAGCACGAACGCCAGCGTTGGCCGAACAGTAAATCACCATGATCAGAAGCGTACGATGACCTGCAAACCACCGGCCGGCGAGTCATCGAGCGACACTTGCGCATGATGTTGGGTGGCGATCCGACGCACGATCGCGAGACCGAGGCCGCTGCCCGCCACGTCGGTGCGCGCGCGATTCGCGCCCGCTCCCGCGCGATAGAACCGGTCGAACACGCGCTCGCGATCGGCGGGATCGATACCGGGGCCGCTATCGGCGATCCGCACGACCGGATGGCCGTCCTCGACACGCAGGCTGACGTCGACGCGGCCGCCACGCGGCGTGTACTTGGTCGCGTTGTCGACGAGGTTGTTGAACATCACGCGCAGCGCTTCGGCGTCGCCGGTCACGCTGGCGGCCTCGCTCGCCTCGATGCCGAGGTCGACGCCGCGATTCATCGCGAGCGGCGCGTAGGTCGCGACGCACTCCTGCAGCAGCTCGCGCAGATCGAGCATCACTGCGCCGGCGGCGCCGTCCGGCTCGGCGCGCGCGAGCGCGAGCAGTTGCTCGGCGAGGCGCGTCGCGCGCGTGACACCGGCCTGCAGATCGACGAGCGCCTCGCTGCGGGCTGTGTCGTCCTTCGCGCGCGCGACCAGTTGCGCCTGAATCTGTACCGCGGCGAGCGGCGTGCGCAATTCGTGCGCGGCATCGGCGACGAACGCCTTCTGGATATCGAGCGCGGTCGCGAGCCGCTGCAGCAGCCCGTTCAGCGCACGCACGAGCGGCCGCACTTCGAGCGGCAGGCGCTGATCAGGCAATGGATCCAGCGCTTCGGGATGACGGGTGTCGAGCGCGCTCGTCACGCGCCGCAGCGGCCGCAGCCCGCGACCGACGATCACCCATACCGCGAGTCCGAGCAGCGGCAGCAGCACGATCAGCGGCCACAGCGTGCGCAGCGCGACATTGGCGGCGAGCCGGTTGCGCACCGACAGCGGCTGCGCGAGCTGCACGACGTTGTCGCCGACGATCGCGCCATATACGCGCCATTCGCCGCGGTCGGTGCGCTCGGTCGAAAAACCGAGTTCGGCGCGCGGCGCGAGCGGCGCACGCGGCCGCGAGTAATACATCAGCATGCCGTTGCGGTTCCAGATCTGCAGCACGATGCCCTCGTCGCCGGTATCGCGGCCGAGCACCTGCGAGAACGGTTCCGCCGGCAGCGCCGCGGCGATCTGCTCGAGCTGGTAGTCGAACAGCTCGTTCGCTTCGGCGAGTGCCTGCCGGTAGATCAGCCAGCCCGCGATGCCGACGCCGAGCAGCACGAGCGCGAGCAGCCAGAACAACAGTTGTCGGCGAATCGAGCGCATCGGCTCAGGCGTCCTTCGCGATCATGTAGCCAAGCCCGCGAACGTTGCGGATCAGATCGGCGCCGAGCTTCTTGCGCAGCGCGTGGATATAGACCTCGACAGTGTTGCTGCCGATCTCCTCGCCCCAGCCATACATCTTTTCCTCTAGCTGGCTCTTGGACAGCACCGCGCCGGGTCGCGCGAGCAGCGCCTCGAGCAGCGCGAATTCGCGCGCGGATAGCGCGACCAGGGCGCCATCGAGCGTCACCTGGTGCGACGCGGGATCGAGGGTCAAATTGCCGTGGCGAATCGTCGAATCGCTGCGGCCGGACTGGCGCCGGATCAGTGCGCGCATCCGCGCACCGAGCTCGTCGAGATCGAAAGGTTTGACAAGGTAATCGTCAGCGCCGGCGTCGAGGCCCTTGACACGATCGGCGACCGCGTCGCGCGCGGTGACGATCAGCACCGGCAGCGCATGGCCGCGCGCACGCAGTGCGCGCAGCACCTCGAGACCGTCGCGCTTAGGCAGACCGAGGTCGAGCAACGCGAGGTCGTAAGGCTGGGCCGCCGCCGCGCGCAGCGCCGCTTCGCCGTCCTCGACCCAATCGACGGCGAAGCCTTCGCCGCGCAGCGCCTTGCGCACGCCTTCGGCGATCATCCGGTCATCTTCGACTAGCAGGATGCGCATGGTTGTCCGTTCCAAAACATTCGATGATGCCGCATTCTAGCGCCCGCTTCCGACCCGTGCGGCGTGTGGCGCTTTTTTCACCGCAGCCTCGCGGGATGTCACTACAATGGGCGCTTTGCGTCGCGCGACGGCCGTCGGGTAGACCGCGGCGCGCTACCGCGCCGTCAAGGCGCCCAGCTTGCCGTTCCATCGTCCCGCGCACGGCGCACGCCGCTCGCCGCACACCTTGAAATCCTGCTCATCCGTTTGCCCGTTCACCCGTTCATGACGCACCCTTTTCTGTCTTCCGTCGCACGCCGTATGGCGCTGCGCTCGCGCCGTATGTTCGATCGCGCAGCCTTCATGCCTAACCGTGTCGTGCCGAGCGCGGCCGTCTGGCTCTGCGCCGCCGCGCTCGGCGCAGGCACGCTGCTGCCGCTGACGGGGGAGGCACGCGTCAAGGCCACGCATCCGAGCGTCAACGTCACGACGGTACTGCCGCAGCCGGTGATGGTCGGTCTGCAGCGCGCGCACGTGCCGTTGTCGTCGATCAGCGTGGTCGTCGAAAAGGTCGGCGATCGCACGCCGATCCTCGCGCTGAACGCCGGCAAGCCGATGATGCCCGCCTCGACGATGAAGCTCGTCACCACCTACGCGGGCCTGTCGATCCTCGGTCCCGGTTACCGCTGGCGCACCAGCGCGTACGCGGACGGCCCGCTCGACGCGAGCGGCGTGCTGCACGGCAATCTGTACATCCAGGGCACCGGCGACCCGAAGCTCGTGCCCGAAGAACTGATCGACCTCGTGCAGAAGATTCACAAGGCGGGCATCAACGGTATCGACGGCGCGCTGGTGCTCGACAAGCGCTACTTCGATCCGTCGACTCGCGACCTGCCCGCGTTCGACGACGACGTGAACGCGCCATACAACGTCGGCCCCGATCCGCTGCTGTACGCGTTCAAATCGCTGTCGTTCACGCTGACGCCGTCGCCCGATGGCACGGTAGCGATCGACGTGCTGCCCGCGCTCGCGCAACTACGCATCGACAACCAGCTGCGTGCGACGAGCGGCCCATGCCGGGGCGAGCTGCCGACGCCGACCGTCACGCCGGAGCCTGACGGCACGCTCGTCGCGTCGTTCATCGGCGACTTTCCGGTGCGCTGCGACGCGCGCACGATCAACGTCGCCGTGCTCGATCACTCGACGTTCTTCGCGCGCGGCTTCCTCGCGCTGTGGCAGCAAACCGGCGGCACATTCACGGGCGCGACCCGCGAAGGCGCGGTGCCCGCCGGCGCGAAGCTCGTCGCCAGGCACGAGGGGCCGATGCTGTCGGACATCGTTCGCGACATCAACAAGTTCAGCAACAACACGATGGCACGCAACCTGTTCCTGACAATCGGCGCCGCCGAGGAAAGGCCGCCCGCCACGCCCGCGAAAGCCGCGCACGCGGTCGAAGCTTTCCTGACGCGCGACAGCCTGAACACCGAATACCTGTCGCTCGATAACGGCTCGGGCCTGTCGCGCGACGAACACATCACCGCGCTCGCGCTCGCCGATGTTCTGCAACGCGCGAACGCGAGCCCAGTCGCGCAGGTGTTCGTCGACTCGCTGCCGATCGCCGGTGTCGACGGCACGATGCGCAATCGCCTGACCAGCCAGGGCGCGGGCGGCAACGCGCACATCAAGACCGGCACGCTGCGCGACGTACGCGCGATCGCCGGCTACGTCGCGTCGGCCGACGGCAACAGTTATGTCGTCGTCAGCCTGATCAACGATCCGCATTCGGAAGCGGCGCGCGCCGCGCACGACGCGCTGCTCGAATGGGTGTACGAAGGCCCGTCGCAGGGCTTTACGAAGATTTCCGCGCCCATCGAGGAAGCGCGCGAGAAGCCCAGGAAAAACCCGCGCAAGCGCGGCAGCCACTGAGTATTCCTTCTAGCGATGCCGCGCGCGGCAAGCTCCTAACCGTGTACGCTGTCGGGCAGCATGCGGCGCGCGACATCACGGGCTTGCCGCGCAGGGCGCCGGTCGTGCAGACCGCGCGACCTCACGAACGATAACGACACCACCCGCCGCGTACCGAGCGGCGGGCAGGGACCAGGAAGGGAGACAAGATGCAATTCGATGCCGAATTGCTGCTGCTCGCCATGGCGCCCGTCTTTCTTGCCTGCATCGGCTGGGAGGCGTGGCACGTGAGCCGCACGCGCCCGGCCGAGCGGCTCTACAGCTGGCGCGACACGCTGTGCAACGCCGCGCTCGCGCTGCTGCAGCAGGCCGCCGACAAGCTCGCGTGGCTCGCGATCATCCCTGTCTACGCGTTTTTCTACGAGCATTACCGCATTCATACATGGCCGGCGACATGGCTGTCGTTCGTCGTGCTGTTCGTCGCGCAGGACCTGCTCTATTACGTCTTTCATCGCTGCAGTCATCGCGTGCGCTGGCTGTGGGCCGCCCACGTCGTGCATCACTCGTCGGAGCGGATGAATTTTTCGACCGCGTTCCGCCAGAGCCTGATGTACCCGATCGCCGGCATGTGGGTGTTCTGGATTCCGCTCGCCATTGCTGGCTTTGCTCCGAAGCAGATCGTCGCGATCGTGCTGATCAATCTCGGCTTCCAGTTCTTCGTGCACACGCAGGCGATCGGCAAGCTCGGCTGGCTCGAATACGTGTTCAATACGCCGTCGATCCATCGCGTGCATCATGCGCGCAACGATCGCTACATCGATCGCAATTACGCAGGTGTACTGGTGATCTGGGATCGCCTGCTCGGCAGCTACGTCGAAGAAGATCCGCACGAGGCGCCGCGGTACGGCATCGTCGAGCCGCTGCACACGTACAACCCACTGAAGGCGACGTTTCACGAATGGGCATCGATGGCCGCCGACTTCGCGAGCGTGCGCGGCTGGCGCAACAAATGGCGTGCGCTGTTCGCGCCGCCCGCCTGGGCCGCCGCTTATCATGCGCAGCGCGCGCAGGGAGCCGGCTTGAACTCAAACCATACGGTCGCGCTTCGGACATCGCGCAGGCCGTAGAAGATTCTGTAAGCTGTCGTCACGCCGCCAACGCGGTGGACGCCGCCTGCAACACATGGCATCAAGGGCCACACATACGAGGAGATGCAGTCAACATGAATCAAACCGCTTCGAAGAAACAGCAATGGTTGCGCGTCACGCAGATCGCAGTGGCGAGCGCAGCGTTCGCCGCGCTCGCGGCATGCGGCGGTGGCAGCGACAACAATAGTTCGAGCAGCAGCAACACGCCGCCGGGGGGCGTCACGCTGCAGGTCGTGTCATTCGGCGACAGCCTGTCGGATGTCGGCACATACATGCCGGCGGTCCAGGCGAACGTCGGCACGGGCGGCGGCCGCTTCACGACGAATCCGGGTGAGGTTTGGACGCAGAAGGTCGCCGAGTACTACGGCGGCACGCTCACCGCCGCGTACGTCGGCGGCTTCGGCATGCCGCTCACCGCGACGGGCGGCCTCGGTTACGCGCAGGGCGGCTCGCGTGTCGATCTGCAGCCGGGCGAAGGCTACGCGCCGAACAACATGGCCGCGACGACGGTGCCGGTCACGACGCAGGTCGCCGAGTATCTGGCCGGGCACAATAACAGCTTCAATTCGAACCAGCTCGTGCTGATGAACGGCGGCGCGAACGACATCTTCGTCGCGGTCCAAGCGGTCTCGGCTGCCGGAACGGCAGCGGCGACGCAGGCGCTCCTGAACGGCGGTACCCCGGCCGACGCGCAGACGGCGGCCGCCGCCGCGTCGCAGACGGCCACGCTGGCCGCGCTGCAGGACATCACCACCGCGGCGACCACGTTCGTCGGCACGGTGCAGAAGGTCGTCGCGTCGGGCGCGACGCACGTGGTGGTGTCGGACGTGCCGGACATCGCGCAGACGCCGCAAGGTCTCGCCGCGGGCGCGCAAGGCCAGGCGCTCATCAACGCGCTCGTCAAGACCTACAACGGCGTGCTGCAGCAAGGCCTCGCGTCGAGCAAGCAGGTCATCTACGTGAGCGCATTCGCGTGGATCGACCAGACGTTGCAGAACTATCAGTCGCTCGGTTTCACCGTGTCGAATACGGGCACCGCGTGTAACCTGACGTCGATGGCCCAAAGCGCGACCACGTACGCGACGAACAATCCGAGCGTGCTCGCCTCCGGCCAGACGGCGGCGGACTTCGGCAGCGCGCTTGCGTCGTCGCTGTTCTGCTCGCCGCAAACCTACACGGTGGCCGGCGCAGACCAGAGCTACATGTTCGCCGACCTCGTGCATCCGACCACGCATCTGCAAGCGCTGTTCGCACAGCAGGTCGAGACGCAGATCGCTGCTAGCGGGCTTGGCAAGTAACGCGGCGTTGGCCGTGGGGTTAGCGGTATTCACATGACAGCTAACCGGCGTCGCTAAGGCTGGCTAGATGGCAAAAGGCCCGGCTCGTTGAACGAGCCGGGCCTTTGCCTTTTCCGGTGGCCGTGCCATGCAGCGCAGCGAGCCGATTGCGTCAGTGCTGCGCTTCGAATGCCGCCGCCGCGCGCCCGAGCCGATCGTTGACCGCAATCCATTCGATCGTGTCCGGCAGCTTCTCGATCAGAATCCGCGTGACGTTCGCGCGATCGAGCGCGCGTAGCAAGCCGTAGAGCTCGCGTGCATAGACGTGCGGATCTTCCGGCGCGGCGACGAAATGCACGCCGTCGACATCGGCCCACTGTCCCGCACGCGACGCGCGCGCGACCAGCGCGACGCGCTCGCCCGGCTCGCGCACCGCGAGCAGCGGCTCGAGCTCGCCGAGTGGCAGCAGCACGAGCGGCGTGCGCGGCGCGTAATGCGCTTTCAACGTGCCCGACGCGCGCGGCGCGGTCGCGTCCGACCCGTCGGGCAGACGCGGCGCCTCGCCGAGCACGTCGGCGATATCCTGCGGCGTCACGCGACCGGGCCTCAGCAGCGCCGGAAAGCCGCGCGACAGATCGAGAATCGTCGACTCGATACCGACATCCGACGCGCCACCATCGAGCACATGAATCGCGCTGCCGAACTCGTCGCGCACATGCTGCGCGGTGGTCGGGCTCACATGCCCGAAGCGGTTCGCCGACGGCGCGGCGACGCCGCCATGCCCGCCGCGCAACGCGCTGAATGCATCGAGCAACGCCTGCGCAACCGGATGCGACGGGCAGCGCAGTCCCACCGAGTCCTGCCCGCCGCTGACCGCCGCCGGAATGCGCGCAGCGCGCTTGAGGATCAGCGTGAGCGGTCCCGGCCAGAACGCGTCGATCAGGCGCTGCGCATCCGCCGGCAAATACTCGACCCAGTAGTTCGGATCGCCATGCGGCGCGAGATGCACGATCACCGGATGATTGGCCGGCCGCCCCTTCGCCGCGTAAATGCGCGCGACCGCGTCCGGGTTCTCGGCATCGCCGCCGAGGCCGTACACGGTTTCCGTCGGAAACGCGACCAGCCCCCCCGCGTCGAGCAAGGCCGCCGCGTGCTCGATCTGCGCGGCGCTGACCGGCAACGCGTTGGTAGCGTCCTCGGCGGGTTTCAGTTGATCCGGCATGGCGCGCGCGTCAGCTGGTGGCGATGTGCAGCAGCCGCGCGCAATCGCGCGCCGCGGTGCGGGCTTCTTCGAGGGTCGGCGCGGTGAAGTTCACGTGGCCCATCTTGCGGCCGCAACGCGCCTCTTCCTTGCCGTACAGATGCAGGCGCGCTGACGGCATCGCGGCGACTTCCTGCCACGGCGGCGTGACCGCCGCGCGCTTCGGACCGTCCGGAAACCACACGTCGCCGAGGATGTTCAGCATCACCGCCGGCGAATGCTGGCGCGTGTCGCCGAGCGGCATGCTGGTCATCGCGCGCACCTGCTGCTCGAACTGGCTCGTCGCGCACGCGTCGACCGTGTAGTGGCCGGAGTTATGCGGGCGCGGCGCCATTTCGTTGGCGACCAGCGAGCCGTCTTCGAGAATGAAGAATTCGACGCACAGCACGCCGACGTAGCCGAGCTTCTCGGCGATCTGCAGCGCGGCCTGTTGAGCCTGCTGCACGAGCGCCGGCGACGCGTCCGGCGCGGGGACGATGGTGTGCGACAGCACGCCGTCGCGATGGGTGTTCTGCGCGAGCGGATAGACCACCGACGCCCCGCTCGCCGCGCGCGCGATCAGCGCCGACACCTCGAACTTCAGCGGCAGGCGCTTCTCGAGCACACACGGCACGCCGCCGAGCGACGCATGCGCCTCGCGCACTTCCTCGGCGTTGCGCACGCGAATCTGGCCTTTGCCGTCGTAACCCATGCGCGCCGTTTTCAGGATGCCGGGCAGCACCGCTTCGAGCTCGCCATCGCCCAGCGCCGCAAGCGCATCCGACGACTCGATCACGACGTGCGACGCAACCGTCACACCCGACGACGCGATAAAGCGCTTCTCGGCGATCCGGTCCTGCGCGACGGCGACGCAACGCCCCGCCGGGCTCACGAAGGTGGTCTTGCCGAGAAAGTCGAGGCTCGCGGACGGCACGTTCTCGAATTCGGTCGACACCGCCGCGCACAACCGCGCGAGTTCGGTCAGCGCCGCTTCGTCGCCGTAGGCCGCGCGCAGGTGGCGGTCGGCGACCGCGCCGGCCGGGCTGGTTTCGTCCGGGTCGAGCACGGCGACGCGATAGCCCATCGCCTGGGCGGCAAAACAGAACATGCGGCCGAGCTGGCCGCCACCGACCATGCCAAGCCATGCGCCGGGCAGAATCGGTGAAACCGGTGTGTTGTCAGGGTTCATCTTGGTGGTCGGTCGCGGCCGGATACGCGTCGCGCTCGCACAGCGAGCGGCGGGCATCCGGCCGGGGGTCGGACAGGAGACGTCTTATAAAACAACCAGCGCGCTTACAGCGCCGGCAATACCATCGCGTGAGCCGCTTCGTTCTGGCGCACACGGAATGCAGCGAGCTTGTCCGCGTATTCGGCGCTGGTGCCGGAGAGCAGGGACACCGCGAACAGCGCCGCGTTCGCGGCACCCGCCTCGCCGATCGCAAACGTCGCGACCGGCACACCCTTGGGCATCTGCACGATCGAATGCAGCGAATCGACGCCCTTCAGATACTTGCTCGCGACCGGCACGCCAAGCACCGGCACCGTGGTCTTCGCGGCCAGCATGCCCGGCAGATGCGCGGCGCCGCCCGCACCCGCGATGATCGCGCGAATGCCGCGCTCGCGCGCGCTTTCAGCATAGGCGAACATTTCGTCGGGCATGCGGTGCGCGGACACGACCTTCGCTTCGTACGGCACGCCGAATTCCTGCAGAATCGCGACGGCGTTTTTCATCACTTCCCAGTCGGAACTGGAGCCCATCAATACGCCGACGACCGGCGCATCATGCGTATGGGCGGTTTGTGCTTCACTCATCTTACGGCTTCCTTGTTTCCCGGCGATGCGCGCCTGGCACGGCGCGCGCGATCACATCAGTCGAGCTTGTGGCCGGTCAGGCGCTCGAGCGCTTCCTGGTACTTCTCGCCCGTTTTCGCGACCACGTCGTCCGGCAGCTTCGGCGCCGGCGGCTCTTTCTTCCACGGCTGGGTTTCGAGCCAGTCGCGCACGAACTGCTTGTCGAACGATGGCGGGTTCGTGCCGACCCGGTACTGGTCCGCCGGCCAGAAGCGCGACGAATCGGCGGTCAGCGCCTCGTCCATCAGGTACAGCTTGCCCTGGTTGTCCAGACCGAATTCGAACTTCGTGTCCGCAATGATGATGCCGCGCGTGGCCGCGTAATCAGCGGCTTCCTTATACAGACGGATCGAAATGTCGCGGATCGTGGCCGACAGTTCGGTGCCGATGCGGCGCTCCATCTCGTCGTAGGTGATGTTTTCGTCGTGGTGGCCCATCTCGGCCTTGGCGGCCGGCGTGAAGATCGGCTCGGGCAGCTTCTGCGCGTTCTGCAGACCCGGCGGCAGTTGCACGCCGCAGACCGAACCGGTGGCCTGGTAATCTTTCCAGCCACTGCCGGCCAGATAGCCGCGCACCACCGCTTCGACGAGGATCGGCTCGAGACGCTTAACGACCACCGCGCGCCCCTTGACCTGCTCGACTTCGTCCGGCGCGACCACCGACTCCGGCGCGACGCCCGTCAGGTGGTTCGGCACCACGTGCTTCAGTTTCTCGAACCAGAAGTTGGCCATCGCGTTGAGCACGTGACCCTTGTTCGGAATCGGCTCGCCCATGATCACGTCGAACGCCGACAGACGGTCGGTCGTGACGATCAGCAACTGGTCGTTGCCCACGGCATAGTTGTCGCGGACTTTGCCGCGGCCGAGCAGCGGCAGCGAGCGGAGCGTGGATTCGTAGAGGGTAGACATCGTCGTGGTTCGCTAAAAGTGGTGCAAAAAATGTGACCGGAACAAAAGGGAAACGCCGTTCCCCCGATGATGCGGGAACGGCGATCGGACGACAACCTGGCCAAACGGCCAGGCGCGGAGCCAAAACTACAGCTTAACGGACGACTTGCGCGAGCTCGCCCGACTTGTACTTCTGCGCAATTTTATCAAGCGAAACCGGCTTGATCTTGCCAGCCTGGCCTTCGCAGCCGAATTGCATGTAACGGTCGATACAGATCTTCATCGCCGCTTCGCGCGCCGGCTTCAGGTAATCGCGCGGATCGAACTTGCCCGGGTTGGTCGCCATGTAGCGGCGGATCGCGCCCGTGATCGCCAGACGCAGGTCGGTATCGATGTTGACCTTGCGCACGCCGTGACGGATGCCTTCCTGGATTTCTTCGACCGGCACGCCGTAGGTTTCCTTCATGTCGCCGCCGAATTCGCGGATTTCCGCGAGCAGCTCCTGCGGCACCGACGACGAGCCGTGCATCACGAGGTGCGTGTTCGGAATGCGCTGATGGATTTCCTTGATGCGCTGGATCGAGAGAATATCGCCCGTCGGCTTCTTGCTGAACTTGTAGGCGCCGTGCGAGGTGCCGATCGCGATGGCCAGCGCGTCGCACTGGGTCAGCTTGACGAAGTCGGCGGCCTGCTCCGGATCGGTCAGCAGTTGTTCACGCGTCATCGTGCCTTCGGCGCCGTGGCCGTCTTCCTTGTCGCCCTTCATCGTTTCGAGCGAACCGAGCACCCCCAGCTCCGCTTCCACGGTGACGCCGATCGAGTGCGCCGCCTCGACGACCTTGCGCGACACTTCGACGTTGTACTCGTACGATGCGACCGTCTTGCCGTCGGCTTCGAGCGAACCGTCCATCATCACGCTGGTGAAGCCGCTGCGAATCGCCGCCATGCACACCGCCGGCGACTGACCGTGGTCCTGGTGCATCACGACCGGAATGTGCGGATACGACTCGACGGCCGCTTCGATCAGATGACGCAGGAACGGCTCGCCCGCGTACTTACGCGCACCGGCCGACGCCTGCATGATGACTGGGGCGTTGACCTTGTCGGCCGCGGCCATGATCGCCTGCACCTGCTCCAGATTGTTCACGTTGAATGCCGGAAGGCCATAGCCGTTTTCCGCAGCATGGTCCAGCAGTTGACGCATTGATACGAGAGGCATGCTGAAACTCCTTAGATTGAAACGAATTCTTTTGCCGTCGGCATCTTTTGCGGCGATTTTATCGCGAAGCAGGCGGCGTTCCCGCGATGACACCGGCGCTTTGGTGCGCCGTCGCACATGGACCGTGCGGGTTTCGCCGCCCTGCTTCGCTCAATCGAGCCTGTGCCGATCGAGCAGTCCTGCCTGATCAGTACGGTTCACCGACCCGCACGATCTTCAACGTGTTGGTGCCGCCCGCCTGACCCATCGGCTCGCCGACCGTCAGCACGACCATGTCGCCGTGCGACGCGTAGCCCTTGCCGACCACCGTTTCGAGCGCCTGCTGCAGCGCCGTGTCGCGGTCGGTGTTGGTGTCCAGATGCAGCGACGTCACGTTGCGGTACAGCGCCATCGCCCGTTCGCTGCCGACGCGCGGCGTCAGCGCGAAGATCGGCACGTGGGTCCAGTGACGCGACATCCACAGCGCGGTCGAGCCCGATTCGGTCAGCGCGACGATGGCCTTGGCGCCAAGGTGATAGGCGGTGAACAGCGCGCCCATCGCGATCGACTGGTCGATCCGCGTGAACGTGCGGTCGAGGAAGTCCTTGTCGAGCTCCGACTGCTCGGACTTTTCCGCTTCGACGCAAATCGCGGCCATCGTCTCGATGGTCTGCACCGGGTACTTGCCCGCCGCCGATTCCGCCGACAGCATCACCGCGTCCGTGCCGTCGAGCACCGCGTTGGCGACGTCCGACACTTCCGCGCGGGTCGGCACCGGCGCGTGGATCATCGACTCCATCATCTGCGTCGCGGTGATCACGAACTTGTTCGATTCGCGCGCCATCCGGATCATGCGCTTTTGCAGCGCCGGCACCGCGGCATTGCCCACTTCCACAGCCAGATCGCCACGCGCGACCATGATGCCGTCCGACGCGTCGAGGATGCCTTGCAGCGCCGGAATCGCTTCCGCGCGCTCGATCTTCGCGATCATCTTCGGCTTGATGCCGTACGGCGCGCCGGCGATGTTCGCGAGCTGGCGGGCCATTTCCATGTCGGTCGCGTTTTTCGGGAACGACACCGCGACGAAATCGACGCCGAGCGACATCGCCGTGCGGATGTCCTCCATGTCTTTCGCGGTCAGCGCGGGCGCCGACAGACCGCCGCCCTGGCGGTTGATGCCCTTGTTGTTCGACAGCTCGCCGCCGATCTTCACGACCGTGTGGATCTCGTTGCCGATCAGGCGCTGCACGTTCAGCACGATCAGGCCGTCGTTGAGCAGCAGTACGTCGCCCGGCTTCAGGTCGCGCGGCAGATCCTTGTAGTCGAGGCCGACGCGCTCGTCGTTGCCGAGCTCGCAGTCGGCATCGAGGACGAACGGATTGCCGGTGACGAGCGTCGTGCGGCCGTTCTCGAATTTGCCGACTCGGATTTTCGGGCCTTGCAGGTCAGCCATGATGGCGACTTCGCGGCCGGCCTGGCGGGCCGCCTCGCGCACGAATTCGGCGCGCTGGCGATGGTCGTCCGCGGTGCCGTGTGAGAAATTGAGCCGCACCACGTCCAATCCCGCCTGAATCATTTGCAGCAGGATTTCCGGCGTGCTGGAAGCCGGACCGATAGTAGCGACAATCTTGGTGGCGCGATGCATGAGTCTCCTCGTCTGGATAGGATCGCTAGTAAGAGCGCTGCGGGGCTGCTGCGGAGTTCGCGCATCGAAAGATGCTGCCTGGGGTCGCGCGCCGGTTGTGGCCGGTGTCGCTTTGTGGAGTGATGCGGGTGATGCGGGTGATGCGGTATTCGAGAGCGGCGCCTCGCGCGCCGGAGATTTGCTGCCCTGCTTGCCGGAAGGCTGTTCCGGCTGGGCCGAATCGCGTTGAGCAGCTTCGACCTGTGCCGTTGGGGGCTGCTCCGCGTCGCCGGTCGGAGCATGCGCTGCAACCGGTCCCGCGGGCGCTCCGGCGGCTAGCGCCGGTTCGGTGGCCGTGGGCGCTATCGGCGCTTCGGCAGCCACGTCCTGTCCGGCCGCTGCCGACGCAGCGGCCGCGCGTGTCGGGCGCTCCCCTGCCGGCGTTGCCGCGCTACCGCGCTGCGCTTTCACGCCACGCGCCTTGGTCGACTTCGCCGCTGGGGAGCGCGTCGCCACGTTAAGCCCGCGATTCCAGAACTTCTACCGCCGGCAGCTTCTTGCCCTCGAGGAACTCGAGGAATGCGCCGCCGCCCGTGGAAATGTAGCTCACCTGGTCGTGGATGCCGTACTTGGCGATTGCCGCGAGCGTATCGCCGCCGCCTGCGATCGAGAACGCCGCCGAGCGCGCGATCGCGTCCGCGAGCGTCTTCGTGCCGTTGCCGAACTGGTCGAACTCGAACACGCCGACCGGGCCGTTCCACACGATCGTGCCGGCCTTCTCGAGTTGGGCGGCGAGCACCTTGGCCGTTTCCGGGCCGATGTCGAGGATCATGTCGTCGTCCTGCACATCGGCGACGGCCTTTACTTCTGCCTTCGCGCTCGGCGAGAACTCCTTGGCCGTGACGACGTCGGTCGGGATCGGCACCGAGGCGCCGCGGGCCTTGGCCGCGTCGATGATCGCCTTCGCTTCGTCGACCAGATCGGCTTCGGCGAGCGACTTGCCGATCTTCAGGCCGGCCGCGAGCATGAACGTATTGGCGATGCCGCCGCCAACGATCAGCTGGTCGACCTTCTCCGCGAGCGACTTCAGGATGGTCAGCTTGGTCGACACCTTGGAGCCCGCGACGATCGCCACGAGCGGACGCTTCGGTGCGCCGAGCGCCTTGCCGAGCGCTTCGAGCTCAGCGGCGAGCAGCGGACCCGCGCAGGCAACCGGCGCGTACTTCGCGATGCCGTGCGTAGTCGCTTCGGCGCGGTGGGCGGTGCCGAACGCGTCGTTCACGTAGATATCGCAGAGCTTGGCCATTTTCTGCGCGAGCTCGTCGGAATCTTTCTTTTCGCCCTTGTTGACGCGGCAGTTTTCGAGCAGCACGACCGAGCCCGGCGCGACGTTCACGCCGTTTTCGACCCAATTCGCGACGAGCGGCACGTCGCGGCCGAGCAGCTCCGCGAGACGCTTCGCCACCGGTGCGAGCGAATCTTCCGGCTTGAAGTCGCCTTCGGTCGGACGGCCAAGGTGCGAGGTGACCATCACCGCGGCGCCGGCGTCGAGCGCGGCCTTGATGGCCGGCACGGAAGCGCGGATGCGGGTGTCTTCGGTGATGTTGCCTTGATCGTCCTGCGGCACGTTCAGATCGGCGCGGATGAACACGCGTTTGCCGGACAGCTTGCCTTCGGCGATCAGGTCGGAGAGACGCAATACCTTGTTCATGGGCTTGAGTATGCGAGTTGATGAGAAGGCGGTGACGGTCAGCGCGCGGGGACGAGGCGCAGCGAACTCCAGCGCTTCGGCCCAACGGCTCCGCGGGATCGGGCGCCGGCGGCCGGCCGCGGCACCAGGCGCCTTGCCGCGGCGCGCTCAACCCGGAAAAGGCATTTTAACTGATCCCAACGGCCTTCTGATCCGCGACACAGCGAATGTCGCGGATTTGATCGCAAGGCCGCGGATGCCGCGGCGTAGCATTCATCGCCGCACCCCGGGCCCGGCCCTCACAGGAAGACGCGCATCAGCGTGAATACGACCATTCCGGTCACGATCGTGCCGAGCATGGTGCGCCGCCACAAAAACCAGCCGAGGCCGGCGAGCGTCGCGTAAAGCTCATGGTTGGAAGGCGCGAACGACAGCCCATCGGACGTCGTCAGCACGTCGGGCACCACCACCGCGGCGAGCGCGGCGGCCGGCGCGTAGCGCAGCATCTTCTGCACGCGCGCCGGCAGTACCGTGCGCTCGCCGCCGATCAGGAACATCGCGCGCGTGAGCGCGGTGACGAAGGTCATGCCGAAAATGGCGAGCCAGATTTGCGTGGTGGTCATCGGGAGTCTCCGGCGCGATCGTTCACGCCACGAATGCGGCGCAGGTCGGCGCGCTCGATCATCAGGTCGGCCGCGCTGCCGGCCGCGATCGCCGCGATCACCGCGAGCAGCAACGCCAGCCGGTACGGCAGATCGAGCGCGAGCAGCGACACGATGCCGGCCACGCTGACCGCGACCAGCGTCGAGCGGGTGGCGATCGACGACACCATCACCGGCAGCAGCGCGAGCGTGCCGGCCAGCGCGAGCCCCCAGTTGTCCGGAATCAGGCTCGCGAGCAGGATGCCGATGATCGACGACACCTGCCACGACAGCCAGCTCGATACCGCCATGCCCCAGAAGTATGCCTCCTTGCCCGGCACGTAGCCGGTCGGAAAGCTCTTCTTGACGAATAGCAGATAGATCACGTCGCCGTTGAAATAGCCCAGCACGATGCGCCGCCACATCGACAGATACGAGAAGTGCGGCGCGAGGCCGGCGCTGAAGATCACGAAGCGGGTGTTGACCATCGCCGCGGTCAGCAGCACGGTCCACACCGGCAGCTTCGCGGCGAGGAGCGGCAACACCGCCAGCTGCGACGATCCGGCGTAGCACAGCAGCGACATCGTGAGCGCCTGGGGCAGCGTCAGCACGGACTTGCTCATCGCGATGCCGGTCACGAGGCCCCAGGAAAAAATCGCCATCAGCGTGGGGGCATAGGCGCGCGCGCCTTCACGAAAAGCGCGGCGATCGGTGTCGGACAGTCGAGCGAGCATCGGGCGAAGGGTGCGGGCGCAGGAAACGCCGTCAAGAAGGCCAGGTCGGCGCCAGCTTGCGAGACCACCCGCTAGCGCATCCGGATTTGATTTATGCGTGCGCTGGATTATAGCGTCCGGGGTGCGCCCAAATGCCCGTGGTGTGTGCAAAAGACGCTAAAATAGCGCTCCCGGCTATGTCCTGCGCTCATGGCCGCACCTCATAACGCACCTGCTGGAGAACCGTATGTCAATGGCCGACCGCGACGGCAAGATCTGGATGGATGGCAAGCTCATCGAGTGGCGTGATGCCAAAATCCACGTGCTCACCCATACGCTGCACTACGGCATGGGCGTGTTCGAGGGCGTGCGCGCTTACAAGACGGCCGACGGCGCCACCGCGATTTTCCGCCTGCAGGAGCACACCAAGCGCCTGCTGAACTCGGCGAAGATCTTCCAGATGGCCGTGCCGTTCGACCATGAAACGCTCGCCGCCGCGCAGCGCGAAGTGGTCCGCCAGAACAAGCTCGAGTCGTGCTATCTGCGCCCGATCATCTGGGTCGGCTCGGAAAAGCTCGGCGTGTCGGCCAAGGGCAATACGATTCACGTCGCGATCGCCGCGTGGCCGTGGGGCGCATACCTTGGCGAAGACGGCATCACCAAGGGCATCCGCGTAAAGACGTCGTCGTTCACGCGCCATCACGTGAACGTGTCGATGGTGCGCGCGAAGGCGTCGGGCTGGTACGTGAACTCGATCCTCGCGAACCAGGAAGCGATCGCCGACGGCTACGACGAAGCGCTATTGCTCGACGTCGACGGCTACGTGTCGGAAGGCTCGGGCGAGAACTTCTTCCTCGTCAACAACGGCAAGCTGTACACGCCTGATCTGTCGTCGTGCCTCGACGGCATCACGCGCGACACCGTCATCACGCTCGCGTGCGACATGGGCCTGCAGGTGATCGAAAAGCGCATCACGCGCGACGAAGTCTATACCTGCGACGAAGCGTTCTTCACCGGCACGGCGGCCGAAGTCACGCCGATCCGCGAGCTCGACAACCGCACGATCGGCGCTGGCGCGCGCGGCCCGATCACCGAAAAGCTGCAGTCGGCTTTCTTCGACGTCGTGAACGGCAGGAGCGCGAAATACGCGCACTGGCTCACGAAGATCTGAGCGACGTTTCGAGATGCCCCGCGCAGCCCAACGGCGGCGCACTGCAAGCACCCCGCATAAAAGAGAAAGTCTCATGAGCGAAATCAAGGAAATGCCGCTGGTCGAACTGTCGGCAAAAGATCTGCCGGCGTATTGTCCGAACCCGGCCATGCCGCGCTGGAGCGCGCATCCGCGCGTCTTCATCGACGTGTCGCACGGCGAAGCGCGTTGCCCGTATTGCAGCACGCGTTACAAGCTGCGCGACGGCGAAGTGATCAAGGGCCATTGATCCAACGCATCGAGCGGTTCTGAGCCAGCTTGCACGGCACGAGGCGCGCGTTTTGAATCACGCGCTCGCCGCGCCGCAGGCTCGACCGCACGACCCGTGCGGCCGCACCGCCGCCGCGCCGCCATCGCGGCGCGTGTGGCCAAACGGCATCGCGCCGTGCGGCTCTCCGCTTTCCCCATTTACCTATCCGAGTGCCGCGCGCATCGCGCGCGCGGCGCTTGTTATCGACACCGGACACTCACTCTGATGCGTCGCGCGTTGGTTATCGCACCGAACTGGATCGGTGACGCATTGATGGCGCAGCCGCTGTTTGCGCGCCTCGTGAAATTGCATCCGCGCATCGTCATCGACGCGGTCGCGCCCAGCTGGGTCGCACCCGTGCTCGAACGCATGCCGGAAATCCGCGACGTCTACGCGACCGATCTCGCCCACGGCAAGCTGCAGATGCTGCGCCGCTGGCAGCTGTCGAGCGATCTGCGCGACGTCGGCTACGACGCGGCCTACGTGCTGCCGAATTCGTTCAAGTCGGCGCTGATTCCGTGGCTGGCGGGCATTCCGCTGCGCATCGGCTACACCGGCGAGAGTCGCTACGGCGTGCTGAACGTGCGTCACGCGAATCCGCGCAAGGACGCCCGCCCGCCGATGGTCGGCCACTACGCCGCCCTCGCCTACGCGCCAGCCGCCAAGGTCCCCGAAGATCTGCCGATGCCGCGCCTCGACACGGACCTGAACGAGGCCTCGCGCGTGTCGGCGCGCTTCAATCTCGATACGCGCGTGCCGCTGTTGGTGTTCTGCCCCGGCGCAGAATACGGTCCCGCGAAGCGCTGGCCGCCCGAGCACTTCGCGTCGCTCGCGCAGATGGTCGGCCAGTCGTTCCCGTACACGCAAATCGTCGCGCTCGGCTCGCCGAAAGACGCGCCGCTCGCGCAGGCGATCGCCGAGAAAGCGCCGAACGTGCGCAACCTGTGCGGCCAGACTGCACTCGGCGAGGCTTGCGCGCTGATCTCGCGGGCCAACGCGGTCGTCACCAACGACTCCGGACTGATGCACGTCGCCGCCGCGCTGCGCCGCCCGCTCGTGGCCGTCTACGGTTCGACCGATCCGCGCCACACCCCGCCCTTGTCCGAGCTCGCGAAGGTACAATGGCTTCATCTCGAATGCAGCCCCTGTTTTGAGCGCGAGTGCCCGCTCGGTCATCTGAACTGTCTGAAGCAGCTGAGCGCCGAGCAGGTTTTCGGCGATTTGCGCGGCATGCTGCTCGCGCAGCGCTGAGCCGACTGGTACTTGCACGCAACACCGCACGCCCCGAGCGCGTCGCGTCATGTTCGCGCCTTGCGGCACGGGCAAGCTGACGCCGGGGGCGATGGTCCGGCGCTCTGGACCGTCCCGCTACCGCAGACCCGCAACCGCGCGCCGCGCACAAGAGACTGACAAGCCATGCCACGTTTTGCCCATATCTTCGAAGCCGCCGCCGATACCCTGACCGCCTACTATCAGGCCGTCGCCGAGGTCAATATCGACAGCTTGATGGGCTTGTGGATCGACGAGGAGTTCGTCAGCTGCATCTGCGCGGACGGCTCGCATCTGCACGGCCTCGAGAGCATCCGCAATGGCTTGCAGGTCCAGCTCGAAGCGCTGCCGGTGTCGATCGAGCCGCTCGACATCCGCGTCTACGACAGCCTCGGCACCGTCGTCTATGCGATTGCCGAAGCACATCGTCCGGCCGACCCGACCGCCACGCCCGCGATGGTTTTCACCACCTACGTGATGGTCCATGAACGCGGCGAATGGCGCATTGCGCATATTCACGCAAGCCCGATGCCGAACGAGACCGCCAGCCAGTTCGCAACGAAGATGCGGCATGGCCAGGGCCCGCTGCACTGACGCGCGGCACCACGACAGATTCAGAATCACGTTTTCTCGCTTTTCCGCCGGTATGAGTTCGACGCCACATAAACCCGCTTCCTCCGGTACGGCCCCCGCCAAGGTGGCGGCCGCCGTCGAGGCGGCCGTCGAGCTGCTGTACCGCGCGCCGCTCTGGCTGCCGAACCGGCATGTGCAGACGATCGTCCCGTCGCTGTTCGCGCGCCGCCCCGCGGTATCGTTTCGCCGTGAGCGCTGGGACACCCCGGACGGCGATTTCATCGATCTCGACTGGGTCGCGCACGATACTCCGCCCACCGACACCGCGCCGCTCTTCGTGCTGTTTCACGGCCTGGAAGGCAGTTCGTCGTCGCACTACGCGGTCGCGCTGATGGCCGCCGCGCGCAAATACGGCTGGCACGGCGTGGTGCCGCACTTTCGCAGTTGCAGCGGCCCGCTGAACCGGCTGCCGCGCTTCTACCATCTCGCCGACAGCAACGAGGTCGACTGGATACTGCGCCGCCTGCGCGCCGCGCATCGCGGGCCGGTGGTCGCGGCGGGCGTGTCGCTCGGCGGCAACGTGCTGCTGCGCTGGCTCGGTGAGCGGCAGGCCGATGCGGCGCGGGTGGTAGCCGCCGCTGCCGCGATTTCGACACCGATCGACGTCCATGCGGGCGGCCGTGCGCTGTCACAGGGCTTCGGCCTCGTCTACACGCGCAGCTTCCTGAAGACGCTGAAGCACAAGGCCAACCAGAAGCTCGAGCAGTTCCCGGGCCTGTTCGATCGCGACGCGATGCTCGCGAGCCGCACGATGTACGAGTTCGACAACGTCGTGACCGCGCCGCTGCACGGCTTTCGCGATACCGACGACTACTGGAGCACCGCAACCACCCGCCCGCTGCTGCCGCACATTCAGGTGCCGACGCTCGTGCTCAACGCGCGCAACGACCCGTTCCTGCCGGCCGAAGCGCTGCCGTCGCGGCACGAGGTGTCGGCGGCGGTCGAGCTTTATCAGCCTGAGCACGGCGGCCACGCGGGCTTCATGACCGGGCCGTTCCCGGGCCGCATCGACTGGCTGTCGCGGCGCGTGTTCGGCTATCTGGAGCGACACGTCGATCATGGATGACATCGTCAAACAGGCGCTCGCCAAATGGCCGAACGTGCCGAGTTGCACCGGCTGGCTGATGCTCGACCGGCGCGGCAACTGGCGCATGCGCGACGAAGCGGCCCAGGCGAGCGGCGCGCCCGGCGTGCCGATCCGGCATGAGGCGCTGCTTGGCTTCATCAACCGGAACTACGAGGCCGATGAGCGCGGGCAGTGGTTTTTTCAGAACGGACCACAGCGCGTGTATGTCGAGCTGGCTTATACGCCGTGGGTGGTCAGATTGTCCGCGCACGCGGATGGAACGCTCGCGCTGCACGACCAGGGCGGCGGCGCGTTCGAGCCGACGGCGGTGTTCGCGGATGAAGACGGCGGCATTCTGTTTGCCGATCGCTCGCAGCCAGCACGTATCGCGGTGCTGCACGATCACGACCTCGAGCTCTTCTCCGATCACGCGACGCTCGCCGACGATGGCTCATTGAGCGGTGCGTTCCACTGGAGTGTTCAGCGCGCCTTGCCGCTGCAAAGCGTGCGACGCGATCAGGTGGCCGCGCGCTTTGGCTTCGTCACGAGCCCGGCGGCGCAGGTCTGACGCGCGCAGCGGCGCGCGTTCACGTCCACCCTACCCTTTCTCGTCGAGCCGCTCGTCCTTGTAGCGGCTCTCCATCTCGTGCAGGCGCGCCCGAGACGAACGTCGCGCGCGCGTTCGCGAGCGCGGCCGCCGCGTCGTCGTAGCGCTTGAGCAGCATCTGCCCGTAAGCGATGCCGTACCAGTTCGCCGCGACGTTCAGCGCGGTGCGGTCCTCGATTTCCGAGCGCAATCGCGAAATCTCGTCCGCGTATTCGCTGCGCGACTGGTCCTGCAACAGACGCGAGCGCGCCCGCATGAAGCCGTACTCGGGGTCCTGATGCGGCTGCCGCTGCCGCGAGCTTGACGGCGACCGAATCAAGATAGTCGCGCACGAGTCAGTCGTCGAGATAGTCGGGGTCGCGGCGTATCTCACGCATCACGCGCTCGCCGAGCTTGCGTTCGGCCTGTGGACTCAGCGAGCCGGCGTCGCCGCTGCCGAGATCGGGCAACTGCTGCGCGACGATCGGCGCGCGCCAGTCCTTGCTGCCGGTTTTGCCGCCAGTGCCACCGCTACCGCCGCCATCGGAAAAGCGGCTCTGCGCGCCGCCGTAGGTGCCGAACACGCCGCGCGCGATGTCGGGCGGCAGGATCGGATCGGCATGCGCGTCGCTCGGGCCGCTCACGAGCGGCACCTCGGACGATGACGTTCCCGGCACGGTGGCCGCCCCGCCCGTCGATTGCGCGAGCGCGCCCGGCGGCATCGCGATGCGCGATGGATAGCGACGCAGCGAGGAATCGTTTTGGATGCAACGCGAAGCCGGTCTGACGAAGTCGAAAACGCCGCCCATGGCCCGGACTAAGATAACGGGCAAGGGCGTCGCAGGACGCGTACGAGGCAAAACTCAGCGCACGACACAGCGCAAGTGGAATCAGTCGCCGCGACGATTCGAGGCCGCGCCGCACTGCTATGATAGGCGCCCTCTGAAGGAGTCAACCATGCCTGAACTCACTCATTTCGATGCGGCCGGTGACGCGCATATGGTGGACGTCGGCGGCAAGCAGGAGACGAGGCGCATCGCGATCGCGCGTGGCTCGATCCGCATGCTGCCCGACACGTTCGCGCTGATCCGCGACGGCAACGCCAAAAAGGGCGACGTGATCGGCGTCGCGCGGATCGCGGCGATCCAGGCCTCGAAGCGCACCGCCGATCTGATTCCGCTCTGTCATCCGCTCGCGCTGACACGCGTGAAGGCCGATTTCGAACTCGACGAGCAGATGCCCGGCGTGCATTGCACGGTTCAGGTCGAGACGTTTGGACGCACGGGCGTCGAAATGGAGGCGCTTACCGCCGTGCAGATCGGGCTGCTGACCGTGTACGACATGTGCAAGGCGGTGGATCGCGGCATGACCATCACCGATGTGAAGGTGATGGAAAAGCATGGCGGGAAATCGGGGGATTGGGTGGCGCAAGCTTGACGTGCGGTTCGACAACTATCCGGATAGCAACATGACCATCGACGAACTGCTCGAGCAGCTACTGGCGTTTCGCGACGCGCGCGACTGGCGGCAGTTTCACACGCTGCGCAACCTGATCGTCTCCACCGGCATCGAAGCCGGCGAGCTGTTGGAGACGATTCAGTGGAAGACCGATGCGCAGATCGACGCGCTGCTCGGCGATCCCGCGCAATCGACGAACCTCAGGCACGAGTGCGCCGACGTGTTCATGTATCTGCTGCTGGTCGCCCATACCGCCGGCTTCGATCTCGTCGACGCGGCAGCGGAAAAACTGAAGCTGAACGAAGCGCGCTACCCCGTCGACAAGGCGAAAGGCACGGCCGCGAAGTATTCCGAGCTTTGAACTTTGAAGGGAGGAAGCCGCGGCGCCAGCACGCCCAAGCTTCCGCGGTCCGATCAATCGTCGTCACTGTCGTCATCCGGCGTCGCATCGGCCGCCGGTGTGCCATAGCGCTTCACCAACTGCTGCTTGAAGCCCGCGAGCGACTTCTGCTCGTCGACGAGCTGGTAGAGATAGCCGAGCTGCGCCGGCCAGTCTTTCAATTCCTCGGCGAAGATCCGCAAGCGTTCGACCGTATCGAGCGCCGCCGCGGTATCGCCGGTCAGCGCCTGCAGCACCGCGTAGCGACGCAGCACCGTCTCGCCCGGCAACAGCGCGATCGCCTGCTTGTGCATCGCGAGCTTGCGCTGCAGGTTCAGCGGATTCATCGGCTGCAGCGTCGCGAGACCGTATTCGCCCCACGCGCCGAACAGGAACGACGGATCGGCGCCGTACTGCTCGGCCGGACGCGCGCCGTAGTAGAGCACCTCGGCGCGCGCATAGTCGCGATACACCGGATACAGCGCGGCGAGTCCGCCGAACACCACCACCGCGAACGCACCGAGCGACAGATTCGCCGGCACCGCGCGCAACGGCCGCGTTTCGAGCAGGCCGAACACGAACATCGCGGGCAACAGGAAGAACATGTACTGCTGCGGATACTCGACGAGCGCATGCATCGTCAGCACGCCGATCAGCGCGATGCCGAACACGCGCGCGGCGCTTTGCGGCGCACGCGCGACGCGCACGAGCCACGCGACGAGACCCACGAGCACGATCGCAAGACCGATCAGACCGGTTTTCGCGAGCAGGTCGACGAAAATGTCGTGCGAGTTGTTGGCGATTTCGACGCCGCCCAGCTGCTTGACGAGCTCGAACTGATGGCTCGGAAATTCGCCCCAGCCGACGCCGAGCAGCGGATGCTGCTTGAACATCGTCCAGCCGTATTTCAACAACGCGAGGCGCGGCGCGATCTGGCCGGCATCCTGGAAGCGCTCGGCCGCCGACTGCCCGAGTTCGAGGTGATAGCGCACGTTGGCCCAGCGGATCAGCGCATTGACCACGAAAAACAGCACCGCGAGCGCGATCGGCACCAGCCATTCACGGTTGCTGCGGCGCAGTTTCGGTTCGGTGCGCGTCTGCGCGAAGGCCATCCAGAAGCCGGCCACGACGATCACGCCCATCTGCAGCCATGGACCCCGCGACACGGTCAGCGCGAGGCCGACCGAGAAAATCGTCGACACGAGCAGCCAGATCGGCACCGCGATGCGCCGCGTCTGCACGAGATACAGCGCGCCCGCCATCGCGAACGCGATATACGTCGCGAGGTGGTTCGCCTGCGCCATGTTGCCGAACGGCCGGCGCTCGACGGTCACGTTATACGCGACGACGAGCGGAGCCACGCGCGCCTCGAGGTGAAACAGCTGGATCACCTGACTGAACACCGCGAACAGACCGCCGACGATCAACGCCCCCGCCGCCCAGCGCAACGCGGTCTCGTCGAGCTTCACGCGCGTGAAGCCGTAGCCCACATGCACGGCCATCCACGCAGCGAGCAGGAAGCCCGCGCCGAGCCAGTTCATCGATGGCTCCGCGACCGGCAGCACCAGCGTCTGCACGACCAGCACGAGGCCGAACAGCAAGGGTACGAGCGCGACCGTGGGCGACGCGAAGCTCACGCGCGGCCGGGTGGTCGCGACCAGCAGCACGACGGCCGCCCCGGTCAGCAGAAACAGCGCGAGCGAGGTGAGTTCGGCGTAGAAGGTTGGGATCGGATACGTATGGTTGGCAACCGCGTAGGGCAGGATCAACGCAAGAGCCAGCAGTACGAGAGACAGGTAGCGTGCGAAAGGGGTGGGCATCGAATCAACAGTGGGCGTCAGCAACCGGCGCACTATACAAAAATTTCGTTGCACTGTGCGCCGGTCCGGCCGAAATAGGCTGAAAATCAGCCCTTTACGTTGTGGCTTCGACTCATCCAGTCAGCGCTCGGCTGCTGTCTCGCTCACTCACTCATTTGCCCCTTATGAACGGCATTCGGGCGGCGCCAGATTCGCGGCGAGCGTCGGCGCCTCGCTTGGCATCGGCCCCGAACCCGGCGCCGGCAACGACGACGCGCTCTTGCCGCTCGCAAAGCATTCCCACGTCAGCGCGCCAGTCTGCACCGCGTCCTTGCTCAACGCGACGCGCGCGCTCGGCGCATCTACGTTGTCCGGGACCGACGGCACCAGCGTCATGGTGTTTGCGCCGGCCTGCGCGACACGCGTCGAGTACGTGATCGTGATCTGACCAGTGTCGTCGTCGATCTGGATGGACTCGACGTTGCGCGTGGCGGGCGGCGACGCATAACCGCCGCTGAACGCGTTGCCGCTCGCGGCGTTTTCGGCCACCGCGAGCCGCGCCGACGCCGCGAGTGACAAGCCCTCGCCGACCCGGCTGCGCGCCAGATAGTCCTGATACGCGGGAATCGCGTAGGCCGCGATCACGCCGACGATCGCGAGCACGATCATCAACTCGATCAGCGTGAAGCCAACGCCGCAGCGGCGGCAGATGCGCGCGAACCAGCTCGCGCGCCAGCGTGCGCGGCGCGACCTACGCGAGGATTGCGTCGATTGAGAGTATGGGGAATATGGCAGGGTAACGATCATCGGCAGACTCCTGATACGAGAAACGCCTGGCCCGTGGATCGGGAACAGGCGTTTCAATCGTAGCGAGCGAAGCTCGCGCGTCACAGTCAGCCGGATGGCCAGGCTTGCATTCGAACGGCATCACGAATCAGGCAGCGATGCACCGTCAGCATCATGCTCACACCGCCGCACGTTTCGCGTTACGGCGCTTCAACAGATAACCGACGATCACGACGAACAGCGCGCCCGCGATGCTCATCCCGTATTCGGCGACTGGCGTGTCGAGGATCGGCCAGCGGTCGCCGGCCGGGTCGTTGACCATCAGACCACCCGCGATCCAGCCGAGCAGGCCCGCGCCGAACAGTACGATGCCCGGAAAGCGATCGAGCAGCTTCAGAATCAGCTGGCTGCCCCACACGATCAGCGGAATGCTCACGACGAGGCCAAAGATCACCAAAGCCAACCGGTGCTCGTGCTCCGCGGCTTCGGCCGCGCCCGCGATCGCGATCACGTTGTCGACGCTCATCACCGCATCCGCGATGATGATCGTCTTCACCGCCGAGATCAGTTTGTCGGCCGGCTTCACGTTGTCGTGAGCGTCGTGCGCCGGCGCGAGCAGGCGCACGCCGATCCACAGCAGCAGCAAGCCGCCCGCGAACTTCAGGAACGGCACGTCGAGCAGCACGACCGCGAACGCGATCAGCACGACGCGCAGCGCGATCGCGCCGGCGGTCCCCCACACGATCCCACGCATGCGCTGCGACTGCGGCAGGTTGCGGCAGGCGAGCGCAATGACGACCGCGTTGTCGCCGCCGAGCAGAACGTCGATGACGATGATCTGAAAGACCGAGCCCCAATGGAGGGTCGTGAAGAATTCGAGCATGGAAAAAAGCATAAGAAAAAATCGACCGCGCGGACAGAACCGCGGCGCAAGCGCGGACAAAAAAAAAGCGGGGGAGTCTGCACTCCCCCGCTTTTCGGGACCGCCCGCTCACGAAAGGAGTTCGTAAGCGTAACAAAATCGCGCGCCAACGGCACGCGAATTCGATTTACAGCATCGCCTTCAGAAGACGCGCCATTTCCGACGGGTTCTTCGTGACCTTGATACCGCACGCGTCCATGATTTCCAGCTTCGCTTCGGCGGTGTCCGCACCGCCCGAGATCAGCGCGCCGGCGTGGCCCATGCGCTTGCCCGGAGGCGCCGTGACGCCAGCGATGAAGCCAACCACCGGCTTCTTCATGTTGTCCTTGATCCACTCAGCAGCGTTCGCTTCGTCCGGACCGCCGATTTCGCCGATCATGATGACGGCGTCCGTATCCGGATCGTCGTTGAACATCTTCATCACGTCGATGTGCTTCAGACCGTTGATGGGGTCGCCGCCGATACCGACTGCCGACGACTGGCCGAGGCCGATCGCGGTCAGCTGGCCGACTGCTTCGTACGTCAGCGTGCCCGAACGCGACACGACGCCGATGCGGCCCTTGCGATGGATGTGACCCGGCATGATGCCGATCTTCAGCTCGTCCGGCGTGATCGTGCCCGGGCAGTTCGGTCCGAGCAGCAGCGTCTTGCGGTTTTCGCGACGCATACGGTCCTTGATCTCGATCATGTCGCGGACGGGAATGCCTTCCGTGATACAGATTGCGAGATCCAGGTCGGCTTCGACTGCTTCCCAGATTGCGGCGGCAGCGCCTGCCGGCGGAACGTAAATCACCGACACGGTCGCGCCCGTCTCAGCCTTGGCTTCAGCGACGCTCGCGTAGATGGGGATGCCTTCGAAATCTTCGCCGGCGCGCTTCGGGTTCACGCCCGCGACGTACGCTTCGCGGCCGTTTGCGTATTCACGGCAAGCACGCGTGTGGAACTGACCGGTCTTGCCGGTGATGCCCTGCGTGATGACCTTGGTGTCTTTGTTGATCAGAATCGACATGTATTGACCTCTGTTCGTTTGGCGTCGCGCGGTAGCGCCACTCGGCGCGATGCTTCACGCCTGTGTCGCTTGCGCGCCGCCACTCGTAAACCTGGCAAATGAGCTGGTAAATGCGCCGTGGACAGCTGGCTTACGCCTTGCCCGAAGCAGCCGCGACGACCTTCTGAGCCGCCTCTTCCATGCTGTCCGCCGAGATGATCGGCAGGCCGGATTCGGCGAGCATCTTCTTGCCCAGGTCTTCGTTCGTGCCCTTCATGCGGACCACGAGCGGCACCTTCAGCGACACGGCCTTCGACGCCGCGATCACGCCTTCCGCGATCACGTCGCAGCGCATGATGCCACCGAAGATGTTGACCAGAATCGCGGTCAGGTTCGGGTTCTTCAGCATGATCTTGAACGCTTCGGTGACCTTCTCGGTCGTAGCTCCTCCGCCGACGTCGAGGAAGTTCGCCGGTTCGCCGCCGAACAGCTTGATGGTGTCCATCGTTGCCATTGCGAGGCCGGCGCCGTTCACCAGACAGCCGATGTTGCCGTCGAGCGAGATGTACGCGAGGTCGAACTTCGACGCTTCGATTTCAGCCGGATCTTCTTCGTCCAGATCGCGGTACGCGACGATTTCCGGGTGACGGAACAGCGCGTTCGAGTCGAAGTTGAACTTCGCGTCGAGTGCGATGACCTTGCCGTCGCCGGTCAGGATCAGCGGGTTGATTTCGGCGAGCGATGCGTCGGTTTCCCAGAATGCCTTGTACAGGCCTTGCAGGATCGCGCGAGCTTGCGGGATCGAAGCGTCGGGCACGCCGATCTTCTTCGCGAGGTCGTCTGCTTCCGAGTCCTTCAGGCCAGTCGACGGATCGACGGCAACCTTGTGGATCAGCTCAGGCGTCTTTTCCGCGACTTCTTCGACGTCCATGCCGCCTTCGCTCGACGCCATCACGACGATCTTCTGCGAAACGCGATCGATCACGAGACCGACATACAGTTCCTTCTTGATGTCGGCGCCTTCTTCGATCAGCAGGCGGTTCACCTTCTGGCCTTCCGGACCGGTCTGGTGCGTGACGAGCTGCATGCCGAGGATCTGGTTCGAGTACTCGCGAACCTGTTCCAGCGACTTGGCGACCTTGACGCCGCCGCCCTTGCCACGGCCACCCGCGTGGATCTGAGCTTTCACGACCCACACCGGGCCGCCCAGCTCTTCCGCGGCCTTGACCGCATCATCCACCGAGAAGACCGGCTTGCCGCGCGGTACCGCGACGCCGAATTTCCGCAGGATTTCCTTACCCTGGTACTCGTGAATCTTCATGCGTGATTCCCTTCAGTCTGAGAGTTGGATAGAACTTCGATTCCGTTGCCGCCGTTCAGGCCGACGCGTCGCCGCTTCGTTCGCGGGCCGCCGCACCGTCCGACGAGGCCGCGCGTTGCGCCGGACGCGGTGCATGACCATACCAGCGCGGATAAAACTGTTTCACCGCCTCGCCGTCGAAACGCAGCGCGTGGCAGCGTCCCAGCTGGAATGGCGGTTTGTCGTTGGAATGCTCGCCTGTGCCGTTGGACGATTCGTCTCCCGAACCCGCGTTCGCGCCCGGCGTGCCGTCATCGGTGTTCCATACGTCGCCGGCGAACGCCTGGATCGCGGCGGTCGGCAGGATCGCGCACAGCTCGGTGAGATGCGTGCAACCGGCCGTGCCGGCCAGCAAACGGGCAGCATCGCGACGGAAGTTGTGGAACAGATTGAGCCCGATGAGGGCACGGTAGGCGGGATTGCTGGCCTGGCACAACCCTGGATAGGGCACCCAGTCGGACGACGCCTCGGCGTTGACGACATTGAGCTTGCGATCGATGGTGATGCGAAGCCAGAGTTCATGGATCGGCTGACCATTGGGCCGGACACCCGACGCAAGCGCCACATCGCGTGGCTTTTCGTCGGTCAGGCACGCTTCCACATCCCACAGGCCATCGGCTCGCTCGTAAGCTTCCGCTCTGATTGCGCGACGATGGCGCAACTGACGGGACACTGGCGGGGAGAGCGACATGCGGGAAGGAAAGGCCGGATTGGAAAACTTCTGGAGTTTAGCATAACGGGTATTTGGGACAGCCCCGATTGCGCACGGCCTGGCGCCAGGTTATGGCGCGGTAATTGCCCTACCCGTCGAGACTGGCGTGTTAGTCGCCGTCCCCGATGTCGTCGATACCCTTCAGGATCTTGCCGATCGTCGCGCCGGAGAAGCCGCGCGACGCGAGAAAGCGCGCCTGCTTCGCGCGCTCGGCCGGCGTTTGCGGCAACTGGCCGAACTTCTTGCGCCAGACCGCCTGGGCGCGCGCGAGTTCGGTTTCGCGCAATTGCGCGCTCGCCTCTTCGACGAGCGCCGGGTTGAGCGCGTGTTGCTTCAGTTCGCCGAGAATGCGGCTCGTGCCGAGCCGCGATGCGCGCCGATGGATCAGGCTTTCCGCGAAGCGCGAGTCGGATAGCCAGTTTTCGGCCTGCAGCGCGTCGAGCACCGTGTCGAGCGAATCGGTTTCCTCGACGTAAGGCTTCAGCTTGCGGGCGAGGTCGGCGCGGCTATATTCGCGGCGCGACAGATAGCCGAGCGCGCGCGCTTTCAGCGAACGGGCGGGGCGTTGGGATTTTCTGTTGTCGTCTTTGTCGGACTGGCCCGGCTTCTCTTCGCCGGGTTGGCGACGCGAGCGGGTGTAGGTGACCTCGGAGGGGATTGGGGAATCGAGTCCGGAGGAATCCCGGCTGGACGACGCTGCAGCGGGCGCAGACCCCGTACGCTGCGGGCCGCGGCCCGCGGCGCGGTCATGTGCGTCGAACGGTTCGAACGGTTCGAACGGATCGCCGGACTCAGGCGATCCGTCCGCCGCGTCGCGCGGGCCGTCCGGATAGCGTCCGGAGTCGAAACCGGACAGCGGCCGGCCTTTGCGTATCACTTGATGCTTACTCTTCTTCGCCCGCGACTTCAGCGTCCGCGCCGGTCACGGCGTTCGCCATCGCGGTAACGCCCAGCGATTCGCGGATACGGTTCTCGATTTCGCGAGCGATATCCGGATTTTCGCGCAGGAATTCACGCGCGTTGTCCTTGCCCTGACCGATCCGCTCGCCGCTGTAGCTGTACCATGCGCCGGCCTTGTCGACGATCTTCGCCTGCACGCCGAGGTCGATGATTTCGCCCTGACGCGAGATGCCCTCGCCGTACAGGATGTCGAAAATCGCTTCACGGAACGGCGGCGCCACCTTGTTCTTGACGACCTTCACGCGGGTTTCGTTGCCGATCACTTCGTCGTTCTTCTTGATCGAGCCGATGCGGCGAATGTCCAGACGCACCGACGCGTAGAACTTCAGCGCATTACCGCCCGTGGTGGTTTCCGGGTTGCCGAACATCACGCCGATCTTCATGCGGATCTGATTGATGAAGATCACGAGGCAGTTCGTGCGCTTGATCGTGCCGGTCAGCTTGCGCAGCGCCTGCGACATCAGACGCGCCTGCAGACCCGGCAGCGAGTCGCCCATTTCGCCTTCGATTTCCGCCTTCGGCACCAGCGCCGCGACCGAGTCGATCACGATCATGTCGATCGAGCCCGAGCGCACCAGCGCGTCGGCGATTTCGAGGGCCTGTTCGCCGGTGTCCGGCTGCGAGACCAGCAGGTCGGCGACGTTCACGCCGAGCTTGCCCGCGTATTGAATGTCCAGCGCGTGTTCCGCGTCGATGAACGCCGCGGTGCCGCCGAGCTTCTGCATTTCGGCGACGACCTGCAGCGTCAGCGTGGTTTTACCGGACGATTCCGGACCGTAGATTTCGACCACCCGGCCACGCGGCAAACCGCCGACGCCCAGTGCAATGTCGAGGCCGAGCGATCCGGTGGAGACCACCTGGATGTCTTCGACTGCCTCACCTGCGCCGAGCCGCATGACCGACCCTTTGCCGAACTGCTTTTCGATCTGCGCGAGCGCGGCGGCGAGAGCCTTGCTCTTTTCAGCAGTCAGTCCAGCCGAGCCTTTCTTGCTTTCTTCCATGAATCGTCCTTTGCTATGATGAACGGCGTCTGAGGCAGGTGTGCACCCGTGGTTCCACTCGAATTGAGCGGAATCTCCAGGACATCACACGAAACGCAGACACTGTATAAAAAAACAGTAGTTTTGGCAAGCGCGATTGTGATGCGAACGCGCATCTTTTACTGTCGCATCGCCCCAACTACCCACAATAATGTTCGGAGACCGCTGCGCGCCGGGGCAACCCCGCGGTGCCGGCAAAGCCAGGCTGGCGCATCATGCGAATTCTGATTGCCGAAGACGACAGCATACTCGCGGATGGTCTGGTTCGATCACTCCGCCAATCGGCCTATGCGGTCGATCACGTGAAAAGCGGCGTAGAAGCCGATACCGCGTTGTCAATGCAGACGTTCGACCTATTGATCCTCGATCTGGGCCTGCCGCGCATGTCCGGGCTCGAGGTGCTGCGCCGCCTGCGCGCGCGCAATTCGAACCTGCCCGTGCTGATCCTGACCGCCGCCGATAGCGTCGACGAACGCGTCAAAGGCCTCGACCTCGGCGCCGACGATTACATGGCCAAGCCCTTCGCGCTGAACGAACTCGAAGCGCGCGTGCGCGCGCTGACACGGCGCGGCGTGGGCGGCGGCCCGACCGTCGTGCGGCATGGCTCGCTGTCGTTCGATCAGGTGGGCCGCATCGCCTACGTCAACGACCAGGCGATCGATCTGTCCGCGCGCGAACTCGGGCTGCTCGAAGTGCTGCTGCAACGGATCGGCCGGCTGGTCTCGAAAGAGCAGCTCGTCGACCATCTATGCGAATGGGGCGAGGAAGTCAGCAACAACGCGATCGAAGTCTACGTGCACCGGCTGCGCAAGAAAATCGAACCGAGCGGCGTGCGCATCATCACCGTGCGCGGGCTCGGCTACTGTCTCGAAAAAGCGGCGCCGCCGGCGAATGCGAGCGCGCCCGCCAACCCGGCCGGCTCCGAGCCGCAGACGGCACAAGCGGCACAAGCGGGACAATCGTCCACCGCGCCGTCGTCCGCCGCGATGCCGGCGAGCCACCACTACAAATAGAGGCCAGCGATGTCCGCACGCGCTGATCGCGCCACGGCGCACGCGGCGGACCTCGACGAGGCGCGCGACGCGCGCTACGCCAATCCGTTCGCCCCGCCCGACGAAACCGAAGCCGCCGCCGAAGCGCGTCCGCGCTCGCTGTTCGGCGAAATTCTCGACTGGATGCTCGCGCCGCTGCTGCTGCTGTGGCCGATGAGCCTCGCGGTCACCTATCTGGTCGCGAAGTCGATCGCGAACGGGCCGTTCGACCGCGCGCTCGAAACCGATGCCTACGTGCTCGCGCGCCAGATCCATCCGGTCAACGGCGTCGCGGAGCTGTCGCTGCCCGAGTCGACGCGCGATTTCCTGCGTGCCGACAACGTCGACAGCGTGTTCTTTCAGGTGCTCGGCACGCGCGGCGAGCTCGTGGCCGGCGAGCGCGACATGCCGCTGCCGCATGGGGAGGACCGCCCGCCACCGGGCCTCGTCGAATTCCGCGACGACGTGCTGCGCGGCAACGACATCCGCGTCGCCTACACGACCGTCGAGTTTCCGCAGACGCCGGGCGCGCAGGCCGTGCTCGTGCAGGTCGCCGAAACGCTCGACAAGCGCAGCCAGCTCGCCAACGACATCATCAAGGGCGTGATCCTGCCGCAGTTCGTGATCCTGCCGCTCGCGATCCTGCTCGTGTGGTTCGGGCTGTCGCGCGGGCTCGAGCCGCTGCATGCGCTGCAGGCGCATATCCGCGCGCGCCGGCCGGACGATCTGTCGCCGCTCGAAGCGCGCCGCGCGCCGCCGGAAATCGAGCCGCTCGTCACGTCGTTCAACGATCTGCTCACGCGCCTCGAACAGAACATGGAGCTACAGAAGCGCTTCATCGCCGACGCCGCGCATCAGATGAAAACGCCGCTGGCCGGCCTGCGCACCCAGGCCGAGCTCGCGCTGCGCCAGAACGCGTCGGCCGAGGTTCGTCGCTCGCTCGAACAGATCGCGACGAGCTCCGAGCAGGCCGCGCGGCTCGTCACGCAATTGCTCGCGCTGGCGCGCGCGGAGAACCGTCGGTCGGGGCAGATCTTCACGCCGCTCGAACTCGGCGAACTCGCGCGCAGCGCGGTGCGCGAATGGGTGCAGGCCGCGCTCGCGAAGCAGATGGACATCGGCTACGAAGCGCCCGACGAGCCGGTCGAAGTCGCCGGCAATCCGGTGATGCTGCGTGAAATGCTGTCGAACCTGATCGACAACGCGATCCGCTATACGCCGGCGGGCGGCCGCATCACCGTGCGCGTGCGGCACGACGCCCCCGCGCGGCTCGTGCACCTGGAAGTCGAGGACACCGGGCTCGGCATTCCGGCCAGCGAGCGCTCGCGTGTGGTCGAGCGCTTTTACCGGATTCTGGGCCGCGAGGGCGACGGCAGCGGCCTCGGCCTCGCGATCGTGCGCGAGATTGCGGCAATGCACGGCGGCGAGCTCGCCATCGACGACAACGTCTACCAGGAGTCGCCGCGGCTCGCCGGCACACTGGTGCGCGTCAGCTTGCACGTGCTCGAACGGGGCGGGACTTACCCTAACGCGCCTCTATCGTCGGCTTGACGGTCAGCGTTTTTTTGAGATATTTCAGCGTGGGTTGCGCGAACATACCAGCACATTCTCGGAAATTGAACGCCTATTCGTCGGCTTACCGGACTACCCCAAGTTCAGGCGCCGAGTCAGAACGCCGTAAGTTTCCACTCCAATAATCGGTTGCACGGGAACGCCTGTGCCGGCGATCCGTGGATATATCAATATTGGAGACGACAATATGGCTACCGTTGGCGGGCAAATCTCGCGCGTGCCGATGACGCGCGATGAGAAGCGGGTGATCTTCGCATCGTCGCTGGGTACGGTTTTCGAGTGGTACGACTTCTATCTGGCCGGCTCGCTTGCGGCCTTCATCAGCAAGAGCTTCTTCTCCGGCGTCAATCCGACCGCGGCGTTCATCTTCACGCTGCTCAGCTTCGCGGCGGGCTTCGCGGTGCGGCCGTTCGGCGCGATCGTATTCGGGCGGCTCGGCGACATGGTCGGGCGCAAGTACACGTTTCTGATCACGATCGTCATCATGGGCCTGTCGACGTTCCTCGTCGGCTTCCTGCCGGGCTACGCGGCGATCGGCATCGCTTCGCCGGTGCTCTTCATCGCGATGCGCCTGCTGCAGGGTCTCGCGCTCGGCGGCGAGTATGGCGGCGCCGCGACCTACGTGGCCGAACACGCGCCGGCGAACCGCCGCGGCTTCTACACCGCATGGATCCAGACCACCGCCACGCTCGGTCTGTTTCTGTCGCTGCTCGTGATTCTCGGCATTCGCACGTTCATGGGCGAAGACGCCTTCGGCGCCTGGGGCTGGCGCATTCCGTTCGTCGTGTCGATCCTGCTGCTCGCGGTGTCGGTGTGGATTCGCCTGCAACTGCATGAGTCGCCGGTGTTCGCGCGCATCAAGGCCGAGGGCAAGACCTCGAAGGCGCCGCTTTCCGAAGCGTTCGGCCAATGGAAGAACCTGAAGGTCGTGATTATCGCGCTGCTCGGCCTGACGGCCGGCCAGGCTGTCGTCTGGTACACGGGCCAGTTCTACACGCTGTTCTTCCTCACGCAGACGCTGAGGGTCGACGGTTCGAGCGCCAACATCATGATCGCGCTCGCGCTGCTGATCGGCACGCCGTTCTTCCTGTTCTTCGGCTCGCTGTCGGATCGCATCGGCCGCAAGCCGATCATCATGGCCGGCCTGCTGATCGCCGCACTCACCTACTTCCCGCTGTTCAAGGCGCTCACACACTACACGAACCCGGCGCTCGAAGCGGCAACCGCGAAGTCGCCGATCGTCGTGATCGCCGATCCGGCCGAGTGCTCGTTCCAGTTCAACCCGGTGGGCACTGCGAAGTTCACGAGCTCATGCGACATCGCGAAGGGCGCGCTGTCGCGAGCCGGCCTGAACTACGACAACGTCGCGGCGCCTGCCGGCACGATCGCGCAGATCCGCGTGGGCGATACGGTCGTCAACACGTTCGACGGCCGCGCCGGCGACGCGAAGGAGCAAGCCAAGACGTTCGAGAAGACGCTCGCCGCGACGCTGAAGGCCGCCGGCTACCCGCCGAAGGCTGATCCGGCTCAGATCAACTGGCCGATGAGCATCGTGATCCTGACGATCCTCGTGATCTACGTGACGATGGTCTACGGGCCGATCGCGGCGATGCTGGTCGAGATGTTCCCGACGCGTATCCGTTATACGTCGATGTCGCTGCCGTATCACGTCGGCAATGGCTGGTTCGGCGGCTTCCTGCCGGCCACCGCGTTCGCGATCGTCGCGGCGAAGGGCAACATCTACTCGGGGCTCTGGTATCCGATCATCATCGCGTTGGTCACCTTCGTGATCGGCATGCTGTTCGTGCGCGAAACCAAGGACTCGGATATCTACGCGAAGGATTGAGTGGACCGACAGCCGGAGCCATCTGAAAAAGTTGTGAGCCGGGGGTTGACAGCCTCCGGTGGCCCCAGCATAATCTCGCTTCTTTCGGCGAATTAGCTCAGTCGGTTAGAGCGACGGAATCATAATCCGCAGGTCCGGGGTTCGAGTCCCTGATTCGCCACCAGTTGCACTAAGCCCTTGAATCTTCTAACGAAGTTCGAGGGCTTTTTACTTCTGGTGTCACGGTCGGTGTCACAGGTGCCGACTTGCACAAGCTTCCACGCCTCCTCAAGTCCCGTCACGGGGTCTACTATCTGCGCATTTGTCAAGGCGAACTCGATACCCGACGTTCCCTTGGTACCAAGGATTTCCGCCAGGCAAAATTGGCTGCATTGTTACTCAACTTGCAGGCGGAAATGAACAAGACGATCCTTAACGCAGGCAACGTGCGCCGACTCGACGTCGTATTTCCCAACGGCGTTCAATTCAACAATATCAAGCAGGAAGAGACGGGCATGCTGTTCCAGATTCTGGACCGGCTGGGCATGACGTCCGAGCAAATGCTTTCGCTCACGACTGAGCAACTGGCGAAAACCCTCGCTGGCCGCAATCCGCAGAAAATCGAACCGGCCAAGCCCAAAAGCAAGCTGCTCTTAGACGTGATCGCTCTCTATCTGGCTGAAAAGCGGCTGGACAATGTCCCGAAGACGATTGACGACAAGGAACGGACGTTCAACGAGTTCCAAGGCTTTTTCGAGAACAAGGATAGCCGAACGTTCTGGCCACCAGGAGGGTGTATGTTTATGCGCTTGCCTCTGCCACTGGCGAATTCGATCATGGGCACGACGAAATGCACCTCGGTATTGCCTTTGTCCTCGTGCAACACGAACAGGCTGTTGAACTGATCGCCTGAAAAGCCCGGACAAAACGTTTCCTTGAATGTTCGAATGACCCCATGCAATTGCTCGCGCGTGGGACGTTCAGTGTCTCGGAACGCAATCGCGCCGGACACATACTTGTGCTTGCGCTGAATGCTGTTAGTTACGGCTACGGTGGTATCCGGGTTACCCGACAGAACAAACGGCATGACGGCGCGCTGTTCGCCGGTATGGTCACGCTCGCTCAGCAGGTAGTTGACGAGGGACTCCCCGTTGGAAATCCCCGCATTGAAGATTCGAACAATCATGCCGCGCCCGTTTTCGCCCCGTACTTCGCCTCCTGCCACACCTGTTCAGTCAGCTCCTGTATCTGCAACAGCACGAGTAGCATTTCTTCGTCGGGCTCGTGACCTTGCTTCGCTTTTCACTTTGTCGGCTCTTTATACTTATACGGGATTATTTCTCAAAATCAAGGCCGATCCGACGAGCGGTTTCCGACCAAGCTGCCACACCCGACATAAAATATTCCACACCTTTTTGATTCACCGCCTACACTGCGTATGACCACCGCACTGCCGCGTGGCCCAATATAACGGGGGAAGACGATGAGGGACGAATTCATTGCAGCAATACACTCCAAGAATAGAATTCTCCTAACCTTCTATAGCAAGGAGGACGGGAGCCAACTGGTACGAACATGCGCCCCTATGGACTACGGACCAGGCAGTCGCACGAAGAATCGGGATGATCGCTTCCATTCTTGGGACTACGACAGCGATACTAGTCAACATGTCCTTAGCCTCTTACCCAACCAGGTGTTGCGAATTGAAATTCTCAATGTGACTTTTGATCCGGGCGAGTTTGTCACGTGGCCGCCGAATTGGATTGTCGCGAGGAACTGGGGAGCTTATTCCTGAGATCTAGTGATTTCTTTATATGTTCCCGCAGCGTCGCCACAGAAGACTCTCCCCACACTACTTCGGAGAGTGGAGCGAAGAGCCGCAGCCGACGACTCTTCGCTTTCCAGCTTCATGCCGCTTCAATCCACAATGGCAATGTAGCGCTCCCATGCTTTCGGTTCCCCTGACTCTCGCGGCCCAGCAAATTTCCCGCTCCTTACCTTCAGATAGGCAATATCACTGAGCTTGAATCGGCGCCAGCTCAAAACCTTGTCGTTTGCACTCTTTCCGGCGACTTGATATGGGAGCAGTTGACGGTCCCCAATGCTGACACCATAAATGTGAGGCTCAACGACTCGGTAGTATCCTTGATAGTAGAAGCCCAACAGCTTCTTCTCATGAATTGCCTTGCAGATTTTTTTCCATTTCCATGTTTGCTCTCCTTTAAAATAGTCGGTTACTTGAATGCTTCGTTAATCTCTTCCTGCGTGGTCGTGTCCTCCAGCTCCGGCTGGAACAATGCGAGATTGACGTGCCTCTTTTGCCTACCGCCCTCGCGCTTCTTCGTCTCCTTCAGGTGCGGGAACCCAGCACGCATACGGGACCAGAACTCGACGTTACCGCACGGTGGGCGTCCGCACTCTTCGCAGTAAGACCGGTATTTTTCGTAGATCACGTCCTTCGCAAGCGTCTTCCCACCTTCGCTGGAGGACACGCTGTAATCTTCACTAAAGGCAAGCACGGTGTTGCTCGACTCCTTTTCGCGCATAGTGTTTGCAACAACGGACTGCGGTTCGTCGAACGAGCCACGGCGCAAAAGCCGTTGCAGCCCCTCCAGGCACCAGTTCGCGACATGGTGCAACTCCCGCTCGATAATCAGGTCGTCAAGGCGGTCAATCCGCTTGCGTTTATCGAACTGGACGTTCCAATCAATGATCTGCTGGCGTCGCCACACCCCGTCTGTCTCGTCGTTGATATGCGGAAAGCGGTTGCAAGCGATAATCCACTTAGCCGTCGGGTGGTACCTGTCATTGCTGCAGCTGATCTGGATACAACCATACAAAACCCACAACCACGCCGAGACGGCGATCTTTAACTCGGGGATTACACAGAATGTCGACCATACCTTCACAACAGCAAATCCGCGAAGTCTTCGATATTGTCAAAGACGCGACCACGGAACGGCGGCCGGCACGTCAACTTACCAAGTACGAGCAAGTCCTAGATAAACTTAGCAAGTGGCTGCTTACGCACCAACTCATAGGCTTTTCGGTGGCAATAATTCTCGCAGGCCTTTCCTATTTTCTCCATGACATATCGCTGGCAAACACGGCTTTCGCAACTATAACGTTGTCTCAGATACTGGGTATCTTCCTTTCCCTCGTTGTCATTGCACTCTCCATTCCATTTTTCTATCGACTTTTTAAAACGCCATTTTCTCAATTCTTTCACTTAGTCGAGTCGTCGGTTACATTTAACCTTCAATATGTCGAGCGCCTAGCAAGCTGTGAAGCCTCCGCCATTCGATATGTTCTTACATACTACGAAGGGGAGCGCATTGCATTCGAGAAGCGTTGCGGCATACTCGTAGGATCAATCGAAAAAATCGGCTTCTTCCCTGCACTGGCTGGCTTGGGCACTCTCTCGATTAGTCTTTCGAAGCTTCCGGCTATGCAATCATGGGCGACTGCGCTCACTTTTCTGATCCTAGCCTTTTACATTCTCAGCACAGCTGCGTTTGCAATGACGCAGAGACAAGACCGCGTAATTAGCTTGCTCAAGTATTGCTTAGAGTCCTTGAAGTAGTAAGTGCCCGTTAGCAAAAGCGCCGACTTCCGCTTGGTGGTGAACGTGACACCTGTCAGCCCTCCTACCTGACGGGCCCTTGTAGACAGGGGTTTAGAGCGATTTGGCGGGTACGTCCCTGATTCGCCACCAGCTTCAAGAAAAAGCCGCTGTCCCACAAGGACAGCGGCTTTTTTGTTTTGAAACGCTGCCACGAAGCCTGACGACCGATGGGCATCCGAGTTCAGGCAGACGCCGCGACACACCACTCAACGTTGGGGAAATAGCGGCAACAATGCGCGCATTTTCCAGACGGATACCCCGGCTATGCCACGTTAGCTCAGGTCGTGAAGAGATTGAGCCGGTGTCGGGTGAAAGAGCAGCAGCACCACGGTCATCATACCGAAGGCTGCGCCCGCATAAAAGGTCGTGGCTGCGCCCAGACGTTCCCACAACTGGCCTGCGATAACGCTCGAAACCAGCGTCACGATGCCGCTCAGCAGATTGAAGAAACCGAACGCAGTCCCGCGCAGATGCGCAGGTGCCGTGTGCGCGACCATCGTAGCAAGCAGGCCTTGCGTCATCCCCATGTGCAGCCCCCACAGCGCTACGCCTACGACGACTATGCTCCAGTGGGTGCCGTGTGCAAGCACGAGGTCGGCGCCAATCAACACGATCAGACCACCTATCAGCAGCCGCGTATGGCGCATCGTGTCCGCGAGCTTCCCGAACGGATAAGCGGACAGCGCGTAGACGACATTCATTGCCACCATGACGAGCGGAACGAGCGCAATCGGTACGCCGCTGCCCATCGCACGAAGCACCAGAAAAGCCTCGCTGAATCGCGCCAACGCAAAAACGGCGCCTATCCCTACGACCCACCAGTAGTCCAAACCAAGCTCCCTGAGACTCTGCCACCGCACAGGATTGCTTCTTTTGGCGCGAGGCTCGTGCTCAGGCTCCGTGATACCAAACGTCAACAGCGCGACCGCGAGCACACCGGGAATGACGGCAAGCCAGAAGGCAAGCCGAAAATTATCCGCCCATATCAGCATGATGAGAACGGCCAGCAGCGGTCCGAGGAACGCACCGACCGTATCGAGCGACTGGCGCAGGCCGAAGGCCGCGCCACGCAGGTGCTGCGGCGTGACATCCGCGATGAGTGCATCGCGAGGCGCACCGCGAACGCCCTTGCCGACGCGGTCAATGACGCGCGCCGTCACCACGACTCCAACCGACGACGCAATGGCAAAAAGCGGCTTGCTCATTGCGCCGAGCGAATACCCTGCTACGGCGAGCCACTTTCGGTTGCCGAGGTAGTCACTCAGCGTTCCCGAAAACACCTTGACCATCTGGGCCGTGGCCTCCGCGATGCCCTCGATGAGCCCAATCGTGCCGGCGCCGGCGCCAAGGCTTGCCAGCAGAAACATCGGCAGCAGGCTGTGGATGATTTCGGATGAGATGTCCATGAAAAGACTCACACATCCTAGAACCCACACGCTGCGTGGAATCTGCCGGACGACATTGACTTGCGGTTCGTTTCGCATTCGATAGGGATGGCATCAAATAACAGGTTCGAACGGCGCGGACGCATGCGAGCACCAAGGCAGCCCGCTACGACCGTTGCATCTTGTCTGGCATCGCTGAGTCGGATACCCGTCCTCTCACGCCCGAATCGAGTGCACTCCCTGACACACATCAGTGCACATCTTCCCCGCCCCAGGGCAAAAACTTGCCCTTCGCCGCACAAAGCTAACGACCAACCCGCGGTATGGCCCCTGGCACACTTCCCGCTTTAAAGAGCGCGCAAGGAGCCGGCGCAACCTCCGGTTCGACAGACAATCTGGAAATGGACGGCTAGGGTTCCGGCCTGCTTCACGCAGGTGCTGGTCCGAGAGCTGTCGACCTCAGGCGAGGTTACACGGCGGGATAAAAGCCCGGGAGAGAACGCGATGTTTGCGCTGCTCCCTGCCGTCGCTAACCGTCCCCTCCGAGGTCAACCCATGTTCAAGCTCGTTCGCTGTCTTGGCATTGCCGCCGTCTCCCTCGCCACCTTCGCCTCGAGCCCCACGTTCGCCGCGGGCCGCAACGACTTCAAGGTCTGCTGGACCATCTACGCCGGCTGGATGCCGTGGGGTGAGGCGAAAACCCAGGGCATCGTGTCCAAATGGGCCAGGAAATACGGCATCAATGTCGACGTCGTGCAGCTGAACGACTACGTCGAGTCCATCAATCAGTACACGGCCGGCAAGTTCGATGGCTGCGCGATGACCAACATGGATGCGCTCACGATTCCCGCCTCCGGCGGCGTGGATTCGACGGCCCTGATCGTCAGCGACTATTCGAACGGCAACGACGGCGTGCTGATGAAGGGCAAGGGCAAGCAGATCGCCGACCTGAGGGGCCAACAGGTCAACCTCGTGCAGTTTTCCGTCTCCCACTACCTGCTCGCACGCGCGCTCGAAAGCGCTCACATGAGCGAGCGCGACCTCAAGGTCGTGAACACCTCGGATGCCGACATCTCGGGCGCATTCGCGACCCCTACGGTTCACAACGCGGTCACCTGGAATCCGATGCTCGCCGATCTGAAGGCGCAGCCGAACGTCAGCGAAGTCTTCGACTCCAGCAAGATCCCCGGCGAAATCATGGACATGATGGTCGTCAACACGAAGACGTTGCAGCAGAACCCCGCCCTCGGCAAAGCGCTGACCGGTGCATGGTTCGAAATGGTCGCGCTGATGCACACCGACTCCGCGGCCAGCACGTCCGCGCTGAGCGCGATGGCGAAGGCCTCGGGCACCGATCTCGCCAACTTCAAGGGCCAACTGGCGACGACCGCCCTCTTCTATTCGCCGCAAGCCGCGCTCGACTTCGTCACCAGCGCCGACATGCCGAAGATCATGACGCGCGTCGCGAAGTTCTCTTTCGATCACGGCCTGCTCGGACAGGACGCGAAGAGCGCGGACGCGGTCGGCATGGCGTTCGACAAGGGCGTCGTGGTCGGCAACAAGAACAACGTCAAGCTGCGTTTCGATCCGACCTACGTCGCGATGGCGGCCGCGGGCAAGCTCTGACACGGACCGTCCAGGCACTCGCCGGGGGCTCGCTATCGCGGGCTCGCATCCCAGCTTTCCAACCAGGCGCTCACCATGCGACTCATCAATCGACATCCGAGCCGGATCGGCGGCTTGATGCTGCTTCTGCTGCCGTTCGTCGTGCTGTTCGCGGTCTACTTCACCGGGTCCTCGATGCGACTCTCGCTCAATCCCGATGACAAGCTGCTGCCGAGCGCGGCGCAAATGAGCGACGCGGTGAGGTCGGCCGCCTTCACCGAGGACAAGCGCACCGGCGAGTATCTGTTGTGGACCGACACGCTGTCGAGCTTGCGGCGGCTCGGCATCGGCCTTGTCGTCAGTGCCGTGATCGCACTGGTGGCCGCGATCGCGACCGGTTCGTTGCCGCTCGTCAGCGCGACGCTGTCGCCATTCATCACCGTGATCTCAATGGTGCCGCCGCTGGCGGTGCTGCCGGTCCTGTTCATCGTGTTCGGGCTCGACGAGTTGTCGAAGGTCGTGCTGATCGTCGTCGGCATCACGCCGGTGATCATTCGCGATCTGCATGCTCGCGCCCGCGAGATTCCGGTCGAGCTGTGGGTCAAGGCGCAGACGCTCGGCGCCACCAGCTGGACGCTGATTCTGCGTCTGGTGCTGCCGCAACTGCTGCCGCGTCTGCTGGCGGCGACGCGTCTTTCTCTCGGCGCGGCGTGGCTCTTTCTGATCGCCGCCGAAGCGATCGCGTCGACCGATGGCCTCGGCTACCGCATCTTTCTCGTGCGCCGCTATCTGTCGATGGATCTGATCCTGCCGTACGTCGCGTGGATCACGCTGCTCGCATGGCTCACCGACGAGCTGCTGCGCCGGATCACGCAATGGTGCTTCCCGTGGTACGGAGGCGCGCGATGATCGAAGTCCGCAACGTCTGGAAAGAGTACGGCGACCAGGTCGTGCTCGAGCGTTTGAATCTGACCGTCAAGGAAGGCGAGTTCTGTTCGATGGTCGGCGCGTCCGGCTGCGGCAAGTCGACGTTTCTGCGCCTGCTGCTGGGTCAGGAGCGCGCGACGCGCGGCGAGATCCTGCTGGACGGCAAGCCGCTGCCCGGCGAACCGGACAGGCATCGCGGCGTCGTGTTTCAACGCTACTCGGTGTTCGACCATCTGAGCGTGTTGCGCAATGTGATGCTGGGGCTGGAGCTTCCACAGGCGAAGTTCACCGGCCGGCTATTCGGTGCCCGTCGGCGCGCGGCGCGAGACGAGGCAGCGGCCATGCTCGAGCGCGTCGGGCTGGGCCCTGCGTTGAACAAGTTTCCGCAGCAGCTGTCGGGCGGCATGCAGCAACGCCTCGCGATCGCGCAAGCGCTGATGATGAAGCCTCGCGTGCTGCTGCTCGACGAACCGTTCGGCGCGCTCGACCCCGGCATCCGCAAGGACATGCATGAGCTGCTCTCCGACCTGTGGCGCGAAGCGAAGCTCACGATCTTCATGGTCACGCATGACCTGAAAGAAGGCTTCACGTTGGGAAGCCGCGTGCTGGTTTTCGACAAGGTGCGCGTCGACCCGCAGGCGCCGGGCGCCTATGGCGCGCGCATCACCTACAACATTGCGCTCGACCGTAGCCGCGATTCCATGTCCGCCGTGCATATCGCCGAGGCTGCCGTGCGAGGCGCATCGCATATCGAACTGGTCTCCGACTGAAGGGAACTCAGGTATGAACTCAGATACGACCTTATTGCTTGAAGAAACCGTCCCAGGCGGCGGCCATACGTCGCTGATCGTCAAGCGTGGTCGATCGCTGCGCATTACCGACCTGCGCGGCGGCGCGAACGTCAGCGTGATGATGGTCAACGCGACGGAAAAGAGCGAACGGCTCAATCTGCCGGATTCGTTGAAGTGCCAGCACACGGCCAGGCTCACGGTCGGGCACTGCCTGTACTCCGACATGGGCCGCGTGCTTGCCGCGATCGTCGCGGATACCTGTGGCTGGCACGACAGCATCGGCGGTGTGTCGAATGCCGACGAGGTTCGCGAACGATACGGCGCGGGCCGCTACCAGGAGCTGCGCAACGCGTTCTATCGCAACGGTACGGACAACCTGCTCGTCGAAATGGGCAAGTGGGGGCTCGGCATCACTGACCTGCTGATGACGCTCAATCTGTTCAGCCGTGTCGATGTCAGCGACGACGGCGTTCTCAGTTTCGTGCCAGGAAACTCAAAAGCCGGCAACTACGTCGAGCTCTACGCACCGATGAACACGCTCGTCGTGCTCACCGCGATCCAGCACCCGCTCGACCCGAACCCCGAGTACGCGCCGAGGCCGGTCAAACTCGAGTTGAGCGACGCGCGGCCCGAGGTCGCCGAAGTATGCCGCACCGCATGCGAAGAGAACGCACGCGGTTTCATCAACACAGAACGCTTCTTTCTTTGAGCGAAGGCCACGCTTATGACCAGCACGCTTATCGTCAGCGACAAACGTCCGGAAACCGCGGTCTATCGCGAGACACTCGCCGCCGGCGAGCCGTGGCTTCACGAGGTGAAGGCCGGGCAAACGCTGCGCATCGTCGATCTCGAAGGCAACCAGGCGGTCGACACGCTGTTCTACAGCCTCGCCGATCCGCGCGAGCGCTTCGACCCGCAACGCACGTTGCGCCGGCAAAAAAGCCTCTACCTGACAACGGGCTCGGTGCTGTACTCGAACCTCGGCAAGCCGATGCTGACGATCGTCGCCGACACGTGCGGCCGCCACGATACGCTCGGCGGCGCCTGCGCGCAGGAGAGCAACACGGTGCGCTACGCACTGGAGAAGCGCTACATGCACAGCTGCCGCGACAACTTCCTGCGTGCCTGCGCTCACGACGGCCGCCTGTCGAAGCAGGACATCGGCGCGAACGTCAACTTCTTCATGAACGTGCCGGTCACGGCCACGGGCGGGCTCAGCTTCGAAGACGGCATTTCTGCGCCGGGCAAATACGTCGAATTGCGCGCGGAGATGGACGTGATCGTACTGATCTCCAACTGCCCGCAGTTGAACAATCCGTGCAACGCCTACAACCCGACGCCCGCGGAGCTGCTGATATGGAATTGAAGCGCATCCGCCTCTGGCTTTTTCTGCTCATGCTGGTTCGCTCGGGCCGGTACTTCAGCCGTACGCGCGAAGAACTGACCCAGACGCATCGCTGACGCGACTTCGGCCGTGGACGACCACGGCCGGCCATTCCCACGGCGGGACGGCCCGCCTTCGAATCAACACACCTTCCATGTTCGAGAAGATTCTGATCGCCAATCGCGGCGCTATCGCGTGCCGCATTCTCAGGACGTTGCGCGAACTCGACGTCACCGGCGTCGCCATCTATGCGGAAGCCGACCGGGCGAGCCGCCACGTCAGCGAAGCGCCTGTCGCGCATGCGCTCGGCGAGGGTCCGGCCGCGCTGACTTATCTCGACGTGGCCAAGATCCTCGCGATTGCGCGTCGCGAAGGCGTGCAGGCGATCCATCCCGGCTACGGCTTCTTATCGGAGAACGCGGCGTTCGGCGAAGCCTGCGAAGCGGCCGGCATCGCGTTCATCGGACCGACACCCGCGCAGCTTCGCGCGTTCGGCCTCAAGCACACGGCCCGCGAAATCGCGGCCAACGAAGGGGTGCCGATGCTCGAAGGCACCGGGCTGCTCGCGGACTTGCCGGCGGCGCTCGCGGCGGCACAGGCCATCGGCTATCCGGTGATGCTGAAGAGCACCGCGGGCGGCGGCGGCATCGGCATGCGGGTGTGCTGGAACGCCGACGAACTCGGCGCCCATTTCGATGCCGTGAAGCGCCTCGGCGAAAACAATTTCAGCGATGCCGGCGTGTTTCTGGAGAAGTACATCGAACGGGCGCGGCATCTGGAAGTGCAGGTATTCGGCGACGGCAAAGGCGACGCGCTCGCGCTTGGCGTGCGTGACTGCTCGGTGCAGCGGCGCAATCAGAAGGTGCTCGAGGAAACGCCCGCCCCCTGCCTGCCGGACGGCATTCAGGCCGCGCTCTGCGAGGCAGCGGTCAAGCTCGCGAAAGCCGTCGACTATCGCTCCGCCGGCACCGTCGAATTCGTGTACGACAGCGCCGCCGAACAGTTCTACTTCCTCGAAGTCAATACGCGTTTGCAGGTCGAGCACGGCGTCACCGAACAGGTGTGGGGCGTCGACCTCGTGCGTTGGATGATCGAACTGGCGGCCGGCACGCTCGCGCCGCTGAAGCACCTGGCGGCGAGTCTAACGCCGCGAGGGCACGCGATCCAGGCGCGACTCTACGCGGAAGATCCGGGGCGTGATTTCAAACCGAGTCCGGGCCTCTTGACCGAGGTCGCGTTCCCGCACGCTGACGGGCGCGCATTGCGCATCGATACATGGATCGAGGCCGGTTGCGAAGTGCCGCCGTACTTCGACCCGATGCTCGCGAAAGTGATCGCGTGGTCGCCGACTCGCGATGAAGCGCGCGATGCGCTCGACGATGCGCTGCGCAACACCCGACTCTACGGCGTCGAGACCAATCGCGACTATCTGCGCCAGATTCTGCGCGACCGGCCGTTCGCGTCGGGCGAACCGTGGACTCGATGTCTCGAAGGGCTCAGGTATCGGGCCAGCACGGTCGAAGTCGTCAGCGGCGGCACGCAGACGACGGTGCAGGACTATCCCGGCCGCCTGGGCTACTGGGCAGTCGGCATCCCGCCGTCGGGGCCGATGGATGACCGGGCGATGCGGCTCGGCAATCGCCTGCTCGGCAATGCGGCCGACGCCGCCGCTCTCGAAGTCACGATGAGCGGGCCGACGCTGCGCTTCAACACGGATGCCGTGGTCGCCATCACCGGCGCGCAGGTTCCGGTGCTGCTCGACGATGTCGCTCAGCCGCTGAACACGAGCCTCCATGTGCCGGCGGGTTCGACGCTTGCGCTCGGCACGATACGCGGCGCGGGCGCGCGCGCTTATCTGTGCGTGCGCGGCGGCTTCGACGTCGCACTGTATCTCGGCAGCCGCAGCACCTTTACGCTCGGCCAGTTCGGCGGACATGGCGGCCGCGCGATCCGCGCGGGCGACGTGCTGCATCTTTATCCGCTCGGCGATGCGCAGGCCGGCGCGGCGCTCGTCGACGCGCCGACGCTCGGCGGCGTGCGCACCGTTCGCGTGATCTATGGCCCGCACGGCGCACCCGAATACTTCAGCGCCCGCTATATCGCGCAGCTGCTCGACACCGAGTGGGAGGTTCACTTCAACTCCAGCCGTACCGGCGTGCGCCTGATCGGACCGAAACCCGAGTGGGCGCGCGAGGACGGCGGCGAGGCTGGACTGCATCCGTCGAACATTCACGACAATCCGTACGCGGTCGGCGCCGTCGACTTTACCGGCGACATGCCCGTGATTCTCGGACCCGACGGCCCGAGTCTCGGCGGCTTCGTCTGTCCGGTGACGATCATCGAGGCGGACCTCTGGCAGATCGGCCAGCTGAAAGCAGGCGACAAGATCCGTTTCGCGCCCGTCGAAGTCGAACAAGCGCGTGAGGCTGCGCGTGAGCGTCGTCGGGAACTGGAGAGCCTCGAGATTGCACCAAGTGCGCCGAGCGAAAGAAGAGCATCGCTGACGTCGCCGATCGTGCTCGATACCGGCGCGGACCGCGACAGACTCGTCGCACGTGTATCCGGCGACACACATCTGCTGCTCGAAATCGGTCCAGCGGAGCTCGACCTCGTGGCACGGTTTCGCGGACATGCGCTGATGCAGTCCCTCGAAGCGCAGCATCTGACTGGCGTCATCGATCTCACGCCGGGCATCCGTTCGCTGCAGATCCACTACCGGCCCGAGGATCTGCCGCTCGCCAGGTTGCTCGACATCGTCGCGCGGGCGTGGGACGAGGTCCTGTTGCAGAAGGATCTGCGCGTGCCGTCGCGGGTCGTTCATCTGCCGCTGTCATGGGACGACCCCGCGTGCCAGCTCGCGATCGAAAAATATATGACCACCGTGCGCAAGAACGCGCCGTGGTGCCCGAGCAACCTCGAATTCATTCGCCGCATCAACGACCTCGACTCCATCGACGCGGTCAGGCAAATCGTCTTCGATGCGAGCTATCTGGTGATGGGCCTCGGCGACGTGTACCTCGGCGCACCCGTCGCGACACCGCTCGACCCTCGTCACCGGCTGGTCACGACGAAATACAACCCGGCCCGTACGTGGACCGCGGAGAACTCGGTCGGCATCGGCGGCGCGTATCTGTGCGTGTATGGCATGGAAGGGCCTGGCGGCTATCAATTCGTCGGCCGCACGTTGCAGATGTGGAATCGCTACCGCGAAGTCGCGGATTTCGCCGGCCAGCACTATTTGCTGCGCTTCTTCGACCAGATTCGTTTCTACGAAGTATCGGCCGACGAACTGTTGCGCATCCGCGCGGACTTTCCGCTTGGGCGTTTTCCGTTGCGGATTGAAGAGTCCGAGCTTTCGTTGCCGGACTATCAGGCGTTTCTCGCTAGCGAATCCGCCAGCATCGAGCAGTTCCGTTCAAGACAGCAGGCGGCCTTCCAGGCCGAGCGCGAGCGGTGGCGTGAAGCGGGCACCTCGGAAGTCACGTTCGAGACGCCGGTCACCGAAGACACTCAGTTAGCTCCGCTTCACGACGGCGAAGTCGCCGTGGACAGCGAGATCGCCGGCAGCCTCTGGCAAGTCAAGGTGAAAACCGGCGACGCGGTCGACGCGGGTGACGTGCTGCTCATCATCGAGTCGATGAAGATGGAAATCCCGGTGTGTGCGCCGTGCGCCGGAACGGTCGGCGAGATCTACGTGGCGCCGGGTTCGCCCGTGCGCGCGGGGCAACGCGTCGCCGTCGTCGAACGTCACTAATTATCTGGACGCAAACCATGTCTTCATTCTCGTCATTCGATCTTCGCCTCCCGACACTTCGCTCCGCATACCGTGATGGAACGCTCACACCGCGCAGGCTAGTCGCTGAACTGCTCGAAAAAGCTGCGGCGCTCAATCCATCGTTCAATCTGTTCATCCATCTTCTGACCGAAGATGAAGTCGCGCCCTACCTCGACTGGCTAGACACGCAGGAGGTCGAAAGCCTGCCGCTCTATGGCGTTCCGTTCGTGATCAAGGACAACATCGATCTCGCCGGCATTCAGACAACCGCCGCGTGCCCCGCGTTCGCGTACACGCCGTCGCGATCGGCGAGCGTCGTTGCGCAATTGATCGCGCTCGGCGCGGTGCCGCTCGGCAAAGCCAATCTCGACCAGTTTGCGACCGGTCTGAACGGCACCCGGTCGCCGTATGGCAAGTGTCGCAATAGCGTGCATCCCGACTATCCGTCGGGCGGCTCGAGCGCGGGGTCGTCACTCGCGGTCGCGCTCGGCGTCGCCAGTTTCGCGCTCGGGACCGACACGGCCGGTTCCGGTCGCGTGCCTGCCGCGCTGAACAATCTCGTCGGTCTCAAGCCGACTAAAGGCCTGCTGTCCACCGCTGGTGTGGTGCCCGCGTGCCGCACGCTCGATTGCGTGACGTTCTTCACGGCGACGGCGGAAGAAGCGAGCGAGTTGCTTGCGTTGAGCGCGCGCCCCGACCCTCGCGATGCATACAGCCGCGCGAATCCGCAATGGAATACGGCACGCGCGTTTGGCGAGCCCACGGCGTTCAAGTTCGGCGTGCCGGCGCAACTGGAATTCGCCGGCTGTTCCGAGAGCCCCGGGCTGTTCGCGAAGGTGCGCGCGTTGCTCGAAGAAGCAGGTGGTGAAGCTGTCGAAATCGACTTCGCGCCGTTTGTCGAAACCGCCAATCTGCTCTATCAGGGGCCGTGGGTGGCCGAGCGTTACAGCGTGGCGGGCGAGTTGATGACGGAGAAACCCGCTGCGGTTTTGCCCGTCATTCGCGATGTGTTGGCGAAGGCACCCGGCGCGAGCGCGGTCGAACTGTTTCGCGCGCAGTACCGCTTGCAGGAATTGAAGGCCCTCTGCGATGCGTCGATCGATTCACTCGATTTCGTTCTGACGCCGTCGTATCCGCGTGCCGTGACGCTCGACGAGCTGGAGCGCGACCCCATTGGTCCGAACTCCCTGCTCGGCTATTACACGAACTTCATGAATCTGCTGGACTATGCCGCCGTCGCTACGCCGACCGGTTTCATGAAGAATGGTCTGCCCTGGGGCGTGACCGTCTTTGGCCGCGCGTTCACCGACCAGTATCTGTTGGGTGTGGCCGACCTGCTGCAACGAAAGAGCGGCGTGCACTGCGTCGGAGGTCTGACCGTCGAGCCGGAGCCGCACGGCGAACGATGCGCGGCGAGCCACGATCGCATGCGGATCGCGGTCTGCGGCGCACACATGCAAGGTTTGCCCCTCAACCGCGATCTGCTTGCCCGACGCGGGCGGCTCTTGCAGGCCACTCAGACTGCCCCGCAATACCGGTTGTCGGCGCTGCCTGCGTCGGCGGACGGCACGAGGCGTCCAGGCCTGTGGCGCGTCACCGATGGCGGCGCAAAAATTGCTGTCGAAGTGTGGGAAATGCCCAGCGCGGAGTTCGGCTCGTTTATTTCGACCGTTCCGTCTCCGCTGGTTCTGGGGAAGGTCGAACTCGTCGACGGTTCGTGGGTTACCGGTTTCCTCTGCGAGCCGTATGGCGTGCAGTCGGGAACCGATATCTCGGAGTTTGGCGGATGGCGAGCATGGCTTGCCAGCGAGCGTTGCGCGAGTTTCTGAAGGAACGAACGATGAGCAGCGGCGTCGCAGGATATGGGCAGTGAAGCGCCGCGGGTTTGGTTGGCACCTCCGGCTTCCTTCCGCAATTCCGTCGCAACTTCGAGAGGTTCCTTAATGACGCTCCGCACCGTCGCGCTCGCCGCAACCACCGCTGCGCTCACGCTCGCCGGCACGACCGCCGCCCTCATCGCACAAGCTCAAACGCCGAGCACCGCCGACAGTCAATGGCGCGCCAGTTCCACCATGCTCGCGACGCTGCTGCAGGACGGCTACAAGATCGTCGCCGTGGTCAACAACGGTCCCGCCGACACGATCTTCGTGCAGCGCGATCAGAGCGCGTTCAAATGCATCGATACGCAGCAACCGGATACAAAAGCAAAAACGTCGGTGGCGCCGGGCTGTTACGAGCTGGTACCGCCGAGCGGCGCCACGCCGGCGTCGGAATCCAGATAACGTGATTTGAAGCGCGAGCTCAACGTAACCCCGGCTCGGGCGAAAGACTTCGGCGTCGCGCCAACATCGCGACGCTTCAGCGATCCACGAGCCGGCTCAGATTGCCGCGCACCCGCTGCAGCAGCGCGATCAACTGCGCCGCTTCTTCATCGCTGAAACCATTGAGCGCTTCGAGCGCGACCTCGTCGCCGACCTTGCGCGCCTTGCCGAGCGTGCGCTCAGCCTTCGGCGTCATGCGCACCTGGCGCTCGCGGCGATCCTGCGGATTCGCGGTCCGCTCGATCCAGCCGCCCTCCTCCATCCGGTCGAGCAGCCGGCCCGCCGAGATCGGCGCGACCTCGAGCAGATCCGCCAGCCGGGCCTGATTGATGTCGCCGTAGTGGCCGAGATAGGCCAGCACGCGACACTGTGCGCGCGTCAGATCGACCGACGACCTCGCGAGATCGTCGAACCGCTTGCCCGCCAGCCGGCCGACGTCGTAGATCAGAAAGCCGAAGCGCTCTTCGAATTGGGTTTTCATGCGCGGATTATACGGAAGCACTTCGGCGTACAGCGCGACTGCGTATGCGTTCTATCCTCAGCACAACTCCCGATAGCGCCAACCCGTATTGACGATATACTAAGCATGCTTACTATTTCGACCTTCCCCACCATTCATGTCTTCCGCCTCCACGTCGACGAGCGCCACTGAGCTGCTCAACCGGCCGATGATCACGATCTCGATCATGCTCGCGACGCTGATCCAGACGCTCGACAGCACGATCGCCAACGTGGCGCTGCCGCATATGCAAGGCACGCTGTCCGCGTCGCAGGACGAGATCACGTGGGTGCTGACCTCCTATATCGTCGCCGCCGCGATCGCCACGCCGCTCACCGGCTGGCTGGCGGATCGCCTCAGCGTGAAGCGGCTGCTGCTGATCGCGATCGGCGGCTTCACCGTGTCTTCCGCGTTGTGCGGACTCTCCGAGACGCTGTCGCAGATCGTCGTGTCGCGTCTGTTGCAAGGGATCTTCGGCGCGTCGCTGGTGCCGCTGTCGCAGTCGATCCTGCTCGACATCAACCCGCGCGAAAAGCAGGGCCAGGCGATGGCCGTGTGGGGCATGGGCGTGATGGTCGGGCCGATCCTCGGCCCGACGCTCGGCGGCTGGCTCACCGATAGCTACAACTGGCGCTGGGTGTTCTTCATCAACGTGCCGATCGGCGCGATCGCGCTGTTCGGCGTCGCGAGCTTCCTGCCGACGCGCGAGCCGAAACACGACGTGAAGTTCGACGCGTTCGGCTTCATCACGCTCGGCCTCGCGATCGGCGCATTGCAGGCGATGCTCGATCGCGGCGAGCAGCTCGACTGGTTTTCGTCGACCGAGATCGTGATCGAGGCGCTCGTCGCGGCAATCAGCTTCGCGTTTTTTCTCGTGCACACGGCGACGATCGGCGAGCGCTCGTTTTTCAAGTACAAGTTGCTGAAAGACCCGAACTTCGCGACCGGCACGTTGTTCATCTTCGTGATCGGCGCGGTGATGTACGCGACCCGTGCGCTGCTGCCGCCGATGCTGCAAAACCTGATGGGCTATCCGGTCGCGACCACGGGCCTCGTCACCGCACCGAGCGGCGCCGGCACGATGGTCGCGATGCTGATCGCCGGCCGGCTGCTCAAGCGCGTCGACGCGAGGCTGCTGCTGCTCTGCGGCTTCCTGATATCGGCGTTCGCGCTGTGGCAGATGATGCAGTACACGATCGTGCTATCGGCATCGGACATCGTGTGGCCCGGCGTGATCCAGGGCTTCGGACTCGGCCTCGTGTTCGTGCCGCTGTCCACGCTGACGTTCTCGACGCTGTCGCCGGAGCTGCGCGCGGACGGCACCGCGACTTATAGCCTGATGCGCAACATCGGCAGCAGTATCGGCATTTCGATCGTGCAGACGCTGATGACGCGCAACACGCAGATCTCGCACGCGGACCTCGCTGCGAATGTCACCGCGTTCAATCCGGCGCTCCAGTCGATGCTCAACAGCGGCTCGAACTATGACATCGCGGCGCTGAACGCGTCGATCACGCAGCAGGCGGCGATGGTCGCGTATCTGAACGACTTCAAGCTGATGTTCGTGGCGACGCTGCTGGTCATCCCGCTGTTGCTGCTGATCCGGCCGTCGCACAAGGCACCGGATGCGTCGATCGCGCATGCGGCGATGGATTGAGACCGAATGCGCCGACGTCCGTCTTAGCCTTCGATTCGCCCGCGCGTCACGCCGAGCAATGACGCCATCGCCGCGTACGCCGCGGCGGCATCGCGGGCGCGGATCGCCTCGAACACCGCCGTGTGCTCGGCGAGCGACGCGTTGAACACATCGGCGCGTTTTGCATTGAGCCGCAATTGTGCCTCGAGCGTGCGCTCGATCAGCGCGCCAAGCGGGATCAGCAGTTCGTTGCTGCACGCGGTGAGCACGCGCAGGTGGAACTGCAGATCCGCGCGCACCCATTCGTCGACGTTGCGCGCCGCCACCATCGCGGTATGCGCGGCCGCAAGCGCACCCAACGTGTCGTCGGTGTGCGCGGCGGCCGCGAGGCCGGCGGCATAAGGCTCGATCATCTCGCGCATTTCCTGCAGCTTGAGCGCGAACGCCATCGGCTCGGCGACGCGTGAATACCAGTCGAGCAGATCGGCATCGAGCAGATTCCACGCGGACTTGACCCGCACGCGCGTACCCACGCGCGGCCGCGATTCGATCAGCCCTTTCGACGTCAACGTGCGCAGCGCCTCGCGCAGCACCGTGCGGCTCACGCCGAACATCTCCATTAACTCGGCTTCACGAGGCAGGATCGACTCCGGCGCATAGTCGCCGCGCAGAATCGCGGTCGCCAGCAGTTGGGCGACTCGCCCGTGCAGATCGTGCGTAATGGTTTTCTCCTCGCGGTTGATGATCCCGTCGCGCAACGCGGCGGTAAGTCGGCAGATCTCACCACTATGTGGCAAATAGTACTATTAATAGTATTTTAATGCAGTTTTGTTGTAGCATGGAATTCCCCGAAATTTTGCATGCCCGCAGACCTGCTTTGCATGGGTTCGGAGTAAGCGCCAACTTCGATCGACACCGGAGACACACACCATGAAAATCACCAAGCTCGAAACCTTCATCGTCCCGCCGCGCTGGTGCTTCCTCAAGATCGAGACCGACGAGGGCATCGTCGGTTGGGGCGAGCCGGTGGTGGAAGGCCGCGCGCATACGGTCGCCGCGGCCGTCGAGGAGCTGTCCGATTATCTGATCGGCAAGGACCCGCTGTTGATCGAGGATCACTGGCAGGTGATGTACCGCGCGGGCTTCTATCGCGGCGGCCCGATCACGATGAGCGCGATCGCCGGCGTCGATCAGGCGCTGTGGGACATCAAGGGCAAGCATCACGGCGTACCGGTGCATGCGCTGCTCGGCGGCCAGGTGCGCGACAAAATCAAGGTGTACTCGTGGATCGGCGGCGACCGTCCGAGCGATGTCGCGAACAACGCACGCGCGGTGGTCGAGCGCGGCTTCAAGGCCGTCAAGATGAACGGCTCGGAAGAGCTGCAGATCATCGACACCTTCGACAAGGTGCAAGGCGTGATCAACAACGTCGCGGCGGTGCGCGAGGCGGTCGGGCCGAACATCGGAATCGGCGTGGACTTCCACGGCCGCGTGCATAAGCCGATGGCGAAGGTGCTCGCCAAGGAACTCGACCCGTACAAGCTGCTGTTCATCGAAGAGCCGGTGCTGTCGGAAAACGCCGAGGCGCTGCGCGACATCGTCAATCAGACCAACACGCCGATCGCGCTCGGCGAGCGTCTCTATTCGCGCTGGGACTTCAAGCACATCCTGTCGGGCGGCTACGTCGACATCATCCAGCCGGACGCGTCGCACGCGGGCGGCATCACCGAGTGCCGCAAGATCGCCGCGATGGCGGAAGCCTACGACGTCGCGCTCGCGCTGCATTGCCCGCTCGGCCCGATCGCGCTCGCAACCTGCCTGCAGATCGACGCGGTCAGCTACAACGCGTTCATCCAGGAACAGAGCCTCGGCATCCACTACAACCAGGGCAATGACCTGCTCGATTACATCAAGAATCCGCAAGTCTTCAAGTACGAAGACGGCTTCGTGTCGATTCCGCAGGGCCCCGGACTCGGCATCGAGGTCAACGAAGAGAAAGTGCGCGAGATGGCGAAGGTCGGTCACCGCTGGCGCAATCCGGTGTGGCGTCACGCGGACGGCAGCGTCGCCGAATGGTGATCTGAACACCTGGGCGAAGCAGGCGGAACGCCGCCGGCGGGCCACATGACGCGCGGGCCGTCGCAGTAACGTAACTTCCCGGACCAGCCGGCTCGAACCGGCGTTCGAGCGCTGCCGCCCCGACCTGCATCACTCCCCGCCGAGGCTTATCCCGCCTGGCTTTCGCGACGTTTGTTCGGTATCGGACATACGTATGGCCTGCTCCTTGCTGAAATGCATGCCAACAACGCATGCAGCGAGGAGCATCATGGGCGAATTCCTTCCTGACTATCTGATCCGCGAACAGGCGGCGGTCGGCGCGCTGGTTGCGTTCGGCGTGCTGCGCATCATCGGCGCGATGCTCGCGTACGAGCGCGGATGGAACATCTCGGTAGTCGGCAAATGCTTTATCGCCGCGGCGGTGCTGTACTGCCTGCCGCAGGTCTTCGATCTGCTCACGCAGATGGTCGGCTCGCACGCGGCCGGCGCCGAACTCGAAGGCAAGGCCGCGGGCTGCGCGATCGCGTTGTTCTGCGCGCCGATTCTCGGTCATCGCCTCGGCTTCGAGTAAGCGGGCTTCGCAGTGCGGCGCTTTTTTACGCGGCGCGCATCCGCGGGTGCTGTCGTAGAACTGACGCACGATGGACGCGCGCGGCCGTCGCGCATCCATCGCCGATTGGTCAATCGCCTATGCCGCGCCGCGCGTTCAACCGAGCGCAGCGAACGCCGGCACGGTGTGTGACAACGCGGCCGCGACGACGAACACGCCGATCATCACGAGCGCTTCCAGATACATCACGTTGACGAAGGTGTGGGCATCCATCGTCGATGCGGTGCGACGCAGGCGTGGCAGCGCCGATGTGCGGTTCAGCGTGCCGAGCACCAGCGCGAGCGCGACCAGCACGAGCTTCAACGTCAGCACATGACCCCACGTGCTCGCCTGAATCGCTTCGAACGAACTGCCCGAGTCGCGCACCGCATTGAAGACGCCCGACAGCAATACCAACGCGACCGCGACGATCGTCACGTTCGACACCTGGGTCGCCGTGCGGATCAGCATGCCCCGCGCGGTGGATGCCCCGAGCGCCGGCAGCACCGCCAGGCCGGAGGCCATCGCGAGTCCGCCCCATACGCTCGTTGCGAGCACGTGCAGCGTCTGCATGCCGATCGCGGCCGAGACCACGCCGGCATCGGCCGCGTGACCGAGCGACGCCTTACCCGCCGCGATCGCGAGCACCGCGAGCCACAGCAGCGTATTGCGCAGCATGCCCGTGCCATGGCTCAGCGCGGTGCCGAGCAGCACCAGCGCGCCGCCGAACGCGACGCTCCAGCCATAGCCGACATGCGTTTGCGTCAGCACCGTCGGCACCACGCCGAACGCCGCGGACAACCCGACACCGCTCATCGACGCCGCCTGATACAGGAGCCAGCCGAGATCCGCGAGCACCAGCACGATGGTGGCCGCGAGCATCGAGCGTTGCGCGCGCATCCAGCCCGGACGCGCCGGTGAAGTGCGCTGGAGCCCGTCCCTCGCGAGCCATGCGCCGAGTAGCGCCGAGCCGACGGCGAAGCCGAACGAGACGTTCATGAGCGTGGCCATTGCGACCTGCCCGATCCACAGTCCGTCGAAGTTCATTTGACGTTGAACGCGAAGTCGCCATGGGTACGATGGCCGTCGGTGGCCACCGCGATCCAGTGCACCGCATAGCGGCCGCTCGTCAACTGAGGCAGCGCGAGGTGCATCACGCGGGCGTCCGCGCTATCGACCGTCGACGCGCCCGGCGTCGCGGGCTTGCCGTTTGCATCGGCGAATGTGATCTTGCTGAATGCGGGCTCGAGCGGCTCTGTGAAATGGATCGTCAGGTCGGTAGGCGCGACGGCGTCGGCGTTCGCGGCCGGCACGCTCGAGATCAGATGCGCATGCGCGAACGCGGTGGACGACATGGCCAGCGCCACCGCGCCGGACATCAACGCTCGCAGCGTCGACGAGGAGAAATCGAATAGCTTCATGTAAGGCCGATAGCGGATGAGAACGAACGGAACATAGGCGGGCCGGCGAGGCGCATCGTCTGCACGACGGCCGGCGAGCCCGGAAGTGTACGCTTCGATGGCGCGCGCGGGGATCGGTTCAACCTGGCTTGATCGAATGCGTCACGCGGCATCACGCTTGCGGCGACGACGCCGTGATTATTTTTGAGGCAAAGACGTCGACCACGATCCGTGACGCAACCAAAGTCCGAAACCGGCATAACGCGACACACTGTCGCATGGCGGTCACACCTGGAACCGTCTTTAATGCGGCAAATAGTCACGATTACCCTTCGATGATAGAATGCTGCGTCGCCGCAGCGACGGCTGTCCTTCACACCGAGCCGCCCGAAGTTCGGTCAGGTCCCCGATTCCGATGGAGTTACGCGTGTCTTCAAGACGCCTCTTCCGCCCGTTGCTTGCCCTTCTGTTGATCGGCGCCGCGGGTGTCTATAGCGCAGCGAAAGCGCAGACTCAACCGAAGGCCCCCGACACGATGGAAGCGCGCGTGCAAGGCTGCACGGCCTGCCACGGCTCGCATGGGCAAGGTACCGACAACGACTACTTCCCGCGCCTCGCGGGCAAGCCGGCGGAATATCTGTTCAATCAGTTGCAGAACTTCCGTGAAGGGCGCCGCAGGTACCCGCCGATGAACTACCTCGTCACGTATCTCTCCGACGACTACCTGCATCAGATCGCCACCTTCTTCTCGCAACAACGCCCGCCGTATCCGACGCCGGCCAAGCCGACCGTCTCGGCCGCCACGCTCGCGCGCGGTGAGCAGATCGTGCTGCACGGTGATGCATCGAAGCAGGTGCCCGCTTGCGCGGCTTGCCACGGCAAGGCACTGACCGGTATGGAACCGGCAATTCCGGGTCTCGTCGGTCTGCACGCCGACTACATCAGCGCGCAGCTCGGTTCATGGCGCTCGGGCACGCGTCACGCGATCGCGCCGGACTGCATGCACACCATCGCCACGCGCCTCAGCGACGAAGACGTGAACGCCGTCGCGGCCTGGCTTTCCACGCAGCAGGCTCCGCAAAACCCCGTGCCGGCTCCGGCCCGCTCCTTGAAGACTCCGCTTGCCTGCGGCAGCGAACCGCAATAAGGCGCCGGGAGAGACATTCAAATGAAACACAAGTCTTTGTTCGCCCTCTCGGCAGTCGTCGTGGTCGCGGCCGCCGCACTCGTTCCCGTCCTGTGGTCGGGCGGCGACAATCTGCATAGCAGCGGCGCAGCCGTGGCGGCAACGCCCGCGGACCAGGCCGACCTGATCAAGAAGGGCGAGTACCTCGCCCGCGCCGGCGACTGTATCGCCTGCCACACGGTGCGCGGCGGGCTGCCGTTCGCGGGCGGCCTGCCGATGGCCACGCCGTTCGGCACGATGTTCACGCCGAACATCACGCCGGACGACCAGTACGGCATCGGCAAGTGGACCCAGGACGACTTCTATCGCGCGATGCACACCGGCCGCTCGAAAGATGGCAGCCTGCTCTATCCGGGCTTCCCGTTCACGAGCTACACGAAGGTCACGCGCGCGGACTCCGACGCGATCTACGCATATCTGCGCTCGGTCGCGCCGGTCAACGTGCCGAGCCGTCCGCACGAACTGAAATTCCCGTTCAACCAGCGCAACATGCTGATCGGCTGGCGCACGCTGTTCTTCCGTGAAGGCGAGTTCAAGCCGGATCCGACCAAGTCGGTCGAATGGAACCGCGGTGCGTATCTGGTCGAAGGCCTTGGTCACTGCGGCATGTGCCACACGTCGATCAATGCGATGGGCGCCCCGGTCAACTCGGCCGCGTTCGCGGGCGGCCTGATTCCGCTGCAGAACTGGTATGCGCCGTCGCTGACGTCGAACCGCGAAGCCGGCCTCGGCGACTGGGACCTCAAGGACATCGCCGACCTGCTCAAGACCGGCGTGTCGAGCCGCGGTGCGGTGTTCGGTCCGATGGCCGAAGTGGTTCACAACAGCCTGCAGTATCTGTCGACCGAAGACATCAACGCGATGGCGACGTACCTGAAGACGATTCCGCAGAAGAGCGAAGCACCGGAACCGCTGCAGCTCGAAACCTCGGAAAAGTTCGGCGGCGAACTGTTGAAGCAAGGTCAGAAGATCTACGCTGACAACTGCGCGAAGTGCCACGAGGATAACGGTCTCGGCCGGCCGCCGGCATTCCCGCCGCTCGCGAACAACCAGTCGATCCAGATGCCGTCCGCGGTCAACCCGATCCGCATGGTGCTGAACGGTGGTTATCCGCCGAGCACGGAAGGGAACCCGCATCCGTATGGCATGCCGCCGTTCGCGCAGGCTCTGTCGAATCAGGAAGTCGCAGCGGTCGTGACGTACATCCGTATGTCCTGGGGCAACCACGGCACGGCCGTGTCGCCGCAGCAAGTGGCCGACTTGCGTTCGGCGCCGCTCGACTAAGCAGGGTTCGACGCACCCCGGGCGCGGCCTGCGAAATTCGCGGCCGCGCCCTTCGTTTTTTCAGGACCGGTATCATGTAGGGCTATTTGTGTTGGAGGTTGCCCTCGTGGGACCGTGCAGGAGGAAAGAGTTGTGCCCTTCGGTGAGCGTTTGAACAGCATCACCCATCTCGTCGGCGCCGTGCTGTCGGTGGTGGGGCTGGCGGCGCTCGTCACGATGGGCGCGCTCGCCGGCGACGCGTACAAGGTCGTCAGCTTCGCCGTATATGGTGCGATGCTGTTCGTGCTGTATGCGATCTCGACGCTGTATCACAGCGTCAGCCATCCGCGTCTGAAGGCGATTCTGCAGAAATGCGATCATTCGGCGATCTACCTGCTGATCGCCGGCAGCTACACGCCGTTCACGCTCGTCACGTTGCGTGGACCGTGGGGCTGGTCGTTATTCGGCGTGAGCTGGGGGCTCGCTGCCCTCGGCATCGTGCAGGAACTCACGCTCGGGCGACGCACCCGCAGCGTGTCGATGGTGCTGTACGTGTTGATGGGATGGCTCGCGCTCGTAGCCGTCCACCCGCTGGTGCAGGCGTTGCCGGCCGCGGGGACCGCGTGGCTCGTGGCCGGCGGCGTCATCTATAGCGTCGGCATCTATTTCTTCATCAACGACGAGCGCATCCGCCACGGACATGGTATCTGGCACCTGTTCGTACTGGCGGGCAGTCTGTGTCAATTCGTCAGTGTCGCGCGCTATGTCGCGTGACATTCCACGGCGACGAATTGCAACTTAAGGCCAGTCGACGTGTCTGCATAGCGCGTTGAAACATTCGGCACATCTGTGAGCGTGCCGCCGATTTCTCCGTGAACGGAACCGGGCCTCGGCCTCGAACACCCATGCGGGCGTGTCGATGCCGCGCTGGTTTTTCCGCGTTGGGGTCCTTTGGGCCCAGCGGGGCCGTTCGCGACACTGCATTGCAAAGAGCTTTTATGTCTTTTGATTCCCTCGGCTTGTCCGAACCGCTGGTCCGCGCTGTCAATGAACTCGGCTACACCAGCCCGACTCCGATCCAGACTCAGGCGATCCCGGCCGTGCTCAACGGCGGCGATCTGCTCGCCGGCGCGCAAACCGGCACCGGCAAGACCGCCGGCTTCACGCTGCCGATCCTGCAGCGCCTGAATTCGATGCCGCCGGCCGCCGGCGGCAAGCGCGTGGTGCGCGCGCTGATCCTCACGCCGACTCGCGAACTCGCCGCGCAGGTCGAAGAAAGCGTGCGCGCCTACGGCAAGTATCTGAAGCTGAAGTCGACCGTGATGTTCGGCGGCGTCGGCATCAATCCGCAGATCGATGCGCTCAGGCGCGGCATCGATATCGTCGTCGCGACGCCGGGCCGTCTGCTCGATCACATGCAGCAGAAGACCATCGACCTGTCGCATCTCGAGATCCTCGTGCTCGACGAAGCCGACCGCATGCTCGACATGGGCTTCATCCACGACATCAAGCGCGTGCTCGCGAAGCTGCCGCCGAAGCGCCAGAACCTGCTGTTCTCGGCGACCTTCTCCGACGAGATCAAGACACTCGCCGATGGCCTGCTCGACTCGCCGGCGCTGATCGAAGTCGCGCGCCGCAACACGACGGCCGAAACGATCGCGCAGAAGATTCACCCGGTCGATCGCGACCGCAAGCGCGAGTTGCTCACGCATCTGATCCGTCAGCACAGCTGGTTCCAGGTGCTCGTGTTCACGCGCACCAAGCACGGCGCGAATCGCCTCGCCGAGCAGCTGGCGAAGGACGGCATCAGCGCGCTCGCGATTCACGGCAACAAGAGCCAGTCGGCACGCACGCGCGCGCTCGCCGAGTTCAAGGACGGTACGCTGCAGGTGCTGGTGGCGACCGACATCGCCGCACGCGGCATCGATATCGATCAGTTGCCGCACGTGGTCAACTTCGATCTGCCGAACGTGCCGGAAGACTACGTGCACCGCATCGGCCGCACGGGTCGCGCGGGTGCGACCGGCGAGGCGGTGTCGCTCGTGTGCGTCGATGAACTGCAGTTGCTGAAGGACATCGAGAAGCTGATCAAGCGTCCGGTCCCGCAGGAAGTGATCGCCGGTTTCGAGCCGGACCCGACCGCGAAGCCGGAGCCGATCCTGCGACGCGGGCAGGGCGGCGGCGGGCGCTCGCCGCGTCAGGGACAAGGCGCGGTGCGTCGTGACGGCGGTGCTGGTGGTGGCGCACCGGCCAAGCCGGCTCAAGGCTCCGGTCAGCGTTCGGGACAAGGCACGGGTCAGCGTTCGGGCCAGCCTGCGTCGAACGCTCAGCCCACGCCGCGGCCACAAGGTGCGAAGCCGGCCGGCAATGGCAATCAGCCGCGTCGCGATACGCAGCGTCACGACGATCGGCCGCGTACCGCCGCGCATGATGGCGCTCCCGCGCACCATGCGCCGCGCAAGCCGCAGGGCAATCGTTCGCACAACGGCAATCCGGGCGCGTTGCTCGGCGGCGGCGCGAAGCGCAACGATGCGCCGCGTGGTGCGCAACCGTCGCGCAACGGCGCCCGTGGCCGTTAAGCGTCGCGCGGCCTGAAGGCTGCCCGCGCATCAGCCGTTAGCGCTTCCCTGCTCGAAGACTAACGGCTGCTCGCGGCGGCAGCCTGCTTCAAATGCTCGACCTGCCGTTCCCATCGCTCGAGCACCACACTCCCCTCTCCTTGCAATTCGAACGTGATGCCGCCCGTGAGGCGCGCATAACGGACGCTTTGCGCTTCCGCTGTGTCGATCGAGCCGAGCAGATAGACGAGGCCGCTGTCGTCGCCAGCAACACCGGGCAGCGGCGCGACACGCAACTGCACCTGATAGAACGCCGCATCGCAGACGAAGCTCAGCGCCGCGCGCCCGCTTTGCGCGATCGCGCGCGTCGCGCGCGCCTGCGGCCATAGCGCGATGCACAGCGTGCGCGAGTCGGGCGCATAGAGTTCGCCGACGCTCAGCAGAGATGTGCGCACGTGGCCGTTCGCATCGACGCTCAGTAGCGACGCGGTGAAGCCCAGCTTGTCCGCAAGCGACGAACCGTCGAACAACGCGCGCACGTTGGCCGGCCATTCGTCGAACACGATCTGTTCGAGCGGACGCGCGGACGTAGATGCGGAGGAGGAAGCGCTCATGCCATCGATCCAGTCGAAGTAGTCGGTAAAGCTCCATCATGCCTCGGAAAAACCAAAGCCCGCATGAGCGGGCTGCGGTTCGCTTCGTCAGGTCGTTGCAGCTGCATTCAGCCGATGCCTCGCGCAATGATCGATAGCTCAGCGAAAGAATACGTGCTGCGTGATCTTCGCGAGCGGATAATGCACGCCCGGCTGAATGCGCGCCGGCAGATCGAGCGGCTTGAGCAGCATCTTCACGCACATGTCGGCGGACAGATTGCGGCGCACCAGCTTGTTGATGCGCGCCGCGCGCTCGCGGTTATACGCGGAGTCGTGCACGCGCTCCGGATAGCGAATCGCGAACACGTGCCGCAACGCGATCTCCGAATCTTCGTTCTTGATTTCCATCACGCGACGCATCAACGCGCCCAGCACCGCGAGCCGACCGTTGCCCTCGATCCGGTTGTACTTCTTGAAGTACCTGAAAAAGTGCTTGTAGTGACGGACTTCGTCGGTGCGGATGTTGTCGGTGATCTGCTTGAGGACCGCTTCGTCCGAGCACTCGTTGATCGCGCGGTACAGCGTCGCGGTACCCGTTTCGACTACGCAACGCGCGACCATCTCCAGCGCGCGGGTCTTTTCGAAATCCTCGACCGAGCACGTGAGCGAATACTCGCCCATGAAATTGCGGAACGCGGTGTCCCAGTCGAACTCGGGCCATACATACGCGATATAGGTCTTCAGCGCCCGGCCGTGCTGCATTTCCTCGGGCTCCCACTCGTGGTTGAGCCAGGCCGAGACCTCGGGGTCGTCGTTGAAAAACGTACTCAGATTGCTGGTGTAGAGATCGGTGCCGCTTTCGATGAACGAAGCCGCGCACAACAACAGCAGCAGGTCCTCGTTGGCCGCGGCCTTCTGACGGTCAATGCGCGTCAGATCGATGTCTTCGATCCGCCAGGGCATGACATGGTTCAGCTCTGTGTGCATCGTGTCTTGCTCCCATGCTGTACCGACCCGTGGAGTTCTTCGCAACTGCCACCGCGCTCGCCGTGATGTTTCTGCGTGTCGGATACAACGCCGTGAATTAGAGTTGGGCCCTTGTACTCTGCATCTTAGCCGGAGATATCCGACCATGCAGATCACACAGCACAGACCATGCCGCATCGACGCAGTTCCGATTTCAAGATAGTCGAAATCTTCCAACGTGTTAAAACGATGTGCGCAAGGCATAAAAAGCCAGCCCAAAAGGCTGGCTTTTCGGACAGACATCAGACCCGGCGGGGTTGGGGCACGGGCGGGCGCCCAAGGGGGGCCCCCTTGGGCGGGCCCCATCTTCCTCAGGCAGGTTGGACGTCGCCCGGGATGGGACGCACGCGACGCATGCGCAGCGCGACGATGATCAGCGATACGCCCGATAGTACCGCCGCAAGCAGGACGTAATAACTTGGCGCGAGTTTGTCGCCGGTCAAATGAATGAAGGTTTCGACGATGGTCGGCGCGAAGCCGCCGAAGATCGTCACGCCGATGCTGTAACCGATTGAAAGGCCGGTCGAGCGCACCTGGGTCGGGAAGATCTCCGACATCAGCGCGGGCATCGGCCCCGAGTACGAGGCCTTGAAAATACCGGCGACGCCTTGCAGCACGAGCAGCCAGCCAATCGTCGGATGTGTCTGCAGCCATGCGAACATCGGATAGATCAGCAGGCCCATCAGGATCGACGTGCTCAGCATGATGCGAATTCGGCCGATGCGATCGGACAGCGCGCCCATGATCGGCGAGAAGATGAACTGCATGCCGCCGTTCAGCACGACGACGCCGAACGACGCGGCCGCCGCCATATGCAGCTGCTTGACCGCGTAAAGCGGCATGTAGAGCTGCAGCACGTACACGCCGACCGTCGACTGCGCAACCATGCCGATCGCGAGCAGCAGGTTGACCCACTGATTCGAGAACGACGCGTCCTTCGTTCCGCTGACGACCTTGTGCTCGCCAGCCGCCTCGCGAGCCGCGCGTTCTTCACGCAATGCGAGGAATTCGGGCGTCTCGTCGAGATGCGAGCGGATGTAGTAGCCGACCGGCCCGACCAGCAGACCGAACACGAACGGCACACGCCAGCCCCAGCTGTTCAGATGCTCGGCCGGCAGCCACGCGGTCAGCAGCGAACCGAAGGCCGCCGCGGTGATCGCCGCGAGACCCTGGCTCGCGAACTGCCAGCTCGCGTAGTAGCCGCGCCGGGTCGCGCTGTGCTCGACCATGAACGCGGTCGCGCTGCCGAACTCGCCGCCGACCGCGAAGCCCTGCACGAGCCGCGCCAGCAGCACCAGCAGCGGCGCCGCGAGACCGATCGTCGAAAACGGCGGCATCACGGCCATCGTGAAAGTACCGACCATCATCAGCGCGATCGCGAGCGTGAGCGCCGCCTTGCGGCCCTTGCGGTCGCCGTACACGCCGAGCACGACCGCGCCGAGCGGGCGCATCAGGAACGAGAGGCCGAAAGTGGCGATCGCGAGCAGCGTCGACAGCCACTCGTCCTGCATCGGGAAGAACTGCTTCGCGATGATCGTCGCGAAGTAGCCGTAGACCAGGAAGTCGAACCACTCGAGCGCGTTACCGATCGACGACGAGAAAACGATCCGCCGCACCATCGCTTTCGAAAGCGGCGCGGCGTGGGGGAAAGCGGTCGTCGAGTGCGACGCGGGGGTATTCATGATGGTCTTCTGCCTGTCTGCTGCGTGATAGCTGTGGTAGGTGCGCCTGGGTCAGCGAGGCGGCTGGCGTGCGCGCAATAGCGCGGCATATGCCATGCCGCGCGTTCGTTACGTGTTACCCGGGTGTCGGACCTGAGTCCCGGTGCGGACCTCGGCCCCGTGCGTCGCCTCGTCGTGGCCTAGAAGCCGGCGGCGAGACCGTCGCGGCGGCTGTCGCTGGCCGCCACGTAGCCGCGCTCCGGCTCGTTGCGATCGAGTTTCCAGATGAACTGGCCGGAGCCGAAGTCCATGTACGGATCGTCGACCGACTTGATCGTGTGGCCGAGCTTCTGCAGGCCCTCGGTGGTCTTCGGATCGAGCGTCGACTCGATATCGACCGTGAAGTCGCGGTTGACCTTCCAGCGCGGCGCGTCGCACGCGGCCTGCGGCTGCTGAGCGTAGTCGAGCATGCGCACCACCGTTTGCAGATGGCCTTGCGGCTGCATGTCGCCGCCCATCACGCCGAAGCTCATCACCGCTTCCTGCTGGCCGTTCACCTGCTGCGTGAGGAACGCCGGGATGATCGTGTGGAACGGCCGCTTGCCGCCCTCGACGACGTTCGGCGACTTCGGATCCATCGAGAAGCCGCAGCCGCGGTTCTGCAGCGCGATGCCGCTGTCCGGCACCACCACACCCGAGCCGAAGCCCATGTAGTTCGACTGGATGAAACTGACCATCATGCCGCTCTCGTCCGCGGCCGACATGTAGATGGTGCCGCCCGCCTTCGGCATGCCGAAGTCGAAGTGCGTCGCCCGCTTCGGATCGATCAGCTTCGCGCGCGAGCTCAGGTACGCGTCGTCGAGCATCTGCTCGGGCGTGACTTCCATCGACCGCGGATCGGCCACATAGCGATACAGGTCGGCAAACGCGAGCTTCATCGCTTCGATCTGCAGATGCTGCGACTCGACGCTGTCGACCTTCAGCGACTTCACGTCGAACTTCTCGAGGATGCCGAGCGCAACCAGCGCCGCGATGCCCTGGCCGTTCGGCGGAATCTCATGCACGGTGTAGCCGCGATAGTCCTTGCCGATCGGCTCGACCCAGTCCGCGCGGTAGTTGCGGAGATCGTCGGCGCTCAGCGCGGCGCCGCCTTCGCGTGCGAACGCGGCGATCCGCTCGGCGATCTCGCCTTCGTAGTACGCGCGCGGGCCCTGCCCGGCGATCAGGCGCAGCGTCTTCGCGTGACCGGGCAAGCGCACCAGCTCGCTGACCTCAGGCGCGCGGCCGCGCGGCATGAAGGTCTGCGCGAAGCCCGGCTGATCCTTCAGTTCCGGCACCGCGGCCGCCCATTTGTACGCGACGATGCTCGCCACCGCGTGACCGCGCTCGGCGATCTCGATGGCCGGCTCCATCAGGTCGGCGAACGGCAGCTTGCCGAACTTCTGGTGCAGCGCTTCCCAACCGGCGATCACGCCCGGCACCGTGACGGCGTCCCAGCCACGCTTCGGCTGTTTCGCGAAGCCGTTTTCCTCGCCGTATTTGCGCTTGAAGTAATCGACGTTCCACGCAGCCGGCGACACGCCCGACGCGTTCAGGCCATGCAGCTTCTTGCCGTCCCACACGAGCGCGAACGCGTCGCCGCCCAGGCCGCACGACACCGGTTCGACCACTGTCATCGCTGCGGCGGCCGCGATGGCCGCGTCGACGGCATTGCCGCCCTTCCACAACATGCGCAGCCCGGCCTGCGCCGCGAGCGGATGCGAGGTCGAAACGATATTGCGTGCGAATACGGGCAGACGTTGCGTCGGATAAGGGTTTTGCCAGTTGCTGAAGCCAGTCATGTCGAACACTCTCGAAAGCGCGGGCCGGCACGAAAAAGTCGCCGGACATCATGGGAAAGGTTGTAAGGCAGGTAAATCGCGGAACCCAGGATTGCATCGCGAAGCGCACCAAAAAACAAATTCATTTATCAAATGAATAAATGCGTCTTGCACCTGAGTGAAGGTTCGAGCAGGTTCGGAGCGTTCGCGGCCAGTTGGCGGACAAGGGGCGCGATGGTTTTACAATAGCCGCAATCGCGTTCGTCGACGGCGGGCTTTCTGCCAGCCGCTCGATGATCGCGACGGACCACGCCGACACGACAGCCACCACTCAAGACACATGACACGAGACCCCCGCCTGACTCTCAACGCCCGGCAACAGGAATTGCTGGAGTGGGTGCAACGCGACGGCTTCGTGACCGTGGACGACCTCGCGAGCCACTTCGACGTCACCCCGCAGACGATCCGCCGCGACGTCAACTGGCTCGCCGATATGAATCTGCTGCGCCGCTATCACGGCGGCGCCAGTCTGCCGACCAGTTCCGAAAACGTCTCCTACACCGCGCGCCAGCGCATGTTTCATGAAGAGAAAAGACGCATCGCGGCGCTAGTCGCCACTCACATTCCCGATCAGGCATCGCTCTTCATCAATCTCGGCACGACCACCGAGGAAGTGGCACGCGCGCTGAACCGCCACCGTGGACTGCGCGTGATCACGAACAATCTGAACGTCGCAAGCATGATGAGCGGCTACCCGGATTGCGAAGTGCTGGTGACGGGGGGCATCGTGCGGCCGTGGGATAAGGGCATCGTCGGTGAACTGGCGATCGACTTCATCCGGCAGTTCAAAGTCGATTTCGCGATCATCGGCACGTCGAGCATCGAAACGGACGGTACGCTGCGCGATTTCGACACGCGCGAAGTGCGTGTCGCCGAGGCGATCATCGAGCACGCACGCACCGTGTTCCTCGCCGCGGATCACTCCAAGTTTGGCCGCCCGGCGCTAGTTCGCCAGGGACATCTGGAGCAGATCGACGCATTGTTCACCGACGCCGCGCCGGCCGCCGACATGGCCGAAGCGCTGAACGCCGCGAATTGTCAAATCTATATCGCCGGATAATTCCAGGCGATCTCCGCCATGCTGCGGTGCACGCAAAACCTCGCGTGAAATCAAGAATCTGGCTGCGGGGCCGGACCGCCGATCGCGCGACCAATTGTCAAATGGAAAATTTACGGGGACCAGGTTGGCGTTTCATCGGTGCTCGCCTACACTCCAGTTCCCCAACGTGCGTTGCGAGTTTCGCACGGCGTCGGTTTGTGAATCTGTAGTGTAAGCCGTACCTCCCGCCCTGATCCTTAGCGGACCCCGCCCCGGCCTGTCGGTCGACTGCAAGGCTGTCCGCAATTTGCTGACATGGAGAGAACGATGCTGAGTCCGCATGAATTCGCCACGTTGTTACTCGTCAAGGACGCCCCCAACCAGGTCGAAATGGACCGAGAAGAACTCGATGCGTTGCTCGAACGCCAACTGGTGCAACTCGAACGCCTCGCATCGGGCAACGAAGAATGGCGCGTGACCGAAACCGGCGACACCGCATTGCGGGCCATCAAACGTTTTTCCTGAGATTCCCTGTCGTTCGATCCGAGAGCCGTTGGCGGCGTATCCGCGCCGCCCTGGCGGATGCGCCGCGCGCTTCGCTCGAGACTACCGGTCTCGTATCGTTCAACTCCCCTGACAGCGGGCCGCCTTCGCGGCCCTTTGTTGTGCGCATCTCATTTACACAGTAAATTCACGCGACGGACTTCCCCGCCCTCGCGCATGCCCAAGACGCTCTCCGCCGACGACATCCAGCAGTTTCGCGAAGCCATGCGACGCGTCGCCGAAAACGCATTTGCGACCCGCGGCGCGCAAGGCGTGACGATGCGCGAGCTGGCGAAGGAGCTCGGCTGCAGCGCGATGACACCGTATCGCTATTTCCGCGACAAGGAAGAAATTCTGGCGATGGTCCGCGCCGCCGCGTTCAACCGCTTCGCCGCGCGCCTCGAAGCGGCCGCGCGCGGCATCCCCGCGAACGCCCCCGCCATCGATCACAGCGCCGTCGGCCGGGCCTACGTCGACTTCGCGCTCGATGAACCGCACGCCTACCGTTTGATGTTCGATCAGACGCCGCAACAGCAAGGCGCTTACCCTGAACTGGCCGCGGCGTCGCAGCGCGCGTGGCGTCTGCTGGAAGCGCACTTCGAGCGGCTCGTCGAGGCGGGTATTCTCGAAGGCGATCCGCGCCTGATCGGCTATGCGTACTGGACGAGCCTGCACGGCTTCACGATGCTTGCGCTCGCGAACCAGCTACCGCCGTCGGCGGCGCAACAGGCCGATTCCGCCGGCGACGGAGCGCCGAAGCCATCACGTGAAGCCGTGTTCGCGCAGCTTTTGCGCATGCTGTGGCGCGGAGCGTCGGCGCCGCACAAGTGAACCGGTTCGCCGGTCAACAACCCGCTGCTGCTTACCCGTTACGCAAGGTCGGATCGGCACTCGCACGCCAGCTGATCGCCCTTGCGCGCTGCTCGTTGAAGAACTCGACCCACTGGTTGCGCACCTTCGGATCGCTGCTCGTCGCCTCGCTCGCATGGCGCTGCGCGATCGATGCCTGGAACGCGCAGAAGTCGTCGTTCGACAGCCGGCCGCGCCGGTTCGCCACATAGGCATCGAAGAACGTCTCATAGACGTTCTGCGCGTCGCTGCCGTAGTCGACGGTTTGCGGCGAGCACATCTTCTGTAACGCCTCGAACGACGTTGCGCCCCTCGTCCCTTCCAGACTCGGCGTACTCACGCATCCCGCCAGCAGCGCCGCCGCGCCGATCATCAAAAGTCCACGCATACATCACCTCGAAATGGCTGCTACCGAGAGTATCGTCCGCGGTCGCGCGTTGTGCCACTCCCGTGCCATTCGACCCAAGGCTCGCTCGGGTCGAAGCGAACTTTACTTTTTCGAATATGTTCATTAAAGTTCGAAAACGAACATGATTCGTTCAATCAGCTTTCCAACTTACTCCCAGATTCGATGCAGAGGCTCACCAGGTGACGCAAGGCACGAAATACGATTTGCTCGTCGTCGGTGGCGGGATCAACGGCGCCGGCATCGCCCGCGACGCGGCCGGCCGCGGCCTGACGGTGCTGCTGTGCGAGCAGGACGATCTGGCCGCGCACACCTCGTCGGCAAGTACCAAGCTGATCCACGGCGGCCTGCGCTACCTCGAGTACCGCGAGTTCGGGCTCGTGCGCAAGGCGCTGCAGGAGCGCGAGACGCTGCTGCGCGCGGCGCCGCACATCATCTGGCCGCTGCGCTTCGTGATGCCGCATATGCCGGATCTGCGCCCCGCCTGGCTGATCCGCGCGGGTCTGTTCCTGTACGACCATCTGGCCAAACGTGAGCTGCTGCCGGGCTCGCGCGGCATCGTGATGAGCCGGCATCCGGCCGGCGCGCCGCTCGTCGAAACGATCAAGCGCGGCTTCGTTTATTCGGACGGCTGGGTCAACGACGCGCGCCTCGTCGTCCTGAACGCGCTCGACGCGCACGAGCGCGGCGCGACGATCCTCACGCGCACGAAGCTGGTCAACGCAGAGCGCGCCGGCGGCGAGTGGCGCGCGCAACTGCAACGCGCGGACGGCACGACGCTCGACGTGCGCGCCGCCGCGATCGCGAACGCGGCGGGCCCGTGGGTCGGCGAGCTGCTGAAGGGCGCGCTCGGCCGGCCATCGGCGCATAGCGTGCGGCTCGTCAAGGGCAGCCACATCGTCACGCGGCGCCTATTCGAGCACGACCACGCGTACATCTTCCAGAACGCCGATAAGCGGATCATCTTCGCGATTCCCTACGAGCACGACTACACGCTGATCGGCACCACCGACCTCGAATATCGCGGCGACCCATCGCAAGTCGCGATCGACGCCAACGAAACGCAGTATCTGTGCGATTCGATCAACCGCTACTTCAGGCAGAAGATCTCGCCGGCCGACGTGCGCTGGAGCTATTCGGGCGTGCGCCCGCTGCTGGAGGACGAGAACGCGGACAATCCGTCGGCGGTCACGCGCGACTACTCGCTCGAACTCGACGCGCCCGCGGAACAGGCGCCGCTGCTGTCGGTGTTCGGCGGCAAGATCACGACGTTTCGCAAGCTCGCCGAGCAGGCCGTCGATACGCTCACCGACGCGCTGCGCCACGGCGGGTCCGCGTGGACCGTCGACGCGCCGCTGCCGGGCGGCGACATCGCACAGGCGAACTTCAATCGCTTCCTCGGTGAGTTCTCGCGCGAGCATGCGTGGCTGCCGGCGTCGCTCGCGCTTCGGCTCGCGCGCGCGTATGGCACGCGCGCGAATCGCGTGATCGGCCTCGCGCGCTCGCGCGCCGAGCTCGGTCCCGAGTTCGCGCCGGGACTGCACGAAGCCGAGCTGGTTTATCTGCGCGATACCGAATGGGCGCGCACCGCGCAGGACGTGCTGTGGCGGCGCTCGAAGCTCGGCCTGCACGTCGAGCCGGGCACGCTCGATGAGGTTACGCGCGATATCGACGCGTGGTTCGCGCGCGAACCGGCCCGGCAGAGCGCGTAGGCGGCCCGGCCGGGCAAACTGGCATGCCCCGACAAAAGCGGCGGCAAACACAACGCGGCGCCAATGCCGGGTGAAGCAAACGGCGCGAGCCCGTAGAAACGGCGCACACCATGCGCGCGTCCCGGGCCGGCCCCACCGCAGCTTCGGCTGGACGACACCGGCACGCGCCCTCACACTATGGCGGCCCGCTCACAACAACACGCCGCTCGCATCGCCGGCCAGCAATCCGGCGATCCGTAATATGCATGGAGAAGAGACAATGCTGGATCAGTACGTTCTCGCGCTTGACCAAGGCACCACCAGCTCGCGCGCGATGCTGTTCGACCGGCGCGGCAACGTCGTGTCGACCGCACAAAAGGAATTCCAGCAGATCTACCCGCACCCGGGCTGGGTCGAGCACGATCCGCAGGAAATCTGGTCAACGCAGGCCGGCGTCGCCGCCGAGGCGGTCACGCGAGCCGGCATGAACGGCACGTCGATCGCGGCGATCGGCATCACGAACCAGCGCGAAACCACGATCGTGTGGGATCGCGAAACCGGCCACCCGATCTACAACGCGATCGTCTGGCAGGACCGCCGCACCGCCGACTTCTGCGACGACCTGAAAGCGCAGGGTCTCGAAGCGAGCGTGCGCGCGAAGACCGGCTTGCCGATCGACTCGTATTTCTCGGCGACCAAAATCCGCTGGATTCTCGACAACGTCGAGGGCGCGCGCGAAAAAGCGCGTCAGGGCCGGCTCGCGTTCGGCACCGTCGACAGCTGGCTGATGTGGAATTTCACGAAGGGCGCGCTGCACGTCACCGACGTGACCAACGCGTCGCGCACGATGCTGTTCAACATCCACACCCTGAAGTGGGACGACGAACTGCTCGCCGCGCTCGACATTCCGCGCAGCATGCTGCCGCAAGTACGGCCGTCGTCGGAGGTGTACGGGCCGACGGTGACCACCGTGTTCGCGTCGAAGATTCCACTCGCGGGCATCGCCGGCGATCAGCACGCCGCGCTGTTCGGCCAGATGTGCACCGAGTCCGGCATGGTCAAGAACACCTACGGCACCGGCTGCTTCCTCGTGATGAACACGGGCGCCAAACCGATCGAATCGAACAACAATCTCGTCACGACGATCGCCTGGCAGATCGGCGAGCGTATCGACTACGCGCTCGAAGGCAGCATCTTCATCGGCGGCGCCGTGGTGCAGTGGCTGCGCGACGGCCTCGGCATCATCAGGAACGCGGCGGAAATCGAAACGCTCGCGCGCGGCGTGCCGCATTGCGACGGCGTGTATCTCGTGCCCGCGTTCGCCGGCCTCGGCGCGCCGCACTGGAACGCGCATGCGCGCGGCACGCTGTTCGGCGTCACGCGCGGCACGACCTCCGCGCATCTCGCGCGCGCGGCGCTCGATTCGATCGCCTATCAATCGCTCGACGTGCTGAAGGCGATGGAAGCCGACTCGGGCATTCGCATCGGCGAGTTGCGCGTGGACGGCGGCGCCTGCGCGAACAATCTGCTGATGCAGTTCCAGGCCGACATCCTCGGCGTCGACACGGTGCGCCCCCAGGTGTCCGAGACCACCGCACTCGGCGCCGCCTATCTGGCCGGTCTTGCGGTGGGCTACTGGAAGGACATCGACGAGTTGAAAAGCCAGTGGAAGCTCGAGCACCGCTTCACGCCGGCGCTACCGCCTGCGGAGGTCAGGACCTGCCTCGATGGCTGGCAGCGCGCGATCCGCGCGGCGAAGGCCTGGGCCGATACACCGTAAGGCCGCGGGCACGCAGAACGCCAAAAGGACGCGGTCCGAAAGTACGTATGATGACGCTTTTCATCTCGGCGCGCGGGCCCGCAACCCGCCGCCCGCGCGCTTTGCGCTTACCGTTTTTCAGGCATGATCGACCACCTCATCTGTGACTGCGACGGCGTGCTCGTCGACAGTGAAGTCATCGCCGATCGCGTGATGTTCGACACGCTGACGGCCACCTTCCCCGGCATCGATTTCGCCCCCGTCGTCAAAACCGCGTTCGGCCAGCAAACCTCGCGCTTTCTCGCCGGCCTCGAAACGCGGTTCGACATCACGCTGCCGGTGAACTTCCTCGACACGATCGAGCACCATGTCGAGCTCGCGCTCGCCGCGTCGCTCGGTCCGATCCACGGCGTGCGCGACGCGCTGCAACGCGTGACGCTGCCGGCAGCGGTCGTGTCGAACAGCCGTATGTCGCGCGTCGCCGCATCGGTACGGCGCGCGGGTCTGCAGCAGATTTTCGGCGAGCGCGTGTTCAGCGCCGAGCAGGTCGCGCGGCCGAAGCCGTATCCGGACGTCTATCTGTTCGCGGCCACGACGCTTGGCGTCGTGCCGGCGCGTTGCCTCGTCGTCGAGGACAGCGTCGCGGGTTTGAACGCGGCGCGCGCGGCAGGCATGAAGACGATCGCGTTCGTCGGCGCGAGCCATATTCCGGACGGCTACGCGGATGCGCTGCGCGCGATGGGTATCACGCGAATCATCAAGCATATGGATGAACTGCCGGCGCTCATCGAGGCGGGCGTGCGCGGCGAATTCGGCGACGTGCAGTCGTAGCGGTTTTGCGCAACGCCGATAAAAAAGCCGGTTCTTCGGAAGAAGAACCGGCTTTTTGCGTCATGGCGTCGCGTGCCGCTCGATGGACGGCCCGTCAAGCCTCGGCAATCGCGCCCTCGCGCACCTGCGCGAGCGACTCGCGAAACTCGACCAGCTCGGCGATCGTCAGCATCGGCAGATCATGTTGCGCGGCGAAGCGCTCGACGTCCGCGCCGCGCGTCATCGTGCCGTCGGCGTTCATCAGTTCGCACAGCACGCCGGCCGGCTTCAGGCCCGCGAGAATCGCCAGATCGACGGTGCCTTCGGTGTGGCCGCGCCGCGCCAGCACGCCGCCCGGCATCGCGCGCAGCGGGAACACGTGGCCGGGGCGCAAGATGTCGGCGGGTTTGGCCGTATCGGCGATCGCGGCGCGGATCGTGGTCACGCGATCCTGCGCGGACACGCCGGTGCTGACGCCTTCGCGCGCTTCGATCGACACCGTGAACGCGGTGCCGTGACGGCTTTCGTTGTTGACGGCCATCGGCGGCAGTTCGAGCGCGCGGATCTTGTCGTCGGGCAGGCACAGGCAGACGATGCCGCTGCATTCCCGGATCAGCAGCGCCATCGTTTCGACCGACAGGCGCTCGGCCGCGACGATCAGATCGGCTTCGTTCTCGCGGTCGTGGTCGTCCTGCAGCACCACGGCACGGCCCTCGCGCAGCGCCTGCAAGGCGGCGGCGATACGCGGCGGAACGGCTTCGGTGGCAAGCAGCGGGAGATCGGCGAAGGCATCGTCTGCAATCGTCGACGGAGCAGGAAAAGCAGCAAAGGACATAGTTGAAACGCTCATCGCAAAAGTTGGGCGAGAAACGTTTCAGGGCATTGCAAACAGACTGACACGCGCCGCCCAGGCGCCGCGCGAAAGCGGACGCTGATACGCCACCCGGCTACAGGCGACGTCGCGGAACGCACATGACTATCTGCACATCTTCTTCCATCCGGACTATGACCGTCGGCTCTGGCTTCTGACCAGATCTGCTGACCCCGCTCCTGTCTGCGCTATGCCGAAGGCTAAGCGATGCGGGCGCTCGCGGGCTTGCCGGCTCACGCTGTCGCGCTGCCGGCCCACCGCCGGTGGGGAATTTCACCCCGCCCTGAAGACGCACTGATTGCCGGTTCGACCGGCGGGCGAAGCATACAACAGTCGCGCGAGCGCTGCAGCGCGACGAACAAAGACCCTACTCATTGCATTGGACCTGCATCGACGCCCTGACCCGCGCTTGAACCTCGACGCCGTCGATTCTCAACCCGGCACACCTTTGCGTGCGGCTTCGTCGCGTGCGGCGCCCGCGGCCGGCACTTCCCAGCGCGGCGGCGTCTCAGCCCGCAGCGTCACGCGAAACGCGCGCGCCTCGGTGTCGCCGGGATTGCGCAGGCTGTGCGGCTGGTCGGCGTCGAACACGATCGCGTCGCCGGTCGCGAGCAGTTGACGCTGGTCGTGCACGCTGACTTCGAGCGTACCGTCGCTGACCACCAGATTCACCGTCGTGCCAGGCGCGCGGCGCACGCCCGCTTCGGTATGCAGCGGGGCGATCCGCAGTTCGTGAAACTCGGCGGCGATCGACTCGTCGTCGGGACACAGCGGCCGCACCGAGTAGCGACCGTTCGCGCTGACCACGCGGGCCGAGCGCTCGGCCGGCAGATGCTCGAAGCCGTTGGTCGCGTGACGCCGCAGGAACGCCGCCACCGACACCTTCAGCGCCGCCGCCACCTTGCACAGCACCTTGATCGACGGCACGCTGCGCGCCGATTCGATCTGCGCGAGCATGGCGCGCGACACGCCTGACGCGCGCGCCAGCGCATCGAGCGAAAGCTGCCGTTCGGCGCGCAGCCGCGCCAGATTCACGCCGACCAGCTGTTCGAGCGCATCGAAGGGTTCGGCGGAGCGCGGCGCCGCGTCGGTGTCGGCATCGGCAGAGGGATCGCGGACCAGCGCGAGCGGGGAATGCATATTGGCCTCCAGAGCCCCGCCAGGCGGGGCAAGAGCAGTAAGTGGAAGCAAGATAGCATCGGCTTTGGCCGCGCCCAACGAAGTTATCTTCACACTGTTATCAGCATGGCGGAGGCAAGCAACTGACGACTCACGCGCTTTGCGCGAGCGCGCGCGCCGGCGCATCCATGCGCGCCGCGAACCACGTCAGCAGCAGCGCGGCGACGCTGACCGCGGCGGCAACCCACGGCAAGGTATCGAGCGCGTGGCCGTGATTGATCACGAGACCGCCGAGCCACGCACCCGCTGCATTGCCGACGTTGAACGCGCCGATGTTCAGTGTCGACGCGAGATTCGGCGCGGCGGCGGCCTTCTCGACCACGCGCATCTGCAACGGGGGCACCGTTGCGAACGCCGCGATGCCCCACACGAACACCGTGATCGCGGCAGCCGCTTGCGAATGGCTGGTGCGCGCGAAGATCGCCATCACGACCGCGAGCGCGGCGAGAATGCCCATCAGCGACGGCATCAGCGCGCGGTCCGCAAGCTTGCCGCCGACCATGTTGCCGATCGTCAGGCCCACGCCGAACAGCACGAGGATCAGCGTCACGCCGCGCGGCGAAAAACCGCTCACCTGCTCGAGGATCGGCGCGATATAGGTGAACACGACGAACACGCCCCCGAAGCCGAGCACCGTCATCGCGAGGGCGCTCCACACTTGCGGGTCTTGCAGCACGCGCACTTCGTGGGCGAGGCCGGCGGGGCCGGTGTCGTGGCGGTTCGGCACCAGCGCGCTGATGCCCGCGAGCGACAGCACGCCGAAGCCGCTGACGATCCAGAAGGCCGCGCGCCAGCCGAACTGCTGGCCGACGAAGGTGCCGAACGGCACGCCGAGCACGTTCGCGAGCGTTAGGCCCGTGAACATCAGCGCGATCGCGCTCGCGCGCTTTTCGGCCGGCACGAGCGAGGCCGCGACCACCGCGCCGATGCCGAAGAACGAGCCGTGCGCGAACGAGGTCACGACGCGCGCGATCATCAGCACCGAATAACCCGGCGCCACCGCGCACAACACATTGCCGACGATGAACACGCCCATCAGCAGCTGCAGCGCGAACTTGCGCGACATCCTGCTCGTGACTACCGCGAGCAGTGGCGCGCCGACCGCGACGCCGAGCGCATAGCCGCTGACGAGCAGGCCCGCGGACGGGATCGACACGGCCAGATCGCGCGCCACTTCGGGCAACAGGCCCATGATGACGAATTCGGTGGTACCGATGGCGAAGGCGCTAATCGCGAGCGCGAGTAATGGCATGGGCATTTTTCCGCTCCGGGAATGAGGTGGGATCAGGGTTTGGGTTGAAGGGCCTGGCGCGCCGCCGTCACGAATTCGATGACGACGCCCGGCGCGAGCGCGACGAACAGCTGCCGCTGCTCCTGTTGCACAGCGCTCGCCGGCACCTGCGCGGTCTGATAGCCGATGTCGTGCGCGTCGAGCCGCTCGAGCAACGCTTGCCATTTGCCGGCGCTATCGAGCCGACAGGCGATGTGATCGATGCGCGGCATGACCGCGGCCCGCCGCGCCGGAAGCCGGCGCGGCGATCAGATGCACTACCGGGCGGCCGCTTGCGTTCAGCCAGTAGCCGTCGACGGAAAACGGCGGGCGCGCGCCTTCGGTGAACCCGGCGATGTCGACGAAGAAACGTCGGGCGGAATCAAGGTCGGCGGTGACGATGGTCGCGTGACCGAGTTGCATGACGAAGGACAGCAGCGGAGGTTTCGACGGCTGCATTGTCGCGGCGTGACGCCAATTTGATAATTGGCGTAGCATTTGAAGCATTTTCAAATTCTGCTTGAAAGCCAGCGATGGATAACCTCGGCGACATCCGCCTCTTCGTCGAAGCGGCGCAGCAAGGCAGCTTGTCGGCGGCGGGCCGCAAGATGGGTCTGACACCCGCCGCGGCGAGCGCGCGGCTCGCGAAACTGGAAGCGAGGCTCAAAGCGCGCCTGTTCGAGCGCACCACGCGGCAGCTACGGCTCACCGACGAAGGCCGCCTCTACCTGAACTGCTGCCGCCAGGCGCTGCAATCGCTGGACGACGCCGAAGCCGCGCTGCAAGCGGGCCAGGGCGTCGTGCGCGGCAAGGTGCGGGTGTCGGCGACCTCGGACTTCGGCCGCAACCTGCTGATGCACTGGCTCGACGAATTCAACGCGCTGTACCCGGACGTGACGTTCGCGTTGACGCTGTCGGATGCGCTGGCCAATCTCGTGCAGGAGGACATCGATCTGGCGATCCGCTTCGGCGTGCCGCAGGACAGCTCGCTGGTCGCGCGCCGGCTCGCGCCGAACCGGCGGGTGCTGTGCGCATCACCGGAATACGTCGGGCGTCGCGGCGAGCCGAAGGACCCGCTCGACCTCGCCAATTTCGACTGCATCGTGCTCGGCACCGCATCGGGGCCGGCCAGCGAATGGCGCTTCACGCGCGGTGACGAGGTGCAGCACTACAGCGTGCCGTTCGAAGCGGCGCGCGAAACCAACGACGGCGCGGTCGCGCGCGAATGGGCGCTGCGCGGCTACGGCATCGCGATCAAATCGATGTGGGACGTGGAAGCGGACCTGCGCGCCGGTCGCCTGAAGATCCTGCTGCCGGAATGGCGCTACCCCGATGCCCCGCTGCACGCGCTGTATCACCGCAATCGCTTCATGGCGCCGCGCGTGCGCGTGCTGCTCGATTTCCTCGCCGAGCGCTTCGCGCAGGTGTCGGATGAACTGGAAAGCCTGCTGGGACTGCCGCCGGACCGGCCAATGAGCGCCGAAACCCCCGTTGCGTGAAGGGCTATAATATGCAGTTACGCTGCAAAGACACGCGCAAGCCGGCCATCACGCGCCGCGCTGCCCCGCGCCGCGGCCTCCTTCACCTTTTACGACGCCCCCAGGTTAACCACTGCGACCGGCGAAATTCGATGACCAAGAAAGTTTATGTAAAGACCTTTGGCTGCCAGATGAACGAGTACGACTCCGACAAGATGGTCGACGTGCTCGGTGCCGCTGAAGGACTCGTCAAGACCGACACGCCGGAAGACGCCGACGTGATCCTGTTCAACACCTGCTCGGTGCGCGAAAAAGCGCAGGAAAAAGTCTTCTCCGACCTCGGCCGCGTACGCGAGCTGAAGGATGCGAATCCGAATCTGATCATTGGCGTGGGTGGCTGTGTCGCGAGTCAGGAAGGCGCATCGATCGTCGCGCGCGCGCCGTACGTCGATATCGTGTTCGGTCCGCAAACGCTGCACCGCCTGCCGCAGATGATCGACGAGCGCCGCGCGAGCGGCCGCGCGCAGGTCGATATTTCGTTTCCCGAAATTGAGAAGTTCGATCACCTGCCGCCGGCGCGCGTCGAAGGTCCGAGCGCGTTCGTGTCGATCATGGAAGGCTGCAGCAAGTACTGCAGCTACTGCGTCGTGCCGTACACGCGCGGCGAGGAAGTGTCGCGTCCGCTCGACGACGTGCTGACCGAAATCGCCGGCCTCGCCGACCAGGGCGTGCGCGAAGTCACGCTGCTCGGCCAGAACGTGAACGCTTATCGTGGAAAATTCGGCGGCGCGCTGACCGTGGGTTCGACCGAGATCGCCGACTTCGCGACGCTGATCGAATACGTCGCGGACCTCCCCGGCATCGAACGGATCCGCTACACGACGTCGCATCCGAAGGAGTTCACGCAGCGCCTGATCGACACCTACGCGAAGGTACCGAAGCTCGTCAGCCACCTGCATCTGCCGGTGCAGCACGGCTCCGACCGCATCCTGATGGCGATGAAGCGCGGCTACACCGTGCTCGAGTACAAGTCGGTGATCCGCAAGCTGCGCGCGATTCGCCCGGACCTGTCGCTGTCGACGGACATGATCGTCGGCTTCCCCGGCGAGACCGAGGAAGACTTCGCGAAGATGATGGCGCTCGTCGAAGAGATGAAGTACGACACGAGCTTCTCGTTCATCTACAGCCCGCGTCCCGGCACGCCGGCCGCGAACCTGCACGACGACACGCCGCGCGAGGTGAAGCTCAAGCGCCTGCAGCATCTGCAGGCCACGATCGAAGAGAACGTGCAGCGCATCAGCCACGCGATGGTCGGCAAGGTCGAACGCATTCTGGTCGAGCGCCCGGCGCGCAAGGACCCGAACGAGCTCGCGGGCCGCACCGGGAACAACCGCGTCGTCAATTTCCCGGCGCCGGTCGCGTCGCATGCACGGCTGATCGGTCAGATGGTCGACGTGAAGATCGTGCACGCGTATCCGCACTCGCTGCGTGGTGAACTCGTGATGGTTCACGACGACAGCGCCGCGACGACGCATTGAACGACATTCTGAGTACCGCAACCGACAGGATCGACTCACCGCCTTGAAGACCACTCAGCAGCCTCTGGAATTCACCGCACCGCGCGAAGATAACGCGCGGCTCGCCAACCTCTGCGGACCGCTCGACGAAAATCTGCGGCAGATCGAGCAGGCGCTCGACGTGACCCTGCAGCGCCGCGGCCACCGCATCGCGATCCGCGGGCGCGGCGCGAAGCTCGCGCTCACCGCGCTCGAAAACTTCTACAACAACGCGCGCGAGCCTTTGTCGGTCGACGACATCCAGCTCGCGCTCGTCGAAGTGCGTCATCCGGTGCGTCATCGTTCGAATGGCAACGGCAATGGCAATGGCGACACCGTCGACGCGCACTTCGCCGGCAATCCCGACCACCCTTTCGACCAGCCCGCCGACACCAATGCGAGCGAGGACGACTTCGAGGAATACGGCCCGAAGCTGTACACGCGACGCGCGGATCTGCGCGGCCGCACGCCGGCGCAGCGCGAGTACCTGAAGCAGATCGTGTCGCACGATGTCACGTTCGGCGTCGGCCCGGCCGGCACTGGCAAGACCTATCTCGCGGTGGCCTGCGCGGTCGACGCGCTCGAGCGCGACCAGGTCAAACGCATCGTGCTGACGCGCCCGGCCGTCGAGGCGGGCGAGCGGCTCGGCTTTTTGCCGGGCGATCTCGCGCAGAAAGTCGATCCGTATCTGCGCCCGCTCTACGACGCGCTGTACGACCTGCTCGGCTTCGACAAAACCGCGAAGATGTTCGAGCGGCAGATGATCGAAATCGCGCCGCTCGCATACATGCGCGGCCGCACGCTGAATCACGCGTTCATCATCCTCGACGAGGCGCAGAACACCACGCCCGAGCAGATGAAGATGTTCCTCACGCGAATCGGCTTCGGCTCGAAGGCGGTCGTCACCGGCGACACGACCCAGGTCGATCTGCCGCGCGGCCAGAAGAGCGGGCTGATCGAAGCGCAACAGGTGCTCGCGAACGTGCGCGGCATCGCGCTCACGCGTTTCACGAGCGCGGACGTGGTGCGGCATCCGCTGGTCGCGCGAATTGTGGAGGCGTACGATGCGCATGCGCAGAAGTCGCCGGCCGCGGTCGATCCGCGCTAAAGCGATGCGCTTAGCAGCGCGAGGCCCGCGTCGCCTCGCCGCAAAAAAAAAGACTGAGCCAGGAATGCCACGCATAGAAACCGCATGAGCCGCACCCCGAAACTGACGTTGAGCCTGCAATTCCCCGCCGCCAAAGCCTGGCCGGAACACAAAGCGCTGCTGCCGCGCGCGACGGTGGCCGGCTGGATCAAGGCGGCGCTGTTCGCGGACGGCGAACTGACGGTTCGGTTCGTCGACGCCGAAGAAGGCCGCACGCTGAATCGCACCTATCGCGGCAAGGATTACGCGACCAACGTGCTGACCTTCGCCTATGCCGAATCGGAAGATGATCCCGTCACGGGCGATCTGATTCTGTGCTGCCCGGTGGTCGAGAAGGAAGCCGTCGAGCAGGGCAAGCCGCTCGCCGCGCATTACGCGCACCTGCTCGTGCACGGCACGCTGCATGCACAGGGCTACGACCACGAGGTCGAAGAAGAAGCCGAGGAAATGGAAGCGATCGAAACCGAAATTCTCGGCAAGCTCGGCTTTCCGGACCCTTACCAATAGGCGTTCCGCCCCTCCTCGACGCCAGCCCGCCCGAACCCACCGTGAGCACTCCGTCCCCCGAAGCCGATATCCCCGTGCGCTGTCCGGACTACCCGCCGGTGCTCGGCGACTCGCGGCTCCTGACGGACGACGAACTGCGCGCGTCGCTCGAATCCACGTTGCGCGGCTGGGACCGCCAAAGCGATCTGTGGCTGTTCGGCTATGGCTCGCTGATCTGGAACCCGGGCCTGCCGACCGTCGAGGCGATGCGCTCGAAGGTGCACGGCTATCACCGCGGCCTCTATCTGTGGTCGCGAGTCAATCGCGGCACGCCAGAGCAGCCCGGCCTCGTGCTCGCGCTCGATCGCGGCGGCTCGTGCACCGGCATGGCCTTCCGGCTCGCGGCCGATGGCTCGAGGCCGCATCTCGAAGCACTGTGGCGCCGCGAAATGCCGATGGGCTCGTACCGTCCCGCGTGGCTGCCGTGCGTGCTCGCGGACGGCCGGCGCGTCGACGCGCTCGCATTCGTGATGCGCCGCGACGTGCCGAGCTACACCGGCAAGTTGCGCGACGACATCATCCAGACCGTGCTGGGCTGCGCGAGCGGCCGCTACGGCACGACCTTCGATTACGTGAGCCGCACCGTGCACGCGCTGCGCGAAAGCGGCATGCCGGACCGCGCGCTCGAAGCGCTGCTCGCGCGCTGCAAGCCAGCCGTGTGACCACGGCATCTCGGCGAAAACCCCACCCGCGACTTTTTTGCCGGCGAGCGCTTTTGCCCGCGTAATCGGTTAGGATGATTCCACGCTCCGCCGTCGCGGCGGGGCCGTTTCACCCTGGCTTCGCTCATCGCCGGGCCCGGCGGGACACGGTTCCGCCATGCGCCTGGTGTATCCTTAACGCTCTGCAACAGCGCGCCCAGTCTCGCCGGGCGCACTACCATGAACGACACGTATCCCAGTCGACGCCATACCGGACGTCAACTCGACAAACCGCAGGAAAAGCGCTCGCTGCTCGAGCGCCTGACCGACTTCATCTCGCCCGAGCCCGACTCGCGCGCCGAACTTCTGGAAATTCTGCAGGACGCGCACGAACGCAACCTGATCGACGCCGACTCGCTGTCGATGATCGAAGGCGTGTTCCAGGTGTCGGAACTGAGCGCACGCGACATCATGGTGCCGCGCGCGCAAATGGACGCGATCAACATCGCGGACAATCCCGCTGAATTCATCCCCTACGTGCTGGACAAGGCGCATTCGCGCTATCCGGTCTACGAGGGCAATCGCGACAACATCATCGGCGTGCTGCTCGCGAAAGATCTGCTGCGCTACTACGCCGAAGAAGAGTTCGACGTGCGCGGCATGCTGCGCCCTGCCGTGTTCATCCCCGAGTCGAAGCGGCTGAACGTGCTGCTGCACGACTTCCGCGTGAACCGCAACCACCTCGCGGTGGTCGTCGACGAGTACGGCGGCGTCGCGGGCCTGATCACGATCGAAGACGTACTGGAGCAGATCGTCGGCGACATCGAGGACGAATACGATTTCGACGAGGAGAGCGGCAACATCATCGCTTCGCCGGACGGACGCTTCCGCGTGCGCGCGCTGACCGAGATCGAGCAGTTCAACGACACCTTCGGCACGCATTATTCGGACGACGAGGTCGACACGATCGGCGGGCTGGTCACGCATCACTTCGGCCGGGTGCCGCATCGGGGCGAGACAGTCCGCCTCGACGACCTGATCTTCGAGATCCTGCGCGGCGACGCCCGCCAGATCCACATGCTGCTGGTGCGCCGCGACCCGCTCGCGGGCCAGCGCGAGCGCGAGTCACAGCACGTGCAGACCTGAGCCGGCGGCTCGGGCCGATGCACGGCCTGAGCGCCCGCGCGCTTTCGTTGCCGGCGCATTTGCCAACTCGTTTGCCTACTGAGTTGCCCTTTCAACTACCGACGCCGACCGCGCAACAATGGCCGACCCGATTACTTCCCGTTCGCACCGCGGCGCCCCCGCCCCCGCTCCCACCGAAGACGGCACGCGCAGCCGCGCGCTGCCGCGCTGGCACTACCTCGTCGCACTGGCCGCTGGCGCGGCCAATACGCTGTCGTTCGCGCCGACGCCGCATGGCGGCTGGCTGCAACTCGCGATCTTCGTGTTGTTCTTCGCGTGGCTCACGCGCAGCACCGGCTGGAAAAGCGCCGCGCTGACGGGCGGCGCGTTCGGCTTCGGCAACTTCGTGAGCGGGGTCTGGTGGCTGTATGTGAGCATGCACTACTACGGCGGCATGCCGGCACCGCTCGCCGGCACGGCGCTCGTGCTGTTCTGCCTGTATCTCGCGGTCTATCCGGCGCTCGCCGCGGGGGTGTGGTCGTTCTGCGCGGGCCATGCGCGCAACGGCGCGGCCGACGAGCGCGCGCCATTCTCGCCGACCTGGCACGGCGCGCTCGCCTTTGCAAGCGCGTGGGCGATCGGCGAATGGCTGCGCGGCACGGTGTTCACCGGGTTTCCGTGGCTCGCCACCGGTTATGCGCAGGTCGACGGCCCGTTGGCGGGGTTTGCGCCGGTGGTCGGCGTATATGGCGTCGGTTGGATGGTTGCGCTGACGGCCGCGTTGATCGTGCAGGCGTTGCTGGCGCTGCTGCCGTCGTGGCGCTCCGGGCGGGCGAATGAATCGCTCGAGCCGAACGCCAGCGCCGCTGATGACGCCGGCGATCGCGCCGCGCGGGGCCGCGGCACGCGCATCGCCCCCATCGTCGTGCCTGCTGGCGTCGCGCTCGCGCTGCTCGTGATCGGCCTGCTGCTGCCGCTCGTGCAGTGGACCACGCCCGCCAACGCGGCGCTGTCGGTGCGGCTGTTGCAAGGCAACGTGAAGCAGGAGATGAAGTTCGAGGAAGCCGGCTTGCGCGCGGCGGTCGACGAGTATCAGCAGATGATCACGTCGAAGCCGGCCGATCTGATCGTCACGCCGGAAACCGCGATCCCCGTGCTCGCGCAGCAGCTTCCGCCGAACTTCGCGGCCGCGATCCGCCAGTTCACGGATTCGACCGGCAGCGCGCTGCTGTTCGGCGCGATCGGCGGCACGATCACGCCGGACGGCCGGGTGGTCGACTACACCAACAGCCTGTTCGGCGTCACGCCCGGCTCGCACGAGATTTATCGCTACGACAAGCACCATCTGGTACCGTTCGGCGAATTCGTGCCGTGGGGCTTCCGCTGGTTCGTGAACCTGATGAACATTCCGCTCGGCGATTTCTTCCGCGGCCCGCCGGTACAAAAGCCGTTCATGGTGCATAACCAGCCTGTCGCGGTGAACATCTGCTACGAGGACATCTTCGGCGAGGAGATCGCGCGCACGCTGCGCGAGAATGCGACGCCCGCCGGCGTGCTGATCAACTCGACCAATCTCGCGTGGTTCGGCGACACGATCGCGCTCGACCAGCATCTGCAGATCGCGCGCATGCGCTCGCTCGAAACCGGCCGGCCGATGCTGCGCGCAACCAACACCGGCATCACCGCCGCGATCGACGCGAACGGCCGCGTGATCGGGCGCCTGACGCCCTACACGGTCGGTTCGCTCGACGTGCGCGTGCAAGGCACCTCAGGCTACACGCCTTACGTGACGAGCGGCAACAACACGGTGCTCGCGGTGTCGGCGCTGCTGCTCGCGTTCGGTTTCGCGTTCGGACCGGGGCTCGCGCGGCGACGCAACGGCAAGCGGTAACGCCGACGCCAAAGGCACGACACCCGCAAAAAAAATGCGCCTGACATGCAGGCGCATTTTTTTCATGCTCGTTCGAGCTTCATCAATCCTTCGGCACCGTATCGATGAACGACTGCCGCAGCGACAGCTTCTGGAAGTGCTTGTCCAGATTCGGATGCGATTCGCGCCAGTTCAGTTCCGGCATACGGAAGTCCAGATAGCCGAGCGCGCAGCCCACCGCGATGTCGGCCAGCGTGTAGTGATTGCTCGCGCACCACGGCTTGCTGCCGAGCCCTTGCGACATCGCGATCAGCGCTTCGTCGATCTTGCGCTGCTGCCGCGCGAGCCACGCGTCCACGCGCTGCTCGGGCGCGCGCTGCGTGCCTTCGAGACGGATCAGCACGGCCGCGTCGAGCATGCCGTCGGCGAGCGCTTCCCAGCAGCGCACTGCGACGCGCTCGCGCCCCGACGGCGGAATCAGCTTGCCGACCGGCGACAGCGTATCGACGTACTCGCAGATCACGCGTGAATCGAACACGGCCTCGCCGTCTTCCATCACGAGGCACGGCACCTTGCCGAGCGGATTGAAGGTGTGAATCCGGGTATCCGGCGCCCAGACGTTCTCGGGCACCAGTTCGTAGTCGATCTTCTTATCGGCGAGCACGATGCGTGCTTTGCGCACGAACGGGCTGCCGAACGAACCGATGAGTTTCATCATGACCTTCTGCCTTTTTCTGAATCCGGCGAAAGTATAAGTGGTCCAAGGCTTCCGCGAGCGTGCTGGCGCCATCTTCGCGAACCGCCCGCCGAGCCGCTGTGGACAGATTGCAACATGACGGCGGCCGCCGCGCCGTCCGGAGCCGCACAAAGCGAGTCAATGTCCTGCGCGGAGAATGGGGCCAGGAGAATCGCGGCGCTACAATCGCACGATGAACCAGCCGACCGAACCCACCATCGCCATCGACGTCTACCGCACGCGCCGCGAGCGCGTTCTCGCCGCGCTGCGCGCCGCGGGCGGCGGCGTCGCCATCGTCCCGACCGCGCCGGAAGCGCTGCGCAACCGCGACACTGACTACCCGTACCGCCACGACAGCTACTTCTATTATCTGACCGGCTTCACCGAGCCCGAAGCGCTGCTGGTGCTCGATGCCAGCGCCGCGCCCGGCGCGCCCGCGTCGATGCTGTTCTGCCGCGAGAAAAGCGTCGAGCGCGAGACATGGGAAGGCTTCCGCTTCGGCCCCGACGGCGCGCGCGAAGCATTCGGGCTCGACGCCGCGTTCCCGATCGGCGAACTCGACACGCAGCTGCCGCGCATCATCGCCGACAAGCCGGCGCTGCACTACGCGTTCGGCACCTCGGCGCATTTCGACGAGCAGGTGCGCGGCTGGCTCGACGCGGTGCGCGCGCAAAGCCGCGGCGGCACCGTCGCGCCCACGGCCGCGCGCGACCTGCTGCCGTTGCTCGACGAGATGCGGCTCGTCAAGGACGACCACGAACTCGCGATCATGCGCCGCGCCGGACAGATTTCGGCGGCCGCGCATCGTCGCGCTATGGCGCTGTGCCGGCCCGGTATCCGCGAGTACGAACTCGAGGCCGAACTGCTCTACACGTTCCGCAAGTTTGGCGCGCAGGCGCCGGCCTATACGTCGATCGTCGCGGCTGGCGCGAACGCGTGCGTGCTGCACTACCCGGCCGGCAACGCGATCGCGCGCGACGGCGAGCTGATCCTGATCGACGCGGCCTGCGAACTCGACGGCTACGCGTCCGACATCACGCGCACGTTTCCGGCGAGCGGGCGTTTCACGCCGGCGCAGCGCGAGCTGTACGACATCGTGCTGGCAGCGCAGCAGGCCGCCGTCGACGCGACGCGCGCCGGTGCGAGCTTCGACGATCCGCATCAGGCCGCGCTGCGCGTGCTGTCGCAGGGACTGCTCGACACCGGCATCGTGCCGCGCGCGAAGTTCGCCTCGGTCGACGACGTGATCGCCGAGCGCGCCTACGTGCCGTTCTACATGCACCGCACCGGCCACTGGCTCGGCATGGACGTGCACGACTGCGGCGACTACCGCGAGCGCGGCGCGCCGCGCGACGAAGCGGGCGTGCTGCCGTGGCGCACGCTGCGCGCGTCCATGACGCTGACGATCGAGCCGGGCTTGTACGTCCGCCCGGCCGAGGGTGTGCCCGAACGCTACTGGAACATCGGCATCCGCATCGAGGACGACGCGATCGTGACGCCGACCGGCTGCGAGCTGATCACGCGCGACGTGCCGGTCGCCGCCGACGAGATCGAGGCGCTGATGCAGGAAGCACGAGCCCTCCATCAAGCGTCGCATCAACAGAGGACCTGATCCGCGATGAACGAAGCATCTCCCTCGGCGGTGATCCTGAGGCCCGTCTCCCACCAGCAGGGGTTCGATTTCGACGTGACGATCGTCGGCGCCGGGCCGGTCGGCCTCGCGCTCGCCGGCTGGCTCGCGCGCCGCAGCGTGACGCGCGAGCTGAAGATCGCGCTCGTCGACGCGCGCGAGCCGGAAGACTCGATCGCCGATCCGCGCGCGATCGCGGTCTCGCACGGCAGCCGGATGATCCTCGAGCCGCTGCGCTGGCCCGCCGACGCCACCGCGATCGAGCGCATCCACGTGTCGCAACGCGGTCATTTCGGCCGCACGCTGATCGATCATCGCGAGCACGACCTGCCCGCGCTCGGCTACGTGCTGCGCTATGGCTCGATCGTGCATGGCCTCGCCGACGCCGTGCATGCGACGCCGGTCCACTGGTTCCGCTCGACCTCGGCCGGCGCGCCGGTTCAGGAGCTCGACGGCGTCACGCTGCCGATCGAAACCGCGGGCGTCGCACGCCAGTTGCGCACGCGGATTCTGGTCAACGCCGAGGGCGGCCTGTTCGGCGACCAGAAGCACGCGAAAAATCCGAGCCGCGCAACCGACGAATACGCCGGCGCACGCGACATCGGTAAAAACAGCGCCGGCTCGCGCGACTACGGCCAGACCGCGCTGGTCGGCACGGTCACCGTGTCCGCGCCGCAGCCGCACGTCGCATGGGAGCGCTTCACGTCGCAAGGTCCGATCGCGCTACTGCCGATGGGTGGCGTGCGTGGTGCCGACTACGCGCTCGTCTGGTGCTGCGCGCCCGACGAAGCCGCGCGCCGCGCGCAGCTTTTCGACGAAGCGTTCCTGCGCGAGCTCGACGCCGCGTTCGGCAACCGCATGGGCCGCTTTACGCACATCAAGGGTCGCACGTCGTTCCCGCTCGGTCTCAACACGGTCGACACGCTGGTGAACGGCCACATCGTCGCGATCGGCAATGCGGCGCAGACGTTGCATCCAGTGGCGGGCCAGGGCCTCAATCTGGGCTTGCGCGATGCGCATGCGCTCGTCGACGCGCTATCGGCCGAAGGCCCGACCCCGCTCGCGCTCGCCACCTTCGCGCAACGCCGCGCGCTCGACCGGCGCCTGACGATCGGCTCGACCGACACGCTCGCGCGCCTCTTTACCATCGACTTCGCGCCGCTCGCGGTATTGCGCGGCCTCGCCCTGACCGCACTCGAATTCGTGCCGCCGGTCAAAACCGCGCTCGCCCGGCAGATGATGTTCGGCCAGCGCCGTTAAGCGCGAGAAATCGCTGCGCGGTTCTATGAGCCGGGCTACTTTCATAGAAGATTTAACGGGTTACGAGACTCGGTTCGCGAGTCCCGGCAACCCGTTAACGCTAAAATAGCGGTTTTCCCTCGCATTTCGCGCTGCGCCGGTTGTCACGATTGTCAAATCCTGGCCCGTCGTCGGCGCGCGCTCAACCCATGCCCCCTCTCGGCCCCCACAATCTGCGTAACAACCTGTTCGTCGCCCCGATGGCCGGCGTGACCGACCGACCGTTCCGCCAGCTGTGCAAACGGCTCGGCGCGGGCTATGCGGTGTCGGAAATGGTCGCGTCGAACGCGCAGCTGTGGAAGAGCGAAAAGACCATGCGCCGCGCGAACCACGAAGGCGAGGTCGAGCCGATCGCGGTGCAGATCGCCGGCGCGGACCCGGAGATGATGGCCGAAGCCGCCCGCTACAACGTCGCGAACGGCGCGCAGATCATCGACATCAACATGGGCTGCCCCGCCAAGAAGGTCTGCAACGTCGCGGCCGGCTCGGCGCTGCTGCAAAACGAACCGCTCGTGCAGCGCATCGTCGAGGCCGTCGTGAACGCGGTCGGAGTCGGGCCCGACGCGGTGCCCGTCACGCTGAAAATCCGCACCGGCTGGAATCGCGAGAACAAAAACGCGCTGAACGTCGCGCGTCTCGCGCAAGCAGCGGGCATTTCGATGCTGACCGTGCACGGCCGCACGCGCGCGGACCTGTACCACGGCGACGCCGAGTACGAAACCATCGCCGCGGTAAAGGCGGCGGTGCGCCTTCCGGTCGTCGCGAACGGCGACATCACGTCGCCGCAAAAGGCGCGCGAGGTGCTCGCCGCGACCGGCGCGGACGCGATCATGATTGGGCGCGCCGCGCAGGGGCGTCCGTGGCTCTTTCGCGAGATCGAGCATTTCCTGCAAACGGGCGAGTTGCTGCCGCCGCCGCGCATCGACGAAATCCAGCAGGTGATGAACGAACATCTCGAAGATCACTACGCTTTTTACGGGGAATTTACCGGTGTCCGCACTGCGCGCAAGCACATCGGCTGGTACACTCGCGGCCTTTCCGGCGCCAACCTGTTCCGGCATCGCATGAATACGCTGGACACCACGCGCGAACAACTCCTCGCCGTCAACGAGTTCTTTGACGCGCAAAAGGCGATCTCAGACCGCCTCGTCTACGTCGACGAAGCGCCCGGCAACCCCGGGCTCGACAGCGAGAGCGAGGACAACTCCGACCGACTGGCAGCATGAGCAAGAACAACATTGAACAATCTGTCCGCGACAGCCTGGACGTGTATTTCCAGGATCTCGACGGCTCCAATCCGCACGACGTCTACGACATGGTCATTTCATGCGTGGAAAAACCCTTGCTCGAAGTGGTGCTCGAGCAGGCCGGCGGCAACCAGTCGCTGGCCGCCGAGTATCTCGGCATCAACCGCAATACGCTGCGCAAGAAGCTGCAACAACACGGTTTGCTGTAGCGCGTCGTAGTTTCTCGCGCCCTGCCACGTTTCCCTTCGGCTTTTCGTCTTCATCATGATCAAGCAAGCGCTCATCTCCGTTTCCGACAAGTCCGGCATCGTCGACTTCGCCAAATCGCTGTCGGACCTCGGCATCAAGATCCTGTCGACCGGCGGCACCGCGAAACTGCTCGCGGACGCGGGCCTGTCCGTCACCGAAGTCGCCGACTACACGGGTTTCCCGGAAATGCTCGACGGGCGCGTGAAAACGCTGCATCCGAAGGTGCACGGCGGCATCCTCGCGCGCCGCGACCTGCCCGAGCACATGGCCGCGCTCGAGAAGCACGACATTCCGACCATCGACCTGCTGGTCGTGAACCTGTACCCGTTCGTGCAGACCGTGTCGAAGGAAGAATGCTCGCTCGAGGACGCGATCGAGAACATCGACATCGGCGGCCCGACGATGCTGCGCTCGGCCGCGAAGAATCACCGCGACGTGACGGTGGTGGTCGATCCGGCCGACTACGCGGTCGTGCTCGACGAAATGCGCTCGAACGGCAACACGGTGTCGTACAAGACGAACTTCCGCCTCGCGACCAAGGTGTACGCACACACCGCGCAATACGACGGCGCGATCACGAACTACCTGACGAGCCTGACCGACGAGTTGCAGCATTCGTCGCGCAACGAGTACCCGGCTACCTTCAACATGGCGTTCGACAAGGTGCAGGACCTGCGCTACGGCGAAAACCCGCATCAGAGCGCGGCGTTCTACCGCGACCTGGCGGTGCCGGCCGGCGCGCTCGCGAATTACAACCAGTTGCAGGGCAAGGAACTGTCGTACAACAACATCGCCGACTCCGACGCGGCGTGGGAATGCGTGAAGACCTTCGACGTGCCGGCCTGCGTGATCGTCAAACACGCGAATCCGTGCGGCGTCGCGCTCGGCGCGGACGCTCACGAAGCGTATTCGAAGGCATTCCAGACCGATCCGACCTCGGCGTTCGGCGGCATCATCGCGTTCAACCGTGAAGTCGACGAAGCGACCGCGCAAGCGGTGGCGAAGCAGTTCGTCGAAGTGCTGATCGCGCCGTCGTTCAGCGCCGAAGCGCGTCAGGTGTTCGCGGCGAAGCAGAACGTGCGTCTGCTCGAAATCACGCTTGGCGAAGGCCATAACACGTTCGATCTGAAGCGCGTCGGCGGCGGCCTGCTCGTGCAGTCGCTCGACTCGAAGAACGTGCAGCCGCGCGAGTTGCGCGTCGTCACGAAGCGTCATCCGACGCCGAAGGAAATGGACGACCTGCTGTTCGCATGGCGAGTCGCGAAGTACGTGAAGTCGAACGCGATCGTGTTCTGCGCGAACGGTATGACGCTAGGCGTCGGCGCGGGCCAGATGAGCCGCGTGGATTCGGCGCGCATCGCGAGCATCAAGGCGCAGAACGCCGGTCTGACGCTGGCCGGTTCGGCGGTCGCATCGGACGCGTTCTTCCCGTTCCGCGACGGTCTCGACGTGGTCGTCGCGGCAGGCGCGACCTGCGTGATCCAGCCGGGCGGCTCGGTGCGCGACGACGAAGTGGTCAGCGCCGCCGATGAGCACAACATCGCGATGGTGCTGACTGGCGTGCGTCACTTCCGTCATTGATCGGCTGAAGTTCGGTAGCCGCAAGACAGGCCCGGCGGGTTGTCCCGCCGGGCCTTTTGTTTCGCGGCGACGCGTTCAATCGTCCGGCTCTTTGCGCGCGTAACCGTCCCGCACCTGCGCATGCTGGCTGATGTACGTGCCCAAACCCCGGCCCCGCCGCGCGAGACGCTTCAGCACCGCGACATGTTCGGCGCCGACACTCGCCTCTGTGTACCAATACACGACGCCCGGCCGAAAGCGCACCTTGATTAAATCGTCGCCGATTTCGTAAGCGTCGACACCCGAGTCGCCGCTGAGATTGCGGTAGCGCTCCATTCTCGATCGCCCTCCTTGCGCAAAGCCATTAGCAGCTTTTATTCCGCTAAGCATGCTGTCAGCGGACCGCCGCGCGCCGCGTTCGATGTAGTATCGCAGGCACCTGGTTTTTATCGCTTGTGCGGCACCTCATGAGAATTCTCGGCATCGACCCCGGCCTGCGCGTGACCGGCTTCGGGGTGATCGAACAACACGGCCACACACTGAGCTACGTCGCGAGCGGCGTGATCCGCACCGCCGACGCCGATCTGCCGTCGCGGCTCGGCACCATCTTCGCGGGCATCTCGACGCTGATCCGCGAGCACGCGCCGGATCAGGCGGCCATCGAAAAAGTCTTCGTCAACGTCAATCCGCAGTCGACGCTGCTGCTCGGCCAGGCGCGCGGCGCCGCGATCTGCGGGCTCGTCGCGGGCGGCGTGCCGGTCGCCGAATACACCGCGCTGCAGCTGAAGCAGTCGGTGGTCGGCTATGGCCGCGCGACCAAGGAGCAAATGCAGCAGATGGTCGTGCGGCTGCTGAGCCTGGCGGGCGTGCCCGGCACCGACGCCGCCGACGCGCTCGGCATGGCCATCTGCCACGCGCACGGCGGCTCGACGCTGAGCACGCTCGGCGGCATCGCACCGGCGCTCGCGAAGAAGGGGTTGCGCGTGCGGCGCGGGCGTCTGGTGGGCTAGCGCAACTATGCCCCGCGCCGCCGATCCGCTGCGCTACACTCGCGCTTTCCCATCCGACTCTGAAAACTAATCCGCCATGATCGGTCGCATTGCCGGCGTTCTGCTGGAAAAAAATCCGCCGCATCTGCTCGTCGACTGCAACGGCGTCGGCTATGAAGTGGACGTGCCGATGAGCACCTTCTACAACCTGCCGTCGACCGGCGAGCGCATCGTGCTGCTCACGCAGATGATCGTTCGCGAGGACGCGCATCTGCTGTACGGCTTCGGCACCGCGCAGGAACGCTCGACGTTCCGCGAGCTGCTGAAGATTTCCGGCATCGGCGCGCGCATGGCGCTCGCGGTGCTGTCGGGCATGAGCGTCGCGGAACTCGCGCAGACCGTCACGATGCAGGACGCCGCGCGCCTCACGCGTGTACCGGGCATCGGCAAGAAGACCGCCGAGCGGCTGCTGCTCGAACTGAAGGGCAAGCTCGGCGCCGACCTCGGCGCGATGGCGGGCGCCGCGTCGCCATCCGACCACGCCTCCGACATCCTCAATGCGCTGCTCGCGCTCGGCTACTCGGAAAAAGAAGCGCTCGCGGCGATCAAGAACGTGCCGGCCGGTACGGGCGTGTCCGAGGGCATCAAGCTCGCGTTGAAGGCGCTGTCGAAGGGCTAAGCGCCAAGCCGCGCGCGGTACAATGACCGCATGATCGAAACCGACAAACTCGCCGCCGAGCGCATCATCGCGGCCACGCCCGTGTCGCCGAACGAAGAAGCGTTCGAGCGCGCGCTGCGCCCGCGTCAGCTCGACGAATATGTCGGGCAGGAGAAAGTGCGCGGCCAGCTCGAAATCTTCATCGAGGCCGCGAGGCGCCGTTCCGAATCGCTGGACCACGTGCTGCTGTTCGGGCCGCCGGGCCTCGGCAAGACCACGCTCGCGCACATCATCGCGCGCGAGATGGGCGTCAATCTGCGGCAAACGTCGGGGCCGGTGCTCGAACGCGCCGGCGACCTCGCCGCGCTGCTGACCAATCTCGAAGCCAACGACGTTCTTTTCATCGACGAAATCCACCGGCTCTCGCCGGTCGTCGAGGAAATCCTGTATCCAGCGCTCGAGGATTATCAGATCGACATCATGATCGGCGAAGGGCCGGCCGCGCGCAGCGTGAAGCTCGATCTGCAGCCGTTCACGCTGGTCGGCGCGACCACGCGCGCGGGTATGCTGACCAATCCGCTGCGCGACCGCTTCGGCATCGTCGCGCGACTCGAGTTCTATAACGCCGAGGAGCTCACGCGCATCGTCACGCGTTCGGCCGCGCTGCTCGGCGCGCAGATCCATCCGGACGGCGCGTTCGAAATCGCCCGCCGCGCGCGCGGCACGCCGCGTATCGCGAACCGCTTGCTGCGGCGCGTGCGCGACTTCGCCGAAGTGAAGGCCGACGGCAACATCACCGCGCAGGTGGCCGACGCCGCGCTCAGCATGCTCGACGTCGACGCGGTCGGCTTCGACCTGATGGACCGCAAGCTGCTCGAAGCGATCCTGTACAAGTTCGACGGCGGCCCGGTTGGTGTCGACAATCTCGCGGCGGCAATCGGCGAGGAGCGCGACACGATCGAAGACGTGCTCGAGCCGTATCTGATCCAGCAGGGCTTCCTGCAGCGCACGCCGCGCGGCCGCATCGCCACACTGCTCACGTACCGGCATTTCGGACTGGCCGCGCCGGATTCGGCGAGCGCGCGGCCGGGTCTGTGGGATTCCACGAACTGAGTCACGCGACGAGGCCGACCAGGATGTCAGACCAGACCCAGCAACCCGGCCCTTCCAACCGTTCACCTGTCAATCCCGCCGGCGACCCGTCCGGCAATGTCACGCAGCGCCTCACCCACCGCCTGCGCTCGAAGCTCGCCGCCGGCGTCACGCATCTGACGACCGGCAGCGGACCGGTGCTCGACTACTCGTCGCCGCCGGGCGACCCCGGCCTGTTCGGGCCGGACTCCGTCTGCTGGAAAGTCCACGCCGACTTCACGTCGATGATGACGGGCGGCATCAGCGCGCTGCTGCTTCAGGCGCTGCATCCGCTCGCGCTCGCGGGCGTTTGGGATCACTCGAGCTTTCGCACCGACATCCTGGGCCGGCTGCGTCGCACGGCGACGTTCATCGCCGGCACAACGTACGCCAGCAAGAACGATGCGCTCGCGCTGATCGAGCGCGTGAAGCGCATTCATCTCGACGTGACCGGCGTCGCACCGGACGGCCAGTCGTATCGCGCGAGCGAGCCCGCGCTGCTGACGTGGGTGCACGTCGCGGAAGTGTCGAGCTTCATGACCGCGCACCTGCGCTATGTGAATCCGGTGCTGTCCGTCGCGGCGCAGGATCAATACTTCGCGGAAACCGCGCGCATCGCGGAAATGCTCGGCGCCGTCGATATTCCGCGCTCGCGCGCCGAGATCGAGGCGTACCTGCTCGCGATGCGGCCCGCGCTCGTCGCGAGCGAGCGCACGCGCGAAGTCGTGAGTATTCTGATGAACGCGCCGGCACCGAGCTTCGCGATGCGGCCCGCTGGCACGCTAATGCTCAACGCGGGGGTCGATCTGTTGCCCGACTGGGCGCAGACGATGCTCGGCTTGAATCGCCACGCGGCGCTGCGTCGAACCTTCGCGCGGCCTGGCGTGCGGGTCGTCGCGCCGGTGATCCGCTGGGCGCTGGTCAATGGAGTATCGAAGCGGGCTCGGCGCCGCGCGGCGGCGGCGGTGCGGGAGCAGGATTGATTGCGGCACGCGTCTCGGGCCATTGCCCGCCTTCGCTTACCGCCCCGGTCCCTTCCTGAAACCATCATCGTCGGCGCTGCCCGCGTCGAGATGCGTTACGTCCGCCCACGACACGATCGTCGCGCGACCGTCCCCGTAATCCACGACGTTCAGGCTGGTGTTCAGCAGCGGGTAGTCGCGCGGTGCGTCGAGCCGCATGCCGGTTGCAAAGCGGCGCACGCAGTCGAGCACGCCGCCATGCGTGACACAGGCGATGCGCCCGCCCGGATGCGCGGCGACGAGCGGCTCGATCGCATGCACGATGCGGTGGTAGAACACGCGGTGCGACTCGCCCTCGGGCGGCGCAAAGCCGGGATCGCGGGTTTGCCACTGCGCGTATTCGTCGGGGAAACGCAGCGCGATCTCGTCGCTGTCATGGCCCTGGAACGCGCCGTACGAGCGCTCGCGCAAGTTCTCGCGCGACTGCAGCGGCAGGCCGAGCGCCTCGCCGATCGGCTGCGCGGTCTGCTGCGCGCGCTGCAGGTCGCTCGAATAGATCGCGTCGAGCCGCGCGCCCTGCTTCGCCTCGTCGGCGAGGCGCTGCGCGAGACGTCGCGCCTGCGCGACGCCGGTCGTCGCGAGCGGAATGTCGATGTGGCCTTGAATGCGCTTGATGCGGTTCCAGTCGGTCTCGCCGTGCCGGATAAACAGGATCTGCGTCGTCATGAGAGAGAGGTGCCGTTCGCGGTTGTGTCGAGCGACTATTGTCGCAAAAAGCAGCGGCACGGCCCGCGTGCGGCGACGGCGTGCTCGAGCGTTTGCGTTCTTTTACGCGTTGGTCTGCAACCAGAACGTGACCGGCCCGTCGTTGACGAGCGACACCTGCATATCCGCGCCGAACTCGCCAGTCTCGACGATCGGATGCTTCGCGCGCGCGGCCGCGACGAAGTAGTCGAACAGGCGCTTGCCCTCGTCGGGCGGCGCGGCCGGCGTGAAGCTCGGGCGCAGGCCGCTGTTGGTATCGGCCGCGAGCGTGAACTGCGAGACGAGCAGCAGGCCGCCCGCGCGTCCGGCGCCGTCGAGATTCTGCACCGACAGGTTCATCTTGCCGGCCGCGTCGCTGAACACGCGGTAACCGAGCACCTTGGCGAGCAGCTTGTCGGCCGTGGCCTCGGTGTCGCCGCGCTCCGCGCAGATGAGCGCGAGCAGGCCCGCGTCGATCGCGCCGGTCACGCGATCGGCGACGCGCACTTCGGCGCGCCGCACGCGTTGGATCAGCGCGATCACGCCGTCAGCGTCACGCGCGCGAAACGGCGCTTGCCGACCTGCACGACGTACTCGCCCGCTTCGACCTTCAGGCCCTTGTCGGACACCGCGGCGCCGTCGATCTTCACGCCGCCTTGCTCGATATTGCGCAGCGCCTCGCTCGTCGACGGTACGAGGTTCGCCTGCTTCAGCAACTGGCCGATCGCGAGCGGTGCGCCCGCGAGCGTCACGGCCGGGATGTCGTCGGGCACGCCGCCCTTCGCGCGATGGTTGAAGTCCTCGAGCGCGCGTTCGGCGTCCGCCTGCGAGTGGAAACGCGCGACGATTTCCTGGCCGAGCATCACCTTGAAATCGCGCGGATTACGGCCCGCGTCGGCTTCACTCTTGAAGCCGGCGATCTCATCCATCGGACGGAACGACAGCAGTTCGAAGTAACGCCACATCAGCGTGTCGGAGATGCTCATCAGCTTGCCGAACATGTCGGTCGGCTTTTCGCTGATGCCGATGTAGTTGTTCTTCGACTTCGACATCTTCTCGACGCCGTCGAGCCCTTCGAGCAGCGGCATCGTCAGGATGCACTGCTGCTCCTGGCCGTACTGCTTCTGCAACTCGCGACCCACCAGCAGGTTGAACTTCTGATCCGTGCCACCGAGCTCCAGGTCCGCGTTCAGCGCGACCGAGTCGTAGCCCTGCATCAGCGGGTACAGGAATTCGTGGATCGAGATCGGCACGCCGCCCTGGAAGCGCTTCGTGAAGTCCTCGCGCTCGAGAATGCGTGCGACCGTGTAGCGCGACGCAAGCTTGATCATGCCGTCGGCGCCTAGCGGCATCGACCATTCGCTGTTGTAGCGAATCTCGGTCTTGTCGCGATCGAGCACCAGCGCGGCTTGCTCGAAATAGGTCTTCGCGTTCGATTCGATCTGCTCGCGCGTAAGCGGCGGGCGGGTCGCGTTACGCCCGGACGGATCGCCGATCAGCGACGTGAAGTCGCCGATCAGGAAAATCACCGTGTGGCCGAGGTCCTGCAACTGGCGCATCTTGTTCAGCACGACCGTGTGGCCGATGTGGATGTCGGGTGCAGTCGGATCGAGCCCGAGCTTGATGCGCAGCGGCTTGGCCGTCGCCGCGCTGCGCGCGAGCTTTTGCGCGAATTCGTCTTCGATCAGCAGTTCGTCGACGCCGCGCCTGGTCACGGCGAGCGCGTGACGGACTTCGTCGGTGATCGGGAAGGCGGAAGCGGGATTAGGCTGGGTGGACTCGGTGCTCATGCTGGAAACGTGAAGTCGCGAAAAAACAGGATTGTCCCATAGATGCGCGCCGCCGCGCCCACTCACGCGCCCCGCACGGCCCCGCGACGGGCCAATTCGTTGCGGCTCGCGTCACCTTCGCCGTTTGCGCCGATAATCTGCTACAACGAATCGGAATGAACATCGACAGGAGCAGCGACGTGGCGCAAGATCCCGCAGACGGCATCTATTTCGGACTGATGTCGGGAACCAGCATGGACGGTGTGGATGGCGTGGCCGTCCGGTTTGCCAATGGGAAGCCGCCCGAGGTGCTGGCCGAGGCGTTCGTCGGCTTTTCGGCCGGCATCCGCGAAGCGCTGTTCGCGCTGCAACAGCCGGGGGACAACGAGATCGAGCGCGAGGCGCTCGCCGCCAACGCGCTCGCGACGCGCTACACGGTGTGCTGCCACGATCTGCTGCGCGACAGCCGCGTATCGGCCGATGACGTCCGTGCGATCGGCGTGCATGGGCAGACCGTGCGGCATCGGCCGGAAAAGGGGTATACGCGACAGATCAACAACCCGGCGCTGCTCGCGGAAATGCTGCATATCGACGTGGTCGCCGATTTCCGCAGCCGCGATGTCGCGGCAGGCGGCCAGGGCGCGCCGCTCGTGCCCGCTTTTCACGCGACGATCTTCGGTGCGAAGGACGAAACGCGCGTCGTCTGCAATCTTGGCGGAATCAGCAACATCACGATCCTGAACGCGACCGGCGGCGTGCGCGGCTTCGACTGCGGGCCGGCGAACGCGCTGCTCGACGCGTGGGCCGAGCGCCAGCTCGGCAAGCCATTCGACGAAAACGGTCATTTCGCGGCGAGTGGCCAGGTCGATCGCAAGCTGCTGAACGCGTTGCTCGACGAACCATTCTTCGCAGAGCAGCCGCCCAAGAGCACCGGCCGCGATCTGTTCAACACCGCATGGCTCGATGCGAAGCTCGAGCCGTTCTCCGCGCTCGCAGCAGCCGACGTACAGGCGACGCTCGTCGCGCTGACCGCGGTGACGGTCGCGCGCGAGATTGAGCGGCATGCATCCAATGCGCGGGCCGTGTACGTGTGCGGCGGCGGCGCGCGCAATCCGGAGATCATGAAGGCGTTGCAGCAGGCGCTCGAAGACAGTGGTGTAAGCGGCGTGCCCGTGATGACGACCGACGCGCTCGGCGTGCCGCCGAGCCAGGTCGAGCCGCTCGCGTTCGCGTGGCTCGCGATGCGCTGCATCGCGCGTCTGCCGGGCAGTCTGCCAAGCGTGACCGGGGCATCCGCGGAGCGGGTGTTGGGGGCTATTTACCCGCGCTGAGAAAAGGCAGATGCGAACAAACCCACGCCTCTTGATGTCGCGGGTTGCCTCTGCGGCGCGAAAACAATAAAAAAAACTGCGCCGAGGCGCCGTTTTCACTGTGGCACGAAGAGCCTGTCCGCTCAGACCGAGAACGACGAACCGCAACCGCAGGTCGTGCTCGCGTTCGGGTTTTTGATGACGAACTGCGCGCCGTTGATGTCGTCCTTGTAGTCGATCTCTGCGCCGACCAGGTACTGGTAGCTCATCGAGTCGATCAGCAGCTGGACGCCGCTCTTGTTCATCACGGTGTCGTCTTCGTTGATCGCTTCATCAAACGTGAAGCCGTACTGGAAGCCCGAGCAGCCGCCGCCCTGCACGAACACGCGCAGCTTGAGCTCCGGGTTGCCTTCCTCATCGATCAGTTGCTTGACCTTGTCAGCCGCTGCGTCGGTGAAGACGAAGGGGGCCGGCATCTCGGTCACGGGGGTGTCGGTGACTGCGTTCATTCGAACTCTCCAAATAGCTTTAGCCGATATTGTAGGGCTGTTCCGGATATCGTGCTGAAGCCCACAAAATCAATGGGTTCTTGCTGCAAGGTCGATGCAAGGCGAGCCGATGCCGCTTGAGCGAACGAGACCGGCCGGCGAACCATAAAAAAAGCCGCCTTCGCGCGTGGCGTTGGCGGCTTTTGCTGCAAACCGGCGTGAAGGCCGGTTCGCGCCCGAAACGATTAACGCTTCGAGAACTGCTTGCGGCGACGCGCCTTGTGGAAGCCGACCTTCTTACGTTCGACTTCACGAGCGTCACGCGTGACGAAGCCAGCCTTCGACAGTTCCGGCTTCAGCGTTGCGTCATAGTCCATCAGCGCGCGGGTGATGCCGTGGCGAACCGCACCTGCTTGACCCGTTTCACCGCCGCCGGTCACGTTGACCTTGATGTCGAACGTGACACCGTGGTTCGTGAGTTCCAGCGGCTGACGCACGATCATCAGCGACGTTTCGCGCGAGAAGTAGTCGGCGATGGGCTTGCCGTTCACAACGATGTCGCCCTTGCCTGCCTTGATGAACACGCGAGCGACGGCACTCTTGCGGCGGCCCGTGCCGTAATTCCAGTTACCGATCATGTGGGCTCCCTTTAGATCTCGATCTCGAGCGCCTTCGGCTGTTGTGCCGAATGCGGATGCGTTGCGTCAGCGTAGACCTTCAGCTTCTTGATCATCGCGTAGCCGAGCGGACCCTTCGGCAGCATGCCCTTGACCGCTTTCTCGAGCGCACGGCCCGGGAAGCGTTCCTGCATCTTGCCGAACGTCGTTTCATAGATACCGCCCGGATAGCCCGAGTGACGGTAGTACTTCTTGTCGGTAACCTTGTTGCCCGTGACCTTCAGCTTGCCGGCGTTGATGACGATGATGAAATCACCGGTGTCGACGTGGGGAGTGAATTCAGGCTTGTGCTTGCCGCGAAGACGGTGTGCCACTTCGCTGGCGACACGCCCGAGAACCTTATCCGTCGCGTCAATCACGTACCATTCGCGCGTCACCTCATGGGCTTTTGCGGAAAACGTCTTCATGATCGATCCAAAAAAATTGCTGCGCCCAATGTGTTCTTTCCTGCTTGTAGTGTGCGCATCGAGGCGCGTGCAGGCTCTCCCTGGTTCTTCTTCCGCGGGCGCGGATGCGGAAAAGCCCTGAATTATAAAGGAATTTGTGCTGGCAAGTCAAAACGTGCGATGCGCTCGCCGCGAGCGGCCAGGAAACGGGGCGAAACGCCTGACAAACGGGGCGAAAAAAAACCCGAACGAGCGGCTCGGGTTTAATCCACCAAAGGAGGAGGTGGAGGAGACAGCGGAGGTTGCAGAACTGCTGCAACGATGAAGTAAATTATAAGAGTCACCCTTGTGCAACGCAAGAAGATTTGCATTGTGAAATTAGTTTTCACAATGTGACAGATTCGAGGCAGGGAGGACATTTGACGAAACTCCTTTTGGCTCAAGCACTAAAGGCCAAAAAATTCGAATCGCATCAGACATGCCTTAGAGTAAGTACCCTAAACTGTCCGAGGAATTCTGGAACCACCCGCCCATTCCGCACCGCAACAAGAAAGCAATCACCGTGCATGGACGCGGGATGCGCTCAGCGTGCGCCAATCCTCAGACGCCGGGCTACAATGCCGTCTCGACAAAGCGATGCGCGGTGGGAGTGACAGCATGGAATGCAAAGTAAGCTGGATGGGACAAGACGGGATGGCGTTCGCGGCCGAGACGGGCAGCGGTCATCTGGTCGCGATGGACGGCGCACCCGAGGGTGGCGGACGCAACCTCGCGCCGCGCCCGATGGAAATGGTGCTGCTCGGCACCGGCGGCTGCACCGCCTACGACGTCGTGATGATCCTGAAGAAGAGCCGCCAGGAGATCGCCGGCTGCTCGGTGACGCTGAAGGCCGAGCGCGCGAGCGAAGATCCGAAGGTGTTCACGAAGATCCACTTCCACTTCACGGTGACGGGCAAGAATCTGAACCCGGCGACCGTCGAGCGCGCGATCAACCTCTCGCACGACAAATACTGCTCGGCGTCGATCATGATCGCGAAGACCGCCGAGCTCACGCATTCGTTCGACATCGTCGCGCTCTGAGCGCGAAAGCGATGGCGGCCACGGCCGCCACCCCGCCCTAAATGAAAAAGCCGGCGTCCCAACGGACGCCGGCTTTCCTTATACAGCGGCAAAGCAGGCCGATAAGCCGGATTCTGTGCACGCGCCGCGCCCGAAGACTCGACCCGCGTGGCAGCCATTCCTCTAGGCGCGCCATTACTGACGCGCTCAAGCTTCCTACCCGCAGACGAGACGGGGGCCCCGTCCTGCATCGCGAAGATGCGCGCCTGCCTACTTGGAATTGCTCCGGGTGGAGGTTACCGTGCCGGTCTGCCTTGCGACAGCCGCGGTGCGCTCTTACCGCACCGTTTCACCCTTACCTGATCCCGGCTTGCGCCGGGCCATCGGCGGTTTGCTTTCTGTTGCCCTGTTCCGCGTGTCGCCACGGATGGCCGTTAGCCATCACCCTGCCCTGTGGAGTCCGGACTTTCCTCGCCCTCGTTGGCCGAAGCCGTCGAGGCCGCGACTGCCTGGCCTGCTTTGCTGGCGCGAATTTTAACACCGAACTTGGAAGCGCCTAGCGCTTGCGCCGCCCCGTGCGGAACACGGACGTGTCGTCGTAGAACGCCGGCGATTCGTTCTCGGGCCACCAGCCCGGAATGCCGAGCACCGGCAGCGGCGCGAACATGCGGCTCGTCAAAGCGTCGGGGCCGAGCAGCGCCGCGCTGACGGCTTCATCGAGCCATGCGTCGCGCGTCGGGGTGTCCCATTCGAAATACTCTTCCGGAACGTCGACGATCCATGCATGGCCGGTGCAGCCCTTGAACGGCGCGATCAGCTTTTCGAGCAGCGCATGGCCGAAGCACCGCACTTCGCAGCTCCGCCCCCACGCATCGCGCCACGCGACAAACAGCGTCTGCCACTCGAAGCCGCGTAGCGCGGCGCTCAGCGAAGAATCGGCGCAAGCGAACAGCAGCGCGTTTTCGTCGAAGAGGGTCAGCATGTCGCGCACACCGCCACGCGTCGGGCCGACGCCGAGCACGTCGAGTTCCGCCGACTGGCGCGCGTTCAGCGCCGCCTTGATGCGCGGAAACGCGAACCACATCGAACCGTTGAAGAAGTCGTGCAGATTGTGGCGCGTCGGCACGCAACCGGTCGACGCTATATGCCCCTCGTACGCGGCACCCGGTGGCAGGTCGTCCTGCGCGATGAACGCAAGAGGCTGGCCGCGGCCGGTGGTCTGTTGCATCTGGGCGGCGTCGGCGTTCATCGCGGCGAGAAGGTCCGCGTAGCCGGTCAGCGCGGCTTGCTGCCAACGCTGACCGCGTGTGGCGAATTGCGCGAACCACGGCTTCGACCAGTCGATTGCGGCGAAGCACTGTGGCAGAGGCTCGGGTGCCATGCCGCGCGCAGCTTTGGTCGCCGCGGCTTCATGCGCTACCGCGGAGCCCGCTTTCGCCGCCTTATCAATCTTGGCAGCGCGCTGCCCCGCCTCACGCTCCCGCATCTACCGCAGCCTCAAACGAGACGCCAGCCAATCGACTCCCCGCCTCGCAGCGGCACGACCGGCGTATCGCCGGCCGGCAGTTCGGCCGGCAGCGTCCATTCCTCGCGACGCAGCGTGACCTTCTCCGTATTGCGCGGCAGACGGTAGAAGTCCGGACCATGGAAGCTCGCGAAGCCTTCGAGCTTGTCGAGCGCGCCGGCCTTGTCGAATGCTTCGGTATAGAGCTCGAGCGCGTGCAGCGCGGTGTAGCAGCCCGCGCAACCGCACGCGTGTTCCTTCAGCCCCTTCGGATGCGGCGCGCTGTCGGTGCCGAGGAAGAAGCGCGGATCGCCCGAGGTCGCCGCCTCGACCAGCGCGACGCGATGGGTCTCGCGTTTGAGCACCGGCAGGCAGTAGTAATGCGGACGGATGCCGCCCTGGAAAATCGCGTTGCGGTTGTACAGCAGATGGTGCGCGGTGATCGTAGCGCCAAGCAGTTCCGGCGCGACGCCCGCTTCGCGGACGTAGTCGGCCGCGTCCTTCGTCGTGATGTGCTCGAACACGACCTTCAGCGCCGGAAATGCGCGGCGCAGCGGCATCATCACGCGATCGATGAAGACCTTTTCGCGATCGAACAGATCGATGTCCGAATCGGTCACCTCGCCATGCACGAGCAGCGGCATGCCGACTTCCTGCAGCACTTCCAGCGTCTTCGCGCACTTCATCAGATCGGTGACGCCCGCGTCGGAGTTCGTCGTCGCGCCCGCCGGGTACAGCTTCACGCCGTGCACGAAGCCGCTCTCGCGCGCGCGGCGGATCTCGTCGGGCGGCGTGTTGTCGGTCAGGTACAGCGTCATCAGCGGCTCGAATTTCGCGCCCTCGGGAATCGCGGCGATGACGCGCTCGCGATATGCCTCCGCCATCGCGGTCGTCGTGACCGGCGGCTTCAGGTTCGGCATGATGATCGCGCGACCGAACTGGCGAGCGGTGTCAGGCAGCACGGCCGCGAGCATCGCGCCGTCGCGCACGTGCAGATGCCAGTCGTCCGGGCGGACCAGTGTGATGGCATCGGGGGAAACGTTGGAAGCAGTCATGGCAGGAATACGAGACTTCGCGCGCCTCGCTGATCGACCGGTCAAACCGCGTTGTAGCGGCCCAAACACATGTCAATTTTGCTATTTGGCGTCTCCGGCTCGGTGATATGCTTGGGAAATCATCATTGTAACGGCTCACTCCGTTCACAGGCTCACCTGCAACATGTGCCAACTTCTCGGAATGAACTGCGCCGCGCCGACGGACGTCACGTTTTCCTTTACCGGCTTTGCGGCGCGTGGCGGCGTCACCGATCACCACGCCGACGGCTGGGGCATCGCTTTCTTTGAAGACAAGGCGTGCCGCTTGTTCATCGATCATCAATCGTCGGCCACGTCGCCGATCGCCGAGATGGTCAAGCGCTACCCGATCAAATCGAAAAACACGATCGCGCACATCCGCAAGGCGACGCAAGGGCACATCCTGCTCGAAAACTGCCACCCGTTCATGCGCGAACTGTGGGGGCGTCACTGGATCTTCGCGCATAACGGCGATCTGCAGGCTTACGCGCCGGAACTGAACGGCGTGTATCAGCCGGTCGGCACGACCGACAGCGAACTCTCGTTCTGCGCGCTACTGGAAGGTTTGCGTAAGGCTTTTCCGGGCGCGCAGCAGCCGCCGCTTCACGAGCTGTTCGCCGCGCTCGAGACGCTCACGCGTGAAATCACGCAGTACGGCGTGTTCAATTTCCTGATGTCTAACGGCCAGGCCCTGTTCGCGCATTGCTCGACGCATCTGCATTACGTCGTGCGTCGCTGGCCGTTTTCGACCGCGCATCTGGTCGACGCGGACGTATCGATCGATTTCGCCAAATACACGACACCCGAAGACCGCGTCGCAGTCATCGCGACCAAGCCGCTGACCGACAACGAAGTGTGGACCGCGTTCAAGCCCGGCGATCTGCTGATGTTCCAGCATGGCGACGTGATCGGCCGCGCCAATATTCCGGTGCCGCAGTCGGTGCTCGAAAAGTTGCGCAATCCGGCACTCGACGCATCGGCGTCGGCCACGACGATCGCGGCGTCGAACGGCGCGCACGCGGTGGGCACGAGCGCAACGACGCTTTCACCCGACAGCGAAACCGATCTCGAAGCCGCCGATGACACGGCAGCGTTCGAGTCGTAAGCCGCCGCGTCACCCTACGTCTGCGAAACAAAAAGCCGCTCCACGGAGCGGCTTTTTTTCGTCCCGCGCGAGCCCCGAAACGAGGCCTGCACGCCAACCCTCAGTGCAGAATCTTCGCGAGAAAATCCTTCGCGCGATCCGACTTCGGATTCGCGAAGAAGTCTTCCTTGCGGTCGTCTTCGACGATCAAACCCTTGTCCATGAAAATCACGCGATGCGCGACCTTCTTCGCGAAGCCCATTTCGTGCGTCACGCACATCATCGTCATGCCTTCCTGCGCGAGTTCGACCATCACGTCGAGCACTTCGTTGATCATCTCCGGATCGAGCGCCGAGGTCGGCTCGTCGAACAGCATCGCGATCGGGTCCATGGAGAGCGCACGCGCAATCGCCACGCGCTGCTGCTGACCACCGGACAGCTGCCCCGGATACTTGTCCGCATGTGCGCGCAGACCGACGCGATCGAGCAGCTTCAGGGCCTTCGCGGTCGCCTCGTCGTTCGAGCGGCCGAGCACCTTGACCTGCGCGAGCGTCAGGTTCTGCACGATCGACAGATGCGGAAACAGTTCGAAGTGCTGGAACACCATGCCGACCTTCGAGCGCAGCTTCGACAGATTGGTTTTCTTGTCGGTCAGTGACTGGCCGTTGATGACGATCTCGCCCTTCTGGAACGGCTCGAGTCCGTTGACGGTCTTGATCAGCGTGGACTTGCCCGAACCGGACGGCCCGCACACCACGACCACTTCGCCCTTTTTGACTTCCGTCGTGCAGTCGGTCAGCACCTGGAAATGGCCGTACCACTTCGAAACATTCTTGATAGAGATCATCTTGCGACCTTTTTCTGAAGACCTTTGACGAGGCTCGACGCGATCACGCAGATCACGAAATAACACGCGCCCGCGAACAGTACCATCTCGACGTTCGTGCCGTCACGATCGCCAATATTCGTAGCCGTGCGGAAGAAGTCGGCGAGGCTGATCACGTAGACGAGCGACGTATCCTGAAACAGCACGATACCCTGCGTGAGCAGCAGCGGCACCATCGCGCGGAACGCCTGCGGCAGCACGATCAGGCGCATCGCCTGCCCATAGGTCATGCCGAGCGCGAACGACGCGTTGACCTGCCCACGCGGCACCGCCTGAATGCCGGCGCGGATGATCTCCGAATAATACGCGGCCTCGAACAGCGAGAACGCGACCATCGCCGAGGCGAGCCGGATGTCGATGTCGGCCGACAGACCGAGCACGCTTTGCAGCACCTGCGGCACGATCAGGAAGAACCACAGCAGCACCATCACGAGCGGGATCGAACGGAAGAGCGTCACGTAAGCCTGCGCGAACCATCCGAGCGGCTTGATCGGCGACAGTCGAAACATCGCGAGAATGGTGCCCCAGATGATGCCGAATACGATCGCGATCAGCGTGATCTTGAACGTGATGATCGCGCCGGTCCATAGCGTAGGCAGCGCGCCCGGAATACCGCTCCAGTCGAAATGATGCATCACTTTCCTCCGATGTAGCCGGGCAGCCGGGCCTTCACTTCGACCCAGCGCATCAGTTGCATCACGATCAGATTGATCAGCATGTATGCGACCGTGACCGCGATGAACGACTCGTAAGTTTGCGACGTGTAGTCGACGAGCTGGCGCGCCTGCGCGGACAGATCGAGCAGACCGATCGTCGAGGCAACCGCGGAGTTCTTGAAGATGTTCAGAAACTCGGAGGTGAGCGGCGGCACGATGATGCGGTACGCGACCGGCAGCAGCACATAGCGATACGTCTGCCACTGCGTGAGGCCTACCGCCAGACCGGCCGCGCGCTGGCCGCGCGGCAACGCGTTGATGCCCGAGCGCACCTGCTCGCACACGCGCGCGGCGGTGAAGAGGCCCAGACACACGATCGACGATGAGAAGAACTGCGCGCCCGGCGGCAATTGCTTGAACCAGTTGCCGATCGACACGGGCAGCAGCTCCGGTATCACCAGATACCAGATGAAGAACTGCACGATCAGCGGAATGTTACGGAAAATCGCGACGTAGACGGTGCCGACGCCCGACGCCCATTTGTTGGGCACCGTGCGCAGCACACCGAAGAGCGAGCCGACGATCAGCGCGATCACCCATGCCGACAGCGACACGGTGACCGTCACCCGCAGCCCCGAGAACAGCCAGCCCAGATAGGTGGTCGGCTCGCCCGTGGAGACGGGACTCAGCAGAATGCCCCAGTTCCAGTGATATGACATGGCCAAGACTCCGGCAAAAAGAAACGGAAGAAGCGCGTGGCCCCTTCCGTTGCGTTCAGCGTTTCGAAAGTGTCGAAAAAGCAGCTAGGGTTTAGTCGATTGCCTTGTCGTTCGGATTCTTGAACAGCGCACGCATATCGTCGCTCATCGGGAAGTTCAGGTTCAGGCCCTTCGGCGGGATCGGCGATTCGAACCAGCGCTTGTAGATCTGTTCGCCTTCGCCCGACGTTTGCACCTTCGCGATGGCGTCGTCGGCGACCTTCTTGAAGTCGGGGTCGTTCTTGCGCAGCATGCAGCCGTACGCCTCCCGCGATTGCGGCGTGCCGACGATCACGAAATCGCCCGGGTTGCTCGACTTGGCGCGCTCGCCGGCGAGCAGCGCGTCGTCCATCATGAACGCGGCGGCACGGCCCGTCGACAGCGTCAGGAACGATTCGCCGTGATCCTTCGCGCTGATGATGTTCATGCCCATGTTCTTGTCCTGGTTCATCTTGCGAAGCAGGCGCTCGGACGTGGTGCCGGCGGTCGTGACGACCGTCTTGCCCTTCAGGTCCGGGAAGTCCTTGATGCCGGAATCTTTCTTGGTCATCAGGCGCGTGCCGATCACGAAGATCGTGTTCGTGAAGGCGGCCTGTTGCTGACGCTCGAGGTTATTCGTGGTTGAGCCGCACTCGATGTCGACCGTGCCGTTCTGCACGAGCGGAATGCGGTTCTGCGACGTGACCGGCACGAGCTTCACCTTCAGGTTCGGCATGTTCAGCTTCTGCTTGACGGCCTCGACGATCTTCATCGCGTAATCCTGCGAGTAGCCGATCACGTTCTGCTTTTCGTCGTAATAGGAGAACGGGATCGACGATTCGCGATGGCCCAGCGAAATGACGCCCGTATCCTTGATCTTTTTCAGCGTGCCCGAGTCTTGCGCATGCGCGCCAACCGTAAACAGTCCGAGAGTCGCGAGCAGCAGCGCAGCTTTTTTAATCTTCATCTTGATCTCCTTGGCAAGAACCGGCGCCAGTGTAACAAAGTAATTTTTCTGAAAGTATCGCTATTAACCATTCTGTTGCGCGCACGCCGCGATGGGCTTGCAGCGCCGTGGCACGGCCGTTTCGCGCATATGAGAAGGCGGGCGGCATCGATAGGATGCCGCCCGCCGGTCAAACACGCCGTCTTGTGGACCGCGTTGATGCACGAAGTTTCGGCAGTGTGCGCCTCCCGGCCCGGATACCGGGCCGCGTCACCGCCGTTTCAAACAAGATAGGACACGGTCCATCAGGGATACAAGCCGCGCATCTCGCGCGCCTGCAAAATCCGCTTGCACGCGACGATGAACGCAGCCGTGCGCACCGACACGTTCTGCTCGCTCGACACCTGCCACACCGCCGCGAACGCTTCGCGCATCACGCGCTCGAGGCGCTCGTTGATCTCGTCTTCGGTCCAGAAGAAGCTCGAGAAGTCCTGGACCCATTCGAAATATGACACTGTCACACCGCCGGCATTCGCGACCACGTCCGGAATCACGAGGATGCCGCGATCGTGCAGGATGTCGTCCGCCGCCGTGGTGGTCGGGCCGTTCGCGCCCTCGACGATGATCCTGGTCTTGATCTTGCCGGCGTTTTTTTCGGTGATCTGATTTTCCAGCGCCGCCGGAATCAGGATGTCCGACTCGACGGTCCAGAACTCATCACCGGTGATCGCATCGGCTTCGGGGAAACCGCCGACGCCGCCCGTCTTCGCGACGTAGTCGAGCAGCGCGACCGCGTCGATGCCGGTGGACTTGTACACCGAGCCTGTATGGTCCTGCACCGCGACGACCTTCGCGCCCGCCTCCTGGAACAGACGCGCGGCGATGCCGCCGACGTTGCCGAAGCCCTGCACCGCGATACGTGCGCCTTCGATGTCGAAGCCGATGCGGCGAGCCGCTTCGCAGCCCACCACGAACACGCCGCGGCCGGTCGCCTCGCGACGGCCGAGCGAGCCACCGAGCGTGATCGGCTTGCCAGTCACGACGCCGGTGGCCGTCTGGCCCTGATTCATCGAGTACGTGTCCATCATCCACGCCATGATCTGCTCGTTCGTGTTCACGTCCGGCGCGGGGATGTCGGTATTCGGTCCGATGATGATGCCGATCTCGCTCGTGTAGCGGCGCGTCACGCGCTCGAGCTCGCCACGCGACAGCGTGCGCGGATCGACGCGGATGCCGCCCTTCGCGCCGCCGTACGGCACGTTCACCGCCGCATTCTTCACCGACATCCACGCGGACAGCGCCATCACTTCGGATAGCGTAACGTCCTGGTGATAACGCACGCCGCCCTTGCCCGGACCGCGCGACACGTTGTGTTGCACGCGATAACCCTCGAAGTGCGCGACCGTGCCGTTGTCGAGTTCGATGGGCACGTCGACGACGAGAATGCGCTTCGGGCGTTTCAGGGTTTCGAGCCAGCGGGACAGCGAACCGAGATACGGCGCGACGCGGTCGACCTGGCGCAGATAGTTGCCCCAAGGGCCGAGGTCTTTCTTATTGAGGTAGGAGGGAACGGCTTGCAACGTTGAGGCGGCTTGTACCGATTCTGCGGCTTGTTGCTGGGATGACATGAACGCTCCGGCGTTTGATCGAGTACGGGCATTGTGGAAAAACGCCGTATCGAAATCCAATGCCGTTTCCTTATCCCGTTATGTTTTTCTTGCATAACGTTCGCAAAGCCGCAAATTCGCGTCGTCGCGACGCGGGTTCGAGTTTGAGTTTTATGCCGCGGCTCAGGCGGCGCTCTGCCGGAGTTCCTCCGACACCACGTCCCACAACTGGCGCACGAGAATCTGGCGCGCGTCGTCGCTTTTCGCGGCGAGCTTGTCGCGATACAGGCGAATCTCCATGCTGAGCGTCAGTTGCCCTTCGGGCGTGCCGCGCGTCGCACGATCGAGGCGGATCAGCCGGCCTTCGGCCACCGCATCTTCGACCGCGCTATGCGGCAGAAACGCGATGCCGTGACCAGCGAGCGCCATCGCCTTGAGCCCCTCGGCCATGTCGGTTTCGTAGAGCCGGTCGAGGTACAGGCGCTCCGGCGCGTTCGCGAGAATCACCTCGGTCATGCGCCCGAGGTACGCGTTCGGCGTGTACGACAGATACGGCGCGGGCGCATCGGCCGAGCCTGGCAGCGTGTGACGCGGCCGCCCCGCGCGGGCCGGCGCCGAGAACGGGCTGATCGGCTCGTGGCCGAGCGTCAGCATGTCGTAGCGCGCCGGATCGAGCGCGACCGGATGGCTCGGATGGTGGTAGCCCATCATCAGATCGCAGCCGCCTTCCACCAGCGAGAGCGCCGCGTCGTGCACGTTCAGCGCGCGCAGCCGCGTGTGGATCGGGCCCATCTGCGCCTCGATGCGCTGCAGCCAGCGCGGGAAGTAAGTGAGCGACAGCGTGTGGGGGACCGCGAATTCGATCGTCGCCTGGGGCGTCGCCGTGTGGCCGCGCAGCAGCGCGCGCGCCTCGTGGAATTGCGACAGCATCGCGAGCGCCTGCTCGTTGAACACCTGACCGGCCGCCGTGAGCCGTGTCGGATAAACAGAACGGTCGATCAGTTCCGTGCCGAGCCACGCCTCGAGCGCCTGGATGCGGCGCGAGAAAGCCGGCTGCGTGACGTGGCGCAACTCGGCCGAGCGGCTGAAGCTACGCGTTTCCGCGAGCGAAATGAAGTCTTCGAGCCATTTCAGTTCCATGCGATTGCGCTTGCCGTCGAGAGGGAAGAAGTCTGCATTCTAGCGGCGCGGATTGCGACCCACGCATCCGGGCGGGCCGATCGCGTCACAGTGGTAAAATTCAGGGTTCCCTCCGTTCCCGACCCGCTCGCTGAGCGCTCAACCGCTTCAACCCGGTCCTCATCATGTCCGACACCCGCCCCGACACCCTGTTCGCGCTGAACGCGCTTTCCCCGCTCGACGGCCGCTACGCCGCCAAAACCGAAGCCCTGCGCGACTGGCTCTCGGAAGCCGCCTTCATGCGCAATCGCGTGACGGTCGAAATCCACTGGCTGATCGCGCTGTCGCGCGCCGGCTTCGCTGAAGTGCCGCGCTTCTCCGAGGCGTCCGAGCAATTCCTGCTGCAACTGGCCGAGCGCTTCACTGCGCACGATGCCGCGCGCATCAAGGAAATCGAGCGCGTGACGAACCACGACGTGAAGGCCGTCGAATACTGGCTGAAGGAATCGGTGAAGGGCCATGAAGAACTGGAGCGCGCGAGCGAGTTCATCCACTTCGCGTGCACGTCGGAAGACATCAACAACACGTCGCACGGCCTGATGCTCGCCGGCGCGCGCGAACACGTGATCCTGCCGGCGCTGCGCTCGGTGCATCAACGCCTCGTTGCGCTCGCGCACGCGCACGCCGCCCAGCCGATGCTGTCGCGCACGCACGGCCAGCCGGCCAGCCCGACCACGCTCGGCAAGGAAATCGCCAACGTCGCCGCGCGGCTCGCGCGTGCGATCGAGCGGATCGCGAAGGTCGAACTGCTCGGCAAGATGAATGGCGCGGTCGGCAACTTCAACGCGCACCTGTCCGCGTATCCGGAGTTCGACTGGGAAGCATTCTCGAAGGACGTCGTCGAGAACCGTCTGAAGCTCGCGTTCAATCCGTACACGACCCAGATCGAGCCGCACGACTACATGGCCGAGCTGTTCGACGCGATCTCGCGCGCGAACACGATCCTGCTGGATCTGGACCGCGACGTGTGGGGCTACATCTCGCTCGGCTACTTCAAGCAGCGCACGAAGGCCGGCGAAATCGGTTCGTCGACGATGCCGCACAAGGTCAACCCGATCGACTTCGAAAACTCGGAAGGCAACCTCGGCCTCGCGAACGCCACGTTGCGTCACCTCGCCGACAAGCTGCCGGTGTCGCGCTGGCAGCGCGACCTGACCGACTCGACGGTGCTGCGCAACATCGGCGTCGCGTTCGGCTACTCGCTGCTCGCGTACGACTCGCTGATCCGCGGCCTCGACAAGCTCGAAGTGAATGCGCAGCGTCTGAACGAAGACCTCGACAACTGCTGGGAAGTGCTGGCCGAGCCGGTGCAGACCGTAATGCGCCGTTACGGCATCGAGAATCCGTACGAGCAGCTGAAGGAGCTCACGCGCGGCAAGGGCATCACGCGCGAGGCGCTGCAGAGCTTCATTGGCGGCCTGGCGATTGCGCAGGACGCGAAGGACCGCCTGCTCGCGATGACGCCCGGCTCGTACATCGGCCGGGCCGTCGAACTGGCGAAGCGGATCGGCTGATCGGCTGGGCCAGCTTCTTCAATGCGTAAAAAAGCCGCTCCGGGGAGCGGCTTTTTTTTCGTCCCGCGTTCGAAGCTGGAACGCGAAGCAATCAAAGACTCAGCGCGCTTCGACCTGCTTGAGCACCTCGTCGACGATCTGTTCCGGCGTCAGATCGATGCTGACCGTGATCGCTTCGTCGTCACCGGGCTCCTCGAGCGTATCGAGCTGGCTTTGCAGCAGCGACGGATCGAAGAAATGCCCAGTGCGATCCCCGAGACGCTCCGCGAGCACCTCGCGCGAACCCTGCAGGTAGACGAAGCACACGTCCTTGTCGCCGGCACGCAGAATGTCGCGATACGAGCGCTTCAGCGACGAACACGTGAACACCGCCGTCTCGCCCGCTTTCTGCTTTTCCTCGATCGCCGCGCGGATCGTCTTCAGCCACGGCCAGCGGTCTTCGTCGGTGAGCGGAATGCCGTGGTGCATCTTCTCCTTGTTCGCCGCGCTATGGAACGCGTCGCCGTCGGTGAACGCGCAATGCAGGCGCTCGGCCAGCATTTCGCCAATCCTCGTCTTGCCGGCGCCCGACACGCCCATTGCGATCAGAATCATTTGAAACTCCTTACAGGACCGCCGCGAGTGCGAAGGTCAGGCCCAGCCCCATCACCGAAATGATGGTTTCGAGGAGCGACCACGTCTTGAAGGTCTGCACCACCGTCATGCCGAAATATTCCTTGATCAGCCAGAAGCCGCCGTCGTTCACGTGCGAGAAGATCAGCGAGCCCGAGCCGGTCGCGAGCACCATCAGTTCCGGCTTCACCTGCACCGCGCCCGCCGCCGCGATCGGCGCGACGATGCCGCAGGCGGTCGTCATCGCGACGGTGGCCGAGCCGGTCGCGAGACGCATCATCGCCGCGACGAGCCAGCCGAACAGCAGCGGCGACAGATGCACCGCGGTCGCCACGCTGGTGATTTCCTTCGAAATGCCGCTATCCATCAGTACGCGGCCAAAACCGCCGCCCGCACCGACGATCAGTGTAATACCCGCGATCGGCGCGAGACATTCTCCGCAGAACTTCTGAATCTGCTCGCGGTTAAAGCCGCGGCTCGCGCCGAAGGTCCAGAAGCTGACCAGCACGGCCGTCAGCAGCGCGACGTCGGTGTTGCCGAAGAAGCGCAGCAGATCGTTCGGCAGCGTCTTCGGCTCGAAGACCAGGTCGGCCCAGCTGCCGACCAGCATCAGGACCACCGGCAACAGGATCGTGACCAGCGTGATGCCGAAGCCCGGCAGTTCGCGCTTCGGTGCAGCGGCCTTCGCGGCGTTACCACTTTGCACGCCGTTGGCGTCCTTCACGTCGCTGCCCAGAAATTGCGCGGCAAGCGGATTTTCCTTCGGCAACTGGATATGACGGCTCACCATCAACGCGAACAGCGGACCGGCGACGATCGCGCACGGCACGCCGACGATCAGACCGTAGGCGATCGTCTTGCCGATGTCCGCGTGATACGCCTGCACGGCGAGCAGTGCGGCCGGGTGCGGCGGGATCAGCCCGTGCACGACGGACAGACCCGCGACCATCGGCAGGCCGACCAGCAGCAGCGATTTGTTGGTGCGCTTGGCGACGTTGAACGCGATCGGAATCAGCAGCACGAAGCCGACTTCGAAGAACACCGGCAAGCCGACGATGATCGCGACCACCATCATCGCCCAGTGAATGTGTTTCTCACCGAACCAGTTGATCAGCGTGGTCGCGACGCGCTCGGCGCCGCCCGATTCGGCCATCATCTTGCCGAGCATCGTACCGAGACCGACGACGATGGCAATGTGCCCGAGCGTGTTGCCGTTCCCCGTTTCGAACGATTTGACGATGGTCTGCATCGGCATGCCGGCCACGAGGCCCAGCAGCAACGACACGATGATCAGAACGAGAAACGGATAGACCTTGAAGCGCGTGATCATCAAGATCAGCAGCGCGATCGCGATCAATGCGTAGACCAGCAGCAAGCTGCCGTGGGCAGATTCCATGAAGCCCCTCCTTTGGTTTATTGACTTCAGAGTGCGGGTGCGGCCGGCACTTCGTCTCACGGCAACCTGCGCGATGCCTGAAAACCCGGCTAGCCGCGCGGACGCTGAATTCTACTGTTTGTTTCCAGAAAGCGCGCGCAAATCCAGCACGCATATCAGGTAAAAAAAGAGTCTCGGCGCGACAGCCTGATGCGGCTGTATCGACGAGACTCCTGGGCCCGGTTCAGTTGACCGATGCGCTATTGGGTTGTGGGGCTTAGTGCGCGGGTGCCGCCAGCTGGCTCGCGGCGCGCGCGAGGCGGGTGACCTCGTCCCAGTTCTGCGCGGCGAGCGCGGCCTTCGGCGTGAGCCACGAACCGCCGACACAGACCACGTTCGGCAGCGACAGGAAGTGCGGCGCGCTTTCCGGCGTGATGCCGCCGGTCGGGCAGAACTTCAGCGCCGGGAACGGGCCGTGGAACGCCTGCAGCATCGGCACGCCGCCCGCCTGCTGTGCGGGGAAGAACTTGACGATCTCGTAGCCGAGCTCGAGCGCGAGGATGATGTCCGACGGCGTCATCACGCCGGGCAACAGCGGCAGACCCACATCCTGCGCGGCCTTGTGCATGTCCTTGGTCAGACCCGGCGACACGCCGAACTGCGCGCCCGCCTTCTTCGCCTGGGCGCAATGCTCGGGCTTCGTGATCGTGCCGACACCGACCACGATGTCGTCCGCGAGTTCGCACGCACGCTCGATCGCGCCGAGGCCCGCCGGCGTGCGCAGCGTGATTTCGAGCACCTTCACGCCGCCCGCGTGCAACGCGCGCGACACGTGTTCGCCCTGTTCGACCGTGTCGAACGCGAGCACCGGAATCACCGGGCCGAGGCGCACGATATCGCTTACTGTTTTCGACGTCATAGTCAGACTCCTTGTTTCTGCGGCGCCGCGCCGGCTTGCGCGGTGCTCGTGTGATGGTCGCTGGATCGATGGCCGTGCTGATGGTCACCGTCGTGGCCGTGCTTGTGATGGCCGCCGTGGCCGTGCTGGCCGTCGACCGTGCCGCCCTCGCCGACCAGCTTGCCGAACACCGACGCGCCCTGCTCCGCCGGCGCCGCCGCCGCACGGAACACGCCGAACAGCTCGCGGCCGAAGCCGACTTCGTTGTCCGCCTGATGCAGCGGCTCGGCGTTCGGACGCGCGGCCCACTCGGCTGCGTCGATTTCGATGTCGAGCAGGCCCGCTTCGGCGTCGATCACCAGCATGTCGCCCGTGCGCACTTTGCCGATCGGGCCTTGCAGCAACGCTTCCGGCGACAGATGGATGACCGCCGGCACCTTGCCCGACGCGCCCGACATACGGCCATCGGTCACCAGCGCGACATGGAAACCCTGATCCTGCAGCACACCGAGCAGCGGCGTCAAACGATGCAACTCGGGCATGCCGTTTGCGCGTGCGCCCTGGAAGCGCACCACCGCGATGAAGTCGCGCTTGAGCTCGCCCTTGTCGAACGCTTCCTGCACCGCTTCCTGCGAATCGAACACGATTGCCGGCGCCTTCACCATGCGGTGCTGAGCCGCGACCGCCGAAATCTTGATTACGCCGCGGCCGAGCTTGCCCTGCATCAGACGCAGGCCGCCGTCCGGCTGGAACGGCTCCCTGATGCCGCGCAGCACCGCTGTGTCCGCGCTCGCCTCGACACCTGCCACCCATTGCAGCTTGCCGTCGAGCAGCTTCGGCTCCTCGGTGTAGCGCTTCAGACCCTTGCCCGCGACCGTGTTCACGTCTTCATGCAGCAGACCGCCTTCGAGCAGATTGCGCACGAGGAACGCGACGCCGCCCGCCGCGTGGAAGTGGTTCACGTCGGCCTTGCCGTTCGGATAGATCTTCGCAAGCAGCGGTACCGCCTGCGACAGCGTGTCGAAGTCGTCCCAGTCGATCACGATGCCGGCCGCGCGCGCAATCGCGACGAGGTGCAGCGTGTGATTGGTCGAGCCGCCGGTCGCCAGCAGCGCGACGATGCCGTTGACGATCGCCTTCTCGTCGACCACATGGCCGATCGGCATGTAGTGGCCGCGCTCGACCGTCAGATCGAGCACGCGGCGCGCGGCCTGCGCGGTCAGCGCGTCGCGCAGCGGCGTGTGCGGATGCACGAAGGCCGAGCCCGGCAGATGCAGGCCCATCACTTCCATCAGCATCTGGTTACTGTTCGCGGTGCCGTAGAACGTGCAGGTGCCGTGGCTGTGATAGGCGGCCGCTTCCGCTTCGAGCAGCGCGTCGCGGCCGCACTGGCCGGTCGCGAACTGCTGACGCGTCCTGGCTTTGTCGTCGTTCGACAGGCCGCTTGCCATCGGGCCGGCCGGCACGAAGATGGTCGGCAAATGGCCGAACTGCAGCGCGCCGATCAGCAGGCCCGGCACGATCTTGTCGCAGATGCCGAGGCACAGCGCCGCGTCGAACATGTTGTGGGTGAGCGCGACGGCCGTGCTCATCGCGATCACTTCGCGCGAGAACAGCGATAGCTCCATGCCCGCGTTGCCCTGCGTGACGCCGTCGCACATCGCCGGCACGCCGCCCGCGAATTGCGCGACGCCGCCGTTTTCGCGCGCGGCCTGCTTGATGATGTCCGGGTAGTTTTTGTACGGCGCGTGCGCCGACAGCATCTCGTTGTACGACGACACGATGCCGATATTCGGCTCGCGAATCTGCTTGATCACGAGCTTGTCGTTGCCCTCGAGGCCGGCGAAACCGTGAGCGAGGTTCGCGCACGACAACGCGCCGCGCGCCGGAAAGCGCCCCTGCGCATGCTCGATGCGGGCCAGATACGCTGCGCGCGTGGGCTTGCTGCGCTCGATCACGCGTTGCGTGACCTTCAACAATTGCGAATGCGGGGAAACCATCGGAGCTCCTTCGTCGCTGGCGGCAGGCGCACGCATGACACCTGGCGGCATCGCGGGGTTGTGATATCGAACGACGTCATCTTAGTAGAAAAACTACACGATCGCAATGACGAACTCTGTTGCGGCGCCGCATGGCACGGATCGCCAGGTCGCCCTACTGGCGGCGCCTTAGCGCTTTATAGCAGAAACCCAGGGAATACACTTACTCGCCGATATGTAGTTTTTGTACCTACCTTTTGTGCGCCAACGATCAATCGGATATAGTCCACACGTTCTTCAGCATAGTGCGAGTTTTCCGATGATGCTGTCCCAGGTGGAAGAGATGCGCGACCAGCTGCGCCCGTCCGAACGCAAGCTGGCCGATTACGTGATCGAGGCGCCGCGCGAGGTACTCGATCTGTCGATGACCGAGGTCGCCGCGCGCGCGGGCGTGAGTCAGCCGACGATCGCGCGCTTCTGCCACGCGCTCGGTTTCTCCGGCTTTCGCGAATTCAAGATCCGTCTCGCGCAGGGCATCGCCAGCGAAGTGCCCGCCGTCTATCGCGACGTGCGGCCCGACGAGCCGACGCCGGGTGTCGCCGCGAAGGTGCTCGACCGGACGATCGGCGCGCTGATTCAGGTGCGCAACAATCTGTCGTCGGATAGCGTCGCGGCGGCGATCGACATGCTCGCGCAAGCGAAGCGCATCGAGTTCTACGGGGCGGGCGGCTCAGGCATCGCCGCGCTCGACGTGCAGCACAAGTTCTTTCGGCTCGGCATGCCGAGCGTCGCGTATTCGGACCCGCATACGTTTCTGATGTCGGCCGCGCTGCTCGGACCTGGGGACGTGGTCGTCGCGATTTCCAATACGGGCCGCACGCGCGACATCATCGATGCCGCGAAGGCCGCGCTGAACGCGGGCGCGAAGGTGATCGCGATCACGCACGGCAATTCGCCGCTCGCGCGGCTCGCAACCGTGGGCCTCTTTGCGAACGTCGACGAAGACACCGACATCTTCTCCCCGATGACCTCGCGGGTGTCACATCTGGCGATCGGCGACATTCTGGCGGTCGGCGTCGCGCTGAGCCGCGGGCCCGAACTGCTGGAGAAGCTCGCGCAAACGAAGGAAGTGATCCACCGGCGGCGGGTGGATTCGCAGGGGTGAACCGCTGCGATGGAATCCGAAACGACGGGGTAACGCAAAAGGGCGGTGTGCCATTCAGCCGGCATACCACCCTTTGATCTTTTCCAGCGCCCTGCTTAACGCCGTCAGCCGCTCAGAACGGCTTGATCACTACCAGCGCGACCGCCGCGAGCATACCGAGCACCGGCAGCTCGTTGAACATCCGATACCACTTGTCCGAGTGGCGATTCTCGCCGCGCTCGAACCTGCGCAACAGCACGCCGCAATACGCGTGATAGATGACGAGCAGCACGACCACGCCGACCTTCGCATGAATCCAGCCCTGCCCGCTGCCGATGCCGATCACGAGCCACAACCACAGGCCGCACGCGATCGCGGGCACGGCGATGAAGCTCATGAAGCGGAACAGCTTGCGCGCCATCAGCAGAAGACGCGCCGTCGCGGCGGGTTCCGTTTCCATCGCCAGATTGACGAAGATGCGCGGCAGATAGAACAGGCCGGCAAACCAGGAGGCAATCAATACGATGTGAAACGTCTTTACCCAAAGCATCGGCGGGGGTCCTTGTGGTCCTTGTTGTTGTGGCGCTTCGATTCGTGCTTTATTGACGGCCTTCGCCATGACCCAGCACGACGTATTTCAGCGACGTCAGCCCTTCGAGGCCGACCGGGCCGCGCGCGTGCAGCTTGTCGTTCGAAATGCCGATCTCGGCGCCGAGGCCGAACTCGAAGCCGTCCGCGAAACGCGTCGACGCGTTGACCATCACGCTCGCCGAATCGACTTCGCGCAGGAAGCGCATCGCGCGGTCGTGGTCTTCGGTGACGATCGCGTCGGTGTGCTGCGAGCTATACGTGTTGATGTGCTCGATCGCCGCGTCGATGCCGTCGACCACCTTGATCGCGAGCACCGGCGCGAGATATTCGGTGCGCCAGTCTTCCTCGCTCGCATCGACGAGCGGACCGACGCCCGCATCGGCCAGCACCGCGCGCGCCGCCGCATCGACGCGCAGCTCGACGTCCTTGCCGCGATACAGCTTGCCCAGCGGCGGTAGCACTTCGGCCGCAATGCCACGCGCGACCAGCAGCGTCTCCATCGTGTTGCAGGTGCCGTAGCGGTGCGTCTTCGCGTTGTCGCAGACGTTGAGCGCCTTCGCCAGGTCCGCGCGATCGTCGACATAAACGTGGCAGATGCCGTCGAGGTGCTTGATCATCGGCACGCGCGCTTCGTTCATCAAACGCTCGATCAGGCTCTTGCCGCCGCGCGGCACGATCACATCGACGTACTCGGTCATCGTGATGAGCTTGCCGACCGCCGCGCGGTCCGACGTCGCGACCACCTGCACCGCGTCCTGCGGCAGACCGGCCGCTTCGAGGCCCTCGCCGATCAGCTTCGCGAGCGCGGTATTGCATTCGAGCGCTTCGGAGCCGCCGCGCAAAATGGTCGCGTTGCCGGACTTCAGGCACAGCGCGGCCGCGTCGATCGTCACGTTCGGGCGCGATTCGTAGATGATGCCGATCACCCCGAGCGGCACACGCATCTGGCCGACCTGGATGCCGCTCGGCCGGTACTTCAGATTGCTGATCTCGCCGATCGGGTCGGCCAGCGCCGCGACCTGGCGCAGGCCTTCGACCATCGTTTTCAGCGCCTTGTCGGACAGCGTCAACCGGTCGATGAACGCGGCATCGTGGCCCTTGCCGCGGGCGCGTTCGAGGTCGCGCGCATTGGCGGCCTTCAGCAGATCGGCATCGCGCTCGATCGCCTCGGCAACGGCCGCAAGCGCCGCATTCTTCGCGGCGGTCGACGCCCGCGCCATCGCGCGCGAAGCCTGACGGGCGCGTTGGCCGAGGTCGGTCATGTACTGGTCGATATCCATGGTCATTCTCGTGATGCCCCGCACGTTGGCATGCGGTGGTCGGGCAGGATTAGCGAAAGATCAAACGATTGTAAGTCGGGTACCGGGGCTTTGCTCGCACGCGAGCGGCGGGTGCACTGTGCTGTCACAGGTTCGCCGATGCGTTTCGTTCGGCGCGTGGCACGCGAAACACGCTGGTCTGTCTGTGTGGAACGACTGGCAGTTGGTACACGATGGCTCGCATCAGCCACTGCTTCGACGCTCGCGCGAATCAGCTGTGCCGCTTCAGACTGGCCGCCGCGCTGGCGCCGCCGTTGGCACCCGAGGTCGCGGCGGCGGCACTGGCGAAGCTGCCGACGGTTTTGGCGCCGCCACCGTCATCGCGAGTTCGAACAGGCCGTCCCACGGATCGGGCGGCGGATCGTTGCGATGATTGCCCGGCGTGCCGCCCGACAGCCCCTTCACCTGCCGGTCGAGCCGCGCCGCCAGCGCGAGTGCCTTCTCGAGCGCCGCTTCGCTGACGCGCGACAGCGCAGGTCCGATCAGCCGTTCGCGCGGACCCCACACGCGGTTCTCGCGCGTGAGCATCGCGAGCGGCTTGCCGGCCGCGACGCCGCGCTTGATCCGCAGCAGCGTGCGCACTTCTTCGACGACCGCCCACAGCACGAGCACCGCGGCCTCGCCTTCACCGCGCAGCCCGTCGAGCATGCGCGCGAGACGGCCGACGTCGCCCGCGAGCATCGCCTCGTTGAGCTTGAACACGTCGTAGCGCGCGACGTTGAGCACCGCGTCCTGAACCTGATCGAAGCTCAGCGAGCCGTTCGGATACAGCAGCCCGAGCTTCTGGATTTCCTGATGCGCGGCGAGCAGATTGCCCTCGACGCGCTCGGAGATGAACGCGAGCGCACGCCGCCCCTCCTCGCCGGCTGCGACGCGCTGACCCTGGGCCGCGAGCCGCTGCCCGACCCAGTTCGGCAGCTGCGCGCGCTCGACCGGATCGATCTTCAGCGCGACGCCGGCGTCGGCGAGCGCGGTGAACCATGCCGACTTTTGCGTGGCCGCATCGAGGCGCGGCAGCGTAATCATCGTCAGCACGTCGTCGTTGACGGTGGATGCGAGCGCCTTCAGCGCATCGGCGCCTTCCTTACCGGGTTTGCCCGACGGAATGCGCAACTCGACCAGCTGACGGTCGCCGAACAGCGACATCGACTGGCTCGCGCCGAGCAGCGAGCTCCAGTCGAAACCGCGCTCGACCGTGAACACCGAGCGGTCGGTGAAGCCGGCCGCGCGCGCCGCCGCGCGGATGCGATCGCACGCTTCCTGCGCGAGCAGATGCTCGTCGCCGTATACGACGTACAGTCCGGCGAGGCCGCGGGCGAGATGCGCTTCGAGCGCGTCAGGTCGCAGTTGCATGGCTGGCGGTTGACGGGATGAATGAGATTCGACGAATCACGAACGGCGCGATGCTCACAGCGGCGGCGGCGGCAGCGGTGCGCGCGGCACAATGGCCGGCACGGCCTCGGCCGGCGTCGGATGCAGCGAGCGCACCACGCCGAGACGGCGGACGAGCTGATCGACCGCGTCGTTTTCCATGTCGGCGAACAGGATGTCGGACTCGGCGGCCTTCGCCTGCGAGAACTGGTCGCTATAGGTCATCGCGCGGTTCAGCGCGATCACGCTGCCCGGAATCAACACGGTGCCGTCCTTGCCGGTCAGCGTGTAGGTCATCTGCAGATTCAACTGATACTCGGCGACGACGCCCAGCGAATTCAGCGTCAGCGTGCTGACGTTGCGGTTCTGCGTGATCTGCAGGAGCGCATCGGCATTGGCGGGCGAGCTGACCACCACGGTGTCGCTGCCGCCCTGCACGATGCGCGTGAAGCGCGCCATGGCCGCGGGCGAGCCGCCCGCCACATAGAGGCGCTTGAACGCGAAGTCCTGCTGGCCGCGCAACTGGAAGCCGCAGGCCGACAACATCATTACGCTGCAAGCGAGCGTCAAAAACGATCTGCGAGTCACATTCGCTCCCGGTTCGCAGTGGATTCGCGGTGCCGAGGAACGCCGCCGGGCGGGCGGCGCTCCGTCTGCCGGATGAGGGCCTGGAACGTCAAACGACCACGTTCACGAGACGGCCCGGCACCACGATGATCTTCTTAGGCGCCTTGCCTTCGCTGAACTTCACGACCATTGCGTGCTCGGCCGAGAGCTGCTCGATCGCTTCGCGAGACGCGTCCTTCGCGACCGTGATCGCGCCGCGCACCTTACCGTTCACCTGCAGCACGAGTTCGATCTCGGCCTGTTCGAGCGCCTTCTCGTCGACCTTCGGCCACGGCGCGTCGAGCAGTGGGCCGAATTCGTCGGCATAGCCGAGCTCCTGCCATAGCTGGAACGTCAGGTGCGGCACGACCGGGTACAGCACGCGCAGCATCACACCGTAGGTTTCACGCAGCACGGCGGTCTGCGCGCCCTTCGCGCCGTCGAGCGCGTTGAGCATCTTCATCGCGGCCGATACCACCGTGTTGTACTGAAGACGCTGATAGTCGAAATCGGCCTGCTTCAGCACGCTATAGATCTCACGACGCAGCGCCTTGTCGGTGTCGTTGAATCGTGCGGCGTCCAACTGGCCGCCCGCGCGCAGCGCGGCTTCGTTCGAATAGCCGAAGTTCCACACGCGACGCAGGAAGCGGCTCGCGCCTTCGACGCCCGAACCCGACCACTCGAGCTGCTGCTCGGGCGGAGCCGCGAACATCACGAACAGACGCGCGGTGTCCGCGCCGTGCTGATCGATCAGCATCTGCGGGTCGACGCCGTTGTTCTTCGACTTCGACATCTTCTCGACGCCGCCGAGCACGACCGGCTGGCCGTCAGCGTTCAGCACCGCGCCGACCGGGCGGCCCTTGTCGTCGAACGACACGGTCACTTCCGCCGGGTTGTACCAGGTCTTCTTGCCCGCTTCGTTTTCGCGGTAATAGGTTTCGTTGAGCACCATACCCTGCGTGAGCAGGTTCTTCGCCGGTTCGCCGAACTTCACGAGACCGAGGTCGCGCATCACCTTCGCCCAGAAACGCGAGTACAGCAGGTGCAGGATCGCGTGTTCGATACCGCCGATGTATTGATCCATCGGCGCCCAGTAGTCGGTGCGCTCGTCGACCATCGTCTTCGCATCCGGCGACGCGTAGCGGTAGAAGTACCACGACGAATCGACGAAGGTGTCCATCGTGTCGGTTTCGCGCTTTGCCGCGCCGCCGCAGCTCGGGCACGTGCAGTTCAGGAACGCTTCGGACTTCGCGAGCGGATTGCCCGTGCCGTCCGGCACCAGGTCTTCCGGCAGCACGACCGGCAGGTCTTTTTCCGGCACCGGCACGTCGCCGCACTTCGGGCAGTGGATGATCGGGATCGGCGTGCCCCAGTAACGCTGGCGCGACACGCCCCAGTCACGCAGACGCCACGTGATCTGCTTGTCGCCGAGGCCCAGTTCCTTGAGATCGGCGGCGATGCGGTCTACGGCTTCGTCGTAGGCGAGGCCGTCGTACTTGCCGCTGTTCACCAGCGTGCCGGTCTTCTCGCCGTACCACTCCGCCCACGCTTCGGTCGAGAATTCCTTGCCCTCGACCGCGACGACCTGCTTTATCGGCAGACCGTATTTCTTCACGAACGCGAAGTCGCGCTCGTCGTGCGCCGGCACGCCCATCACCGCGCCTTCGCCGTAAGTCATCAGCACGTAGTTGCCGATCCACACCTCGACCTTCGCCTGCGTCAGCGGATGCGTGACGTAGAAGCCGGTGGCCATGCCTTTCTTTTCCATCGTCGCGACGTCGGCTTCGGCGACGCCACCGCGCTTGCATTCGTCGATGAACGGCTGCAGTTCCGGCTTGTCTTGCGCGAGACGCGTGGCGAGCGGATGCTCGGCGGCGATCGCGCAGAACGTGACGCCCATGATCGTGTCGGCGCGCGTCGTGAACACGCGCAGCAGCTTCTGTTCGCCGTCGATTTCATACGGGAAGCCGAAGTTCACGCCGAAGCTCTTGCCGATCCAGTTCTGCTGCATGATCTTCACGCGCTCGGGCCAGCCGAGGCCTTCGAGATCGTTCAGCAGTTCATCCGCGTACTGCGTGATGCGCATGTAGTACATCGGGATTTCGCGCTTTTCGACGAGCGCGCCCGAGCGCCAGCCGCGCCCGTCGATCACCTGCTCGTTCGCGAGCACGGTCTGGTCGACCGGGTCCCAGTTCACGGTGCCGGTTTTCTTGTACGCGATGCCCTTTTCGAGCATCTTCAGGAACAGCCACTGGTTCCACTTGTAGTAGTCAGGGCTGCAGGTCGCGACTTCGCGCGACCAGTCGATCGCGAGGCCCATCGACTGCATCTGCTTCTTCATGTAAGCGATGTTGTCGTAGGTCCACTGCGCGGGCGGCACGTTGTTGGCCATCGCGGCGTTCTCCGCCGGCATGCCGAAGGCATCCCAACCCATCGGCATCAGCACGTTGTAGCCGTTCATCCGCAGATAGCGGTACATCACGTCGTTGATCGTGTAGTTGCGCACGTGCCCCATATGCAGCTTGCCCGACGGATACGGCAGCATCGAGACGCAGTAGAACTTGGGCTTGTCGGTGGTTTCCGTCGTCTTGTAGGCGTCGACGGCGCGCCATTGCCCTTGCGCGGCGGCTTCGACGTCGGAGGGAACGTATTTTTCGTGCATGGTGTGATGGGATCGCCAGGTTCGGTGCTTTCGCACCGGCCCGGTGCTCTGCAGAATGTCGTTGCGTCGTGTCCCCTTCGGCGGGGAAAGGGCTGATTATACCGTTCGCGGACGGGTGCGCCGCGCGGCGTGGTGCGGGACTGCGTATGCCGGATTCGTGAACGCGGTGCGCACCCGGTGGCGCTCAGTGCCGCGCGGCGGGCGGCGGCGGGTCCGTCACGAAGCCGATCCGCTCGAGCCCCGCCTGCTGCGCGGCGCCCATCACCTGCGCAATCACTTCGTAGCGCGTCGAGCGCTCCGCGCGCAACTGGAGGTCCGGCTGGTCCGCCCGCTTGCCGGCCTCGGCGAACTGCGCGCGCATCTGCGCGAGCGTGATCGGCTTGCCGTTCCAGTAGAGCTTGCCGGCGCCGTCGATCGAAAGGGAGATGGTTTGCGGGGTCTGGCGCGCGGGCGCCGCCGCGACCTTCGGCAGATCGAGCCGGATCGCGTGCGAGAACAGCGGCGCGGTGATGATGAAAATCACCAGCAGCACCAGCATCACGTCGATCAGCGGCGTCATGTTGATCTCGGCCATCGGCGCGGCCGTCTGCTTCTTCTCGAGTCCGCCGAATGCCATGTCGCCTCCTTGCGTCTGAGCTTGCCCGTGCGATGGGCGGTGTGTCGTGCGAGGAAGGTCGCGATGTGCCGAGCCCGCCGCGCGTGACAAGTCAGCGGTGCGCCTCGCGCGCCGCCTGCTGCGCGCGCGGAGGCGTCGGCGCGTGCTCGGTTGGGGAGCACACGTACGCATGCAGATCGTGCGCGAAGCCGTCCAACTCCTCGGACAACTGCCGCACGAGCCGGCCCAGCACGTTGTACGCGAGCACCGCCGGAATCGCCACCACCAGACCGAACGCGGTCATGATCAGCGCTTCGCCCACCGGTCCCGCGACGTTCTCGATCTGCGCCTGCCCGCTCGCCGCGATGCTGCCGAGCGCGTGATAGATACCCCATACGGTGCCGAGCAGACCGACGAACGGCGCGGTGCTGCCAACCGACGCAAGCAGCACCTGACCGAACTCGAGCCGCCGCTGCGACGCATTGAGCGCCTGGCGCAGCGCGCGCAGCACCCGTTCGCTGCGCTCGACGCGCGCGAGCAGCGCGCCCGGAATGTCGACCTCGGCCGCATTCAGCGCCGCTTCGGCGAGCGGCGCGAACACGCGCTCACGATCAGTGCGGCGCAGGATGGCGACGCCTTCGGCGAGCGTCGGCGCCTGCCAGAAGCGCGCGATCGCCCGGTTGGCCTGGCGTTTCGCGCGCGTCAGAATCCAGCTCTTGACGATCAGAAAACACCAGCTCGCAATCGACATGGCCAGCAGCACATAGGCGACGCCATGCGTGATTGCGTCGCTCGTTTGCAGGTAATGGATGATGCCGCTGCTGCCTGCCATCTGACCTCGCCTTGGGAAAGTGACTTCGGGAGGGCGCGCTCGGGATGCGCTACTCCGCCTCTGCGCAACGGGCTTCGCTCAACGCAGGCCGAGCACGTCCTGCATGTCGAAGAAGCCGTTGTCGTGGCCTTCGAGGAAGCGTACAGCACGAAGCGCGCCTTGTGCATATGCCAGGCGGCTTGCCGATTTGTGCGTGATCTCGATGCGCTCGCCGATGCCCGCGAACAGCACCGTATGATCGCCCACGATATCGCCGCCGCGAATCGCCGAGAAGCCGATCGTCGACGGATCGCGCTCGCCGGTCACGCCTTCGCGGCCGTAGATCGCGCAGTCGTCGAGATTGCGGCCGAGCGCGTTGGCGATCACTTCGCCCATCGTCAGCGCGGTGCCGGACGGCGCGTCGACCTTGTGACGATGATGCGCCTCGATGATCTCGATGTCGTAGCCGGTCGAGAAGTGCCGCGCCGCGTATTCGAGCAGCTTCAGCGTGACGTTAACGCCGACGCTCATGTTCGACGCGAACACGACGCCGATCTTCTGCGCCGCCGCGCGCAGCTGCGCTTTTTGCGCGTTGTCGAAGCCGGTCGTGCCGATCACCATTTTCACGTCGTGGCGCTGCGCGGCTTCGAGATGCGCGAGCGTCGCGTCGGGACGCGTGAAGTCGATCAGGTAGTCGGATTCGGCGAACACAAGCTCGATGTCGTCGGACAGCAGCACGTCGGTCTCTTTGCCGAGGAACGCGCCGGCGTCCTGGCCAAGCTGCGCAGCGCCCGTGCGGCAGAGCGCGCCGGACAGCGTCGCGTCGGCATCGTTGAGGACGGTTTCGATGAGCATGCGGCCCATCCGGCCCGATGCGCCTGCAATGGCAATTTTCATGACGATGAATTCGAAAAGAGTCAACCGGTATGGAGCCCGGCAAACGCGGCCCGGCGAATGCCCGGACCAGTGTGCCGGGGAATGCGCCCGGTCGATATAGGGACACGCGGCGGCAGGGAGCAAAGTCACCCGGCTCGCTGCTGGAGCCAATGCGGGCGGCCAACCGGGACGGCTCGCTCAGGTGACTGACCGATACGGCCCGCTGCGGCGACCTACTGCCGCGGCAACCGCGGCAACACATTCATGCGGCCCAAGCGGCGCATTTCCGACCTCGCCTGGTGCCGGACAAACACACATCTGGCGGGCGCCGCACATGTGGCGCGCAGCCCGCCTCACAACACCGACGAGCAAATCAGTTGCTCGTTCCCGGCGTCGCCGGCGAAGTGTTCAGCGTCGGGCTGCCGCTGCTTTGCGAGCCCGTCGGGCCGACCGGGTTGCTCTCGTTCTCCTGAGCGGGCGGCGGCGGACGCTTGAACTGGAACTGCGGCTGACCGCCGGACGTCGGGCCTTGCGTCGGGATCCCGCCGGCGTTCGCTCTCGGCACGGCCGACCGCACGGACGGCGCGCGGCTCGGCGTCGGCACCGCGCTCGTTGCGCGATTGGCCGCCTGGGCGGCTTCCGCGTTGGCGTCCATGGACGGCGTGGCGGCCTGCTGGGCGCCTTCGACCGACGGCGAGCGCGTCGTATCCACGGTAGCCGGTGCCGCGGCGGCCGCCGCACTGGCGGCGGCTGCGTCGCTGGCGGCCACGGCGTTGGCGGCCTCGGCCGCGCTCGCCGCGCGCGGCGGCGTCGCGTTCGGGCTGCGGCCACGGCGGTCGCCGTCGATCTCGGCCAGCAATTCGAGATTGGTCGGCAGATCCTCGCCGCCCGTCCAGTGGGTCACGAGGTCGCCGGAGAAGTACACGACGAAGTCACGCTGCTGCACGATCGACGTCGAGCCGCGCTTGAAATAGAACACGTAATCCCAGCGATTCGCGTGGAACATGTCGGTCAACAGCGGCGTGCCGAGCAACTGACGCACCTGCGCGCGCGTCATGCCGACCTTCATCTGGTCGGCCATTTCCTGCGACACGAAATTACCTTGCACAACCGTAATCCGATACGGCGTAATGCGTTGGGCAATGCGCTGGGTCAGGCTGTCGTATGTGGAACATCCGGCAAGAACCGCGACAGTCGCAACAGCGATCAAGGTACCCCGCATGCGGCTCCCCCGGTAGATCAATTGAGATTTAGAAATCATTTCACTCACCGTGCGGGCCCGCTTGCGGGCCGCGCTCATTCCATCGAAGATGACCAGAACGGCAAAAACACATTACTATGAGAGCCCAGCATTGTACTCTAGGGATCCCTTGTCATGACCAATCCAACCGATCTCAAGAACATCGGGCTCAAGGCGACCCTTCCGCGCCTCAAAATCCTTGAGATTTTCCAGCATAGCCCGGTGCGTCACCTGACCGCCGAAGACGTGTACCGCAACCTCCTGCACGAGGAGCTCGATATCGGTCTCGCCACCGTCTATCGCGTGCTGACGCAATTCGAGCAGGCCGGCCTGCTCTCGCGCAGCAATTTCGAATCGGGCAAGGCGGTGTTCGAACTGAACGAGGGGTCGCACCACGACCACCTCGTGTGCCTCGATTGCGGGCTGGTCGAGGAATTTTTCGACCCCGAAATCGAAAGCCGTCAGCAGTCCATCGCCAAAGCACGCGGCTTCAAGCTGCAGGAACACGCGCTGGCGCTGTATGGGGCGTGCACGAAGGAAAATTGCCCGCATCGTAAGCACTGATGCGTCGCGGGTCGCCTGCGAACGCGACCTGGCAAGTCAGAAAAAAGACCCGGCCGATGGGCATCGGCCGGGTCTTTTTTATTCAGGCGGCGACAATCGCCGCTATCCGACCAGCTCCACGCTCGGCTCGAAGGCGAGGCGCCACGGCTCGGCCAACTGCAATTCGTCGCAATTCGGCGCATCGCCGCCGCGATCGACGACGATGAAATCGCTGACCTGATCGAGCGCGAGCAGCGGATGGTGCCAGACCCCTTTCGCGTAATTGACGCCCTGCCACGCATCGGTCCAGAACGCGCGCATGCGCGCGGCGTCGAACTCGCCGGCCGGCGCGACCACCATCAGATATCGGCCCGCGCGTAAGGGAATGAAAGCCTGGCTGCCGAGCGGATGCCGCTCCATCATCGTGATCTCGACGGGCAGCGCGCGCGGCTGCGCGCGAAACAGACTGACGAGCGGCCGGCCGCCCTGCTCCACCACGTCGACGCGCGCGAGGTCGTGATAGCGCTCGGTGGTACCGCCGTTGATCGGAAAACGACGCGCGCCGTCGAGTTCGATCACGTCGCCGAACGGCGCGAAGGCCGCGCGCGTCAGGCGTTCCATCTGCAGGATCTTCATGCGTGCCGCTCCATGACGTTGCTTGCGTTAAGCGATCTCGCCCCACAGACGCAGGCGCGACACGCCGCCGTCCGGGAAGATGTTGAAGCGCACGTGCGTGACCGGCCCGAGCGCGGCGAGGTCGTCCGCGAACGCGTGCACGTGATCCATCTGCAGTTTCTGTTCGCCGAGCAGCACCGGCCAGAACATCGCCTGCGTGACGAGGGAATCGTCTGTGCCGCCCGTCACCGATGCCGCCTGCAGCGAGCAGCGATCCGGGAAGTTGCCCTTGAAGTGCGCGGTGTCCACTTCGATCTTGCGGATCACGCCGGGCCGCGCGAGCGCGACGATCGCCCAGTCGTTGCCCGGCTCGCGACGCCGCCGCGTTTCCCAGCCGTCGCCCATGTTCACGCCACGGCCCGGCATCAGCATCTGCGAGGCCGGCCCGAAATGCTGGTTGTTCGCGGCGACGAGGTACGCGCCGTTTTCGATCGCGGCGAGATCGAGCAGCGTGCCGCGCTCGACGCGGCTCCAGTCGCGCTGCGGCTGGCCATACACGCGCAGTCGCGCGAGCCCGCCGTCCGGATACAGATTCACGCGCAGATGGGTGACCGGGCGCGCGTCTTTCACCTCGACGTAGTGATGCTGGTTGCCCTGTAGCGTTGTCGCCGGCACGAGCGGCTGCCAGTCGGCGTGCTCGGGCGGCACGTCAGCGTCGCTATGACAGGCATCGATCGACGCCGCCGGCGGGAAATTGCCGGTGAAGTGGCTCGTATCGAGATCGACCCCATGCACGACGCCCGGCCGCGCGAGCCGGATCACGCAATGGTCGTGGCCGGTCGTGCGCTTGCGACGCGTCTCCCAGCCGTCCATCCACTTGCCGTGGTCGTCGTATTTGCCGGGGATGAACACCGCCGGCTGCGGGTCGAGCATGCGCTCTTTCGGCGCGAAGAATTCGTCGCTGGCGAACAGCGCCTTCGCGCCGAGGCGCGGATCGGCGAGGTTCATGTAGCGGCGTGTGAAGGCGGGAGCGTTCGGGTCGAGGATCGGGTTGGCCATGATGTCGGTCGGTGTCGAAGAGGTCAGAAACAGCCGGCGACGCCACGGCAACCGCCGGCTTTACGAAAAAAGGTCGAGGAGCTATCTGGAAAGCGATGCCGGTTCGTCTGGTCAGACCAGATCCCCGCGCAGCCGTCAGACCGCCGGCGCGGGTTCGGCCGCACCGGGTTCGACGAGCGTGTCGTCGACGACGGGCACGTAGCGCAGCGCCGCGTCTCGATTCAGCACGCGATGCGCGCGCGCCTTGTCGATATCGTTTTCCCACACGGCAACCACCACCGTCGCGACGCAGTTGCCGATCAGGTTGGTGAGCGCCCGGGCGATGCCGACGAACCAGTCGACCGGCAGAATCAGCACGAGACCGAGCACAGGAATCGCGGGAATCGCGGAGAGCGTCGCCGCGAGAATCACGATCGCAGAGCCCGGAATGCCGTGCGCGCCCTTCGACGTCACCAGCGACACCAGCACGACGACGATCAGGTCATGAATAGACAGCGGCGTGTTGGTCGCCTGCGCGATGAACAGCACGGCGAGCGTCAGATAGATCGAGAAGCCGTCGAGGTTGAACGAGTAGCCGGTCGGAATCACGAGACCGACCGTCGAATCCTTGACGCCCATCCATTCGAGCTTGCGCATGATCTGCGGCAGCACGGCGTCGGACGATGCGGTGCCGAGCACGATCGACAGTTCTTCGCGCAGATAGCGGATCAGCTTGAAGATGCTGAAGCCGGCGAGCCGCATCACCGCGCCGAGCACGAGCACGACGAACACCACGCAGCTCGCGTAGAACACCAGCACGAGCATGCCGAGCTGCTTCAGCGACTCGACGCCATAGGTGCCGGTCGTGAACGCGATCGCGCCGAGCACGCCGAGCGGCGCGAGCTTGATGATGAAGCCCATCACGCGGAAGAACACCTGCGACAGCTCATCGATCAAGCCGCTCACGCGCTGCGCGCGCTTGCCGAGCAGCGACAGCGCCGAGCCGAACAGCACCGAGAACACGAGGATCTGCAGAATGTCGCCGGTCGCGAACGCGTTGATCGCCGTGTCGGGGATGATCTTCAGCAGGAAGCCCGCTGTGTCCTTCAGGCTCTTCGCGTGTTCGGTATAGGTCGCGAGCGACGCCGCATCGAGCGAGTTCAGGTTCACGTTCATCCCTGCACCAGGACGCGTCGCGTAAGCGAGCACCGCGCCGATCACGAGCGCAATGGTCGTCATCGCCTCGAAGTAGATCACCGACTTCAAGCCCACGCGGCCGACCTTGCGCAGATCGCCCGCGTGCGCCATGCCGCTCACCACCACGCAGAACACGATCGGCCCGATCACCATCTTGATCAGCTTCAGAAAGCCGTCGCCAAGCGGCCGCAAGGACTGCGCGAAATGCGGAAACACGGCACCGAGCACGATGCCGGCCACGAGCGCTATCACGACCCGGCCAAATAGCGAATTGAAGAATTTCAACACGGCTTCCTCCTGCGGATGGTTATCTCGGTCACTTCTGTTCAGACTGGTCCGACCAGTACTGTTATGGCGAATAGTAGAAAGCCGATATACCCGCGTCAAGGACTCATCGAGCAGTGTTTACCCGTTGTGTTTTCGGCGATTTCGGGTCGGATTTCGGGTTTTCAGACGGCGCGCGGCGCGCCTTCTCGCGCGCAAGTATTAGAATTGCGGTCAGACCACGCTACCGAGCGATCCCTCATGAAAAACGTCCCGCACACCGTCACCGACGCGGCCATCGCGACCATCCGCGAGCGTATCGAGGGGGGCGTCTATCCGGTGGGCAGTCTGCTGCCGGCGCAGCGCCAGCTATCCGATGAACTGTCGATCAGCCGCGCGTCACTGCGCGAAGCGCTTTCCACGCTGGAAGCGCTTGGTCTGCTGGTGATCCGCCCCGGCAAGGGCGTCTACGTGGAAAGCGCGCAGGCGAAAAACGCGCAGGCGTGGCGCTTCGCCGAGCAGTCGTCGCTGCCCGACACGTATCAGATGCGCTACGCGCTCGAAGGCTTCGTCGCGCGTATGGCGGTGCTCGCGGTCACCAACGACGACCTCGTGTGGCTCGAGGAAAACATCACCGCGATGCAAAGCGCGCTCGCCTGCGAGGAACTCGACGAAGCAGCTCGGCTCGACTACGCGTTCCATATGCGCATCGTCAGCATCGCGGGCAATGCGGCGATCGAGTCAATCCTGCGCAGCAGCGCCGAGATCATGCAGGAAAGCCAGCGCATGCCGTTCTACCGGCGCGAGCGGGTGCTGTCCACGTACACCGAACATCGCGCGATTCTCGACGCGTTGAAGGCCCGCGATTCGCTCGCCGCGGGCAAGGCGATCGAGACACACATCGCGAACGCCGCGCAGCGCGCCGGCGTCTATTTCCCCACGCCGTAGACGGCAAAAATCGCAGACGAAAAAAAACCGCTCCGGAGAGCGGCTTTTTCATGCAGCGTGAAACCCGAAACTTACTTCGCGTTCGCGAGCGCCACAGCCGTGTCCAGCATGCGGTTCGAGAAGCCCCACTCGTTGTCGTACCAGCTCGACACTTTCACGAGTCGGCCCGACACCTTGGTCAGCGTCGAGTCGAACGTCGACGAAGCCGGGTTGTGGTTGTAGTCGATCGACACGAGCGGTGCGTCGTTGTAACCAAGGACGCCCTTCAGCGCACCTTCCGATGCTTCCTTCATGATCGCGTTGACTTCCTCGACCGTCGTGTCGCGCGCGGCGATGAACGACAGGTCGACGACCGACACGTTGATCGTCGGGACGCGGATTGCGTAGCCGTCCAGCTTGCCGTTCAGTTCGGGCAGCACGAGGCCGACCGCCGATGCCGCGCCGGTCTTGGTCGGGATCTGGCTATGCGTGGCCGAACGCGCGCGGCGCAGGTCTTCGTGGTACACGTCGGTCAGAACCTGGTCGTTCGTGTACGCGTGGATCGTCGTCATCAGGCCGTTCACGAGGCCGATCTTGTCGTTCAGCGGCTTGACCAGCGGCGCGAGGCAGTTGGTCGTGCACGATGCGTTCGAGATGACCGTGTCCGACGCCTTCAGCACGTTGTGGTTCACGCCGTAGACAATCGTCGCGTCGACGTCCTTACCGCCCGGCGCCGAGATGATGACCTTCTTCGCGCCGCCCTTGATGTGCGCGCTCGCCTTTTCCTTGGTCGTGAAAAAGCCCGTGCACTCCATCACGACGTCGACGCCCAGCTCGCCCCACGGCAGTTCGGCCGGGTTGCGGTTCGCCAGCACGCGGATCTTGTCGCCGTTCACGACGAGGTAGTCGCCGTCTACCGACACGTCGCCCGGGAACTTGCCGTGCGCGGTGTCGTACTGCGTCAGGTGGGCGTTGGTCTTCGCATCGCCCAGATCGTTGATGGCAACGATTTCGATATCGTGCTTCTTGCCGTTTTCATAGAAGGCGCGCAGGGTATTGCGGCCGATCCGGCCGTAGCCGTTGATTGCGACGCGAATCGTCATGATTTATCTCCTGATGGCTAAAAAATCCGTTTAGGTTCGCCTGGTCGGACATCCGGTTCGGTGCGTTGCCGCGCGCAGCCACGAGGGGCACGACGGCAACGCGACGCAACCATCAGCCGAGCGCGGCCTTGACCGTCGCCACCACGTGCTCGACGGTGAAACCGAAATGCTTGAACAGCACGCCTGCCGGGGCCGATTCGCCGAACGTGTCGATGCCGACCACGCCGCCTTCCAGACCCACGTACTTGCGCCAGAAATCCGACACGCCCGCTTCGATCGCGACGCGACGCACGCCATGCGGCAGCACGCGTTCGCGGTACTCGGCGTCCTGCCTGTCGAACACGGTCGTCGACGGAATCGACACGACGCGGGCGGCGATGCCTTCGCGCGCGAGGGGCTCGACGGCTTTCATCGCGAGTTCGACTTCCGAGCCCGTCGCGATCAGGATGATCTTACGCGCGACGATCTCTTCATCCCAGTCGCGCAGCACGTAGCCGCCCTTCTCGATGTTGGCGATCTGCGCGTCGGTGCGCTCGTTGAACTGCAGGTTCTGGCGACTGAAGATCAGGCACGACGGACCTTCATGCTCGATCGCATGGGTCCAGGCCACCGCGGTTTCGACCGTGTCGGCCGGGCGCCACGTTTGCAGATTCGGGATCAGGCGCAGGCTCGCGACGTGTTCGATCGACTGGTGGGTCGGGCCGTCTTCGCCGAGACCGATCGAGTCGTGCGTGAACACGAAGATCGACGGCGACTTCATCAGCGCGGCGACGCGCAGCGCGTTGCGGCTGTAGTCGGAGAACGTCAGGAACGTGCCGCCGAACGCCTTGTAGCCGCCGTGCAGCGCGACGCCGTTGATCGCCGCGCTCATGCCGAATTCGCGCACGCCGTAGTTCACGTAGTTGCCGGCGGCACGGCCTTCGGCATTCACGCGCACCGGCTTGGCGGCCTTCCAGTTGGTGAGGTTCGAGCCGGTCAGGTCGGCGGAACCGCCGAGCAGTTCGGGCAACACGGCCGACAGACCTTCGATGGCCTGCTGCGACGCCTTACGCGTCGCCACGGTCTCAGCGCGCTCGTTCGCGCCGGCGATGATCGCTTTCGCCTTATCTTTCCAGTCGGCCGGCAGTTGCTTCGCGCTGCGGCGCTTGAATTCGGCCGCTTCCTGCGGGTACTTCGCCGCGTAGGCAGCGAACGCCTCGTCCCATTCCGCTTCGAAGCGCGCGCCCGCTTCCTTCGCGTCCCATGCCGTGTAGACTTCCTGCGGAATCACGAACGGCTCCCACTTCCAGCCGATCGCTTCGCGCGTCGCCGCGATTTCCTTGTCGCCGAGCGGCGCGCCGTGCGAATCGTGCGAGCCCGCCTTGGTCGGCGCGCCTTCACCGATCACGGTCTTGCAGCAGATCAGCGTCGGCTTGTCCGACAGCTTCGCCTGCCTGATCGCCGCGTCGACCGCGTCGACGTCATGGCCGACCACGTTCGGGATCACGTTCCAGCCGTACGCCTCGAAGCGCTTCGGCGTGTCGTCGTGGAACCAGTGCACCACTTCGCCGTCGATCGAAATGCCGTTGTCGTCGTAGAACGCGATCAGCTTGTTCAGCTTCAGCACGCCCGCGAGCGAGCAGGCTTCGTGCGAGATGCCTTCCATCAGGCAGCCGTCGCCGACGAACACGTACGTGTGGTGATCGACGATCCTGGCGTCGGGCTTGTTGAATTCGGTGGCGAGCAGCGATTCGGCGAGCGCCATGCCGACCGCGTTCGCGAGACCCTGGCCGAGCGGGCCGGTGGTCGTCTCGACGCCTGGCGTGATGCCGTATTCCGGGTGACCCGGCGTCTTCGAATGGAGCTGGCGGAAGTTCTTCAGCTCGTCCATCGGCAGGTCGTAGCCGGTCAGATGCAGCAGCGAGTACAGCAGCATCGAGCCGTGACCGTTCGACAGCACGAAGCGGTCGCGATCGGCCCATTGCGGGTTCTTCGGGTTATGGCGCAGATGACGCGACCACAGGGCGACGCCGATTTCGGCCATGCCCATCGGCATGCCGGGGTGACCGGAGTTCGCCTTTTGAACGGCGTCCATGGCCAACGCGCGGATCGCGTTGGCCATCAGGGAGGTGGGTGCGGGAGACGGGGTCGTCATGTCGAGTCCGGAGACAGAGTCAGAAAGCGGGGGCGCGCTTGAGGCCCGGAAGCTCGGCGGTCACTTCGCTACGGCGCACGATGCGGCGCCAGGAGACGCGAAACGGGCAGAGCAAGCGGACAAGGCTGAAAGCGTTACATTCTAGCAGAAGGTTAACCCCTATCCGGCCGGAAAGCCGCCTGGCCGTGCGGTTCAACGCACACCGCCAGGCGGCGGCATTTACAATTCGAGCAGCTGTTTGCCCGCACTACCGATCGAGCCCGTCCGCCGTGAACGCCCCGCTATTGTTCCAGCCTTGTCCCGACGCCGTCTACGGCTTTCCTCACGCGCGCCTCGTCGAGCGTGTCGAATCCCGTTATCAAGCGATCGAGATCTGGGACACGCCGCAGCTCGGCGCGCTGTTCACGCTCGACGGCCGTCCGATGACGTCCGCAGGCGACGAGTTCATCTACCACGAATGCATGGTGCATCCGGCCGCGCTCGCGCATCCGGCGCCGCGCGCGGCGCTGGTGCTCGGCGGCGGCGATGGCGGGGCCGCGAGGCAATTGCTCAGGCATCCGGGCATCGAGCGGATCGTCGTCGCGGAGCTCGATCCCGAGGTCGTGCGGCTCACGCGCGGACATTTGCCGCAGGTGCATGGCGGTGCGTTCGACGATCCGCGCGTCGAGCTGGTGATCTGCGATGCGGCGGACTACGTCGCGGCGGCGGCCCGCGCGACGCAGGGTGCAACGAACGTCGCGGCCGCGCAGTTCGACCTCGTCGTATTCGACCTGACGCCACCCGATTCGCCCGCGGCCGGCCTGTACACGCCGACCTTCTACGCGCAGTTGAAGCGCGTGCTGCGTGCTGATGCGTTGCTGTCGCTCCATCTCGGTTCGCCGTACCACCACGCGCCGCGCATCGCCGCGCTGCTCGGCGATCTGCACGCCGCGTTCGCACAGGTACGCACGCTAGGCACCTTCGTGCCGCTCTACGGCTCGCTATGGCTGATGGCGATCGCCAGCGACACGCTCGACCCCGCCGCGCTCACCGCCGACACGCTCACCGAGCGTCTCGCCGCGCGCGGCATCGATTCGCTGCGTCATTACGAACCAGCCCTGCACGCGGGGCTATTCTCGGCGGCGCGATCGGCGCGCGATAAACTGAGCCCGTTGACGAAGTCGTCCTTTTGAAGCGCGGACACCTTGCGCGAATCGGTTCGTGTGATGCCGACGTGCCGCGCCCGACCGAAACCCGCAACCGTGGCCTCGCCGCCTCACGAGATCCGGAGAACTCCATGACCGCCCCCCACCCCGCCGGTGTGCCCTGGCTCACCCCCTATCTGACGGTGCGCGACGCGCGCGCGTCGACGGCATTCTTCTCGGCGGCGTTCGGTTTCGACGTGCGCGACAGCGTGCAGGACGACGGCGTCGTCATGCACGTCGAGATGACCTATCAAGGCCAGCTGATCGTGATGTTCGCGCCTGAAGGCGCGTTCGGCTCGACCGCGAAGACGCCGAAAAGCGCGGGCACGATCGCGCCGCAATCGTTCTATGTCTATGTCGAGGACGTCGACGCCGTGTATGCTCGCGCGCTCGCGGCCGGCGCGAAGTCGCTGAGCGAGCCACAGGACCAGTTCTGGGGCGACCGCTTCGCGCAGGTCGAGGATATCGACGGCTATCGCTGGGCACTCGCCCGCCACCTGTCCTGAATTCAAGAGTCTCCCGTCGATGCCCCGTTTTTTTGTTGATATCCCGCTTTACGCCGACGACGTGATCGCACTGCCCGACGACGTCGTGCGCCACGTGGCCGTGCTGCGTCTGCAGCCAGGCGATTCCCTGACGTTGTTCAACGGCCAGGGCGGCGAATACGGCGCCGAACTCGTGGAGGTCGAGCGTCGTGCGGCTCGCGTGAAAATCGGCGAATTTCGCGCGATCGAGGTCGAGCCGCCGTATCGGCTGACGCTCGCCCAAGGCATCGCCGGCGGCGACAAGATGGACTGGCTGATCGAGAAGGCGGTCGAACTCGGCGCCTCGGGCTTCGTGCCGCTCGCGACCGCGCGCAGCATCGTGCGGCTTACCGGCGAGCGCGCGCAGCGGCGGCAGCAGCACTGGCAGGGTGTGGTGCGGGCGTCGTGTGAGCAGTGCGGACGTAATCGGGTTCCGGACGTGATGCCGGTGTGCGAGATTGGCGCGTGGCTCGATACGCTGTCGCGCGAGCCGGCGCCTGACGAGCTGCGCCTGCTGTTATCGCCGCGCGCGAGCATCGGCTTTGCGGCGCTGCCTGACGCGCCGCCGCCTGGTGGCGTGACGCTGCTGATCGGCCCCGAAGGCGGCCTTTGCGCCGACGAGGAAGCCGCCGCCGGCGAACAGGGCTTTACCGCGATTGGCTTGGGACCGCGTGTGCTGCGCACCGAGACCGCCGGAATCGCAGTGTTGGCGGGGCTCGCGGCACGCTGGGGCGGCTGGTGAGCGAGTGCTTGCCCAAGCAGCGCGACAAAAGCAAAGGCCCGCCAATTAGCGGGCCTTTGCCGTTTATACCGCGACGTTCACTGCCAGACTCAAGCAGCTACGCCTGAACAGGCGAAAATCCGGCGAACTTCAAGCGAACGAGTAGAACACCCGGAACGCGACCTTACGCTCGGCCCAGAATTCGGCCGCTTCACGGAACACGTCGAGCAGCGTCTCGCGCCCTTCCTTGTCGAATTTCTGCGCGATCGGCAGGTGTTCGAGCACGATCACGAAGCCGGGCTGTGCGCCGGCCTTGTGCACGAGGTCGGTCAGGCAGTCGTAGAGCGCGTCGTAGTTCTTGCCGAAATGCTTGGGAAACAGGAACGAAGTCGCGATCGTCTCGAGCACTTCCTGCTTCGAGGCGGCGTTCGCGCAGTACGCATACAGAAAGTGCTGGCCGAGCAGCTTGGCCTCGTCGGCGAGATCCTGCACGCGGAACGCGCGGATCGACTGCACGATGTTCGGCCGCACCGTCCTGAAAAGGCTCATGGGCTCCTCGTTCGATGAAACCACCGTGGCAGCCTCGCTTTGTTTGTCGCGACCCTGCTCGTCGGCGCGCATCTTCATGACGCGTTGGAACAAATTGCCGTCGCCGGCCGCGAAAAGATCCGTCGCGACTCCGGAATCGTGCGCGTAGATGTTGTCGCTCATGCCGTTCATCCCAATGTCATTCAACAATATGGTTAAAACTGGTGTAATGGTCGTCCGAGTAATAACAATTGTCGGTCCGCTGTAGCGGACCTCCGCAGACGATGCGGCGCGCCCCGCGATTACGCGCGTGAGGCGTGGGGACGGTGTATTCGTGGTAATAGCCGCGCCGGTGGGCGGGCAGCACCCGTTCGTAGTTGCCGAATACGATGCCGTCCTTCTGATACGGGTAAGGCCCGCCGGCGGCAATGAGGTTCAACGTATCGACCGCCTCGCGCGGCAATTGCGCCAGCGCGATGGTGCCCACCTGCGCTTCCACCCCAGCTGGCGCCGAGTAATCTCGCGCCAGCGCTTCGGGCGCGGAACTGGACAACGCGCAGAGTGCGGCGGCACCGATCAGCACGCCTTTCATGCGCAACCAGTTGCGTGCCATGTATCAGGTTTCCCCGCTGTCAGATCACGAGTTTGACGACCATGAAAGTCGTAAGGGTATCGCTAATAGCCTTTGGAATCAACGTTCGACGGCCGATGGCACCCCACCTCACCCCGCGGAAAAGCCGGTGGCGCGGACTTTGACGACTTTTGACAGAATGTTTAGCTCGATCAGGCTAAACTGAGCTCAACCGTGATCGAATGCAGTGCGGGCGGTGCAAGCGGCCGCTGGCCGAGGCGCTCGATTGCGGTTGTTGGAGCCTGAAACCACTGAGCCGAAAGGCCGTGTCATTGCCATTTTTCGGGGTGGCGATCCCCAGCTTGCCCTGAGGGCGTGCCCATTGCGGGCACGCCTTTTTTTTCAGGTACGCCGGTTGGAAAACCGGCGCCGGGCCCGTCGCGGCCCGATCACGATGCGCAGTTAGCGGGTTGCGCTAACGTCCGCGACCAGCAGCGCCGTCATGTTGACGATCCGGCGCACCGTCGCCGACGGCGTCAGCACGTGCACCGGCTTGGCCGCGCCGAGCAGAATTGGGCCAATCGCAATGTTGTTGCCGGCCGCCGTCTTCAGCAGGTTGTACGAGATATTGGCCGCGTCGATGTTCGGCAGCACCAGCAGGTTCGCGTCGCCTTCGAGCGTCGAATCGGGCAATACCTCGCGGCGCAAGTTGGCGTCGAGCGCGACGTCGCCGTGCATTTCGCCGTCAACCTGCAGCCCCGGCGCGCGTTCGCGCAGGATCTCGAGCGTATCGCGCATCTTCTGCGCCGTCGGCGCGTTGCTCGAACCGAAGTTCGAGTGCGACACGAGTGCAACCTTCGGCTCGATGCCGAAACGGCGCACTTCCTCGGCTGCCATGATCGTGATCTCAGCCAGCTCGGCCGGTGTCGGATCGACGTTCACGTGCGTATCGACGAGGAAAATCTGCCGATTCGGCAGCACCAGCGCGTTCATCGCCGCATAGACTTTCGCGCCGGGCTTCTTGCCGATCACCTGATCGATGAAGTGCAGGTGGCGGTGCGTGGTGCTGACCGTACCGCAGATCATGCCGTCCGCCTCGCCCTTCTTGACCATCATCGAGCCAATCAGCGTGGTGCGGCGGCGCATCTCGAGCTTGGCCATCTGCGTGGTGATGCCCCTGCGCGACATCATCTTCGCGTATTCCTGCCAGAACTCGCGGTAACGTTCGTCATGATCGGTGTTGACGACCGTGTAGTCCTGCCCCGCGACGAGCCGCAGGCCATAACGCGCGATCCGCTGCTCGATCACGGCCGGCCGGCCGATCAGGATCGGCTTTGCGAGCTTTTCGTCGACGATGATCTGCATCGCGCGCAGCACGCGCTCTTCTTCGCCTTCCGCGAACACGATGCGCTTCTTCTCCGGCTCGACGCTGCGCGCGAGCTGGAAGATCGGCTTCATCGTCGTGCCGCTGTGATAAACGAACTGCTGCAGATGCTGCGCGTATGCGTCCATGTCCTCGATTGGACGCTCGGCGACGCCGCATTCCATCGCGGCCTTCGCCACCGCGGGCGCGACCTTCACGATCAGACGCGGATCGAAGGGTTTCGGAATCAGGTATTCCGGTCCGAACGATAGATCCTGGATGCCGTACGCGGTCGCGACGATGTCGCTCTGCTCCTGGCGCGCCAGTTCGGCGATCGCGTTGACGGCGGCGATTTCCATTTCGCGCGTGACCGTCGTCGCGCCGGCGTCGAGCGCGCCGCGGAACAGAAACGGGAACACGAGCACGTTGTTGACCTGGTTCGGGTAATCGGTGCGGCCCGTGCACAGCACCGCGTCCGGACGCACTTCGAGCGCGAGTTCCGGCAGGATTTCCGGCGTCGGGTTCGCAAGCGCGAGGATCAGCGGCCTGGCGGCCATCTGCTTGACCATGTCCTGCTTGAGCACGCCGCCGGCCGACAACCCGAGGAACACGTCCGCGCCTTCGATCACCTCGGCAAGCGAGCGCGCGTCGGTTTCACGCGCGAAACGCTCCTTGTCCGGGTCCATCAGTTCGGTGCGGCCCTTGTACACGACGCCCGCGAGGTCGGTCACGGTGATGTTTTCGAGCGACAGGCCGATGTCGACCAGCAGGTCCAGACACGCGAGCGCCGCCGCGCCCGCGCCCGACGCGACCAGCTTGACTTCCTTGATGTCCTTGCCGACGACCTTCAGGCCGTTGGTGACCGCCGCCGCGACGACGATCGCGGTGCCGTGCTGGTCGTCGTGGAAGACCGGAATCTTCATGCGCTTGCGGCATTCGCGCTCGACGATGAAGCAGTCCGGCGCCTTGATGTCTTCGAGGTTGATGCCGCCGAAGGTCGGTTCGAGCGCGGCGATCACCTCGACCAGCTTGTGCGGATCGTTCTCGTTGATCTCGATATCGAACACGTCGATGCCGGCGAACTTCTTGAACAGGACGGCCTTGCCTTCCATGACCGGCTTCGACGCGAGCGGCCCGATGTTGCCGAGGCCCAGCACCGCGGTCCCGTTCGTGACGACGCCAACGAGGTTGCTGCGCGCGGTGAAGCGCGCGGCGTTCAGCGGGCTCTCGACGATTTCCTCGCACGCGAACGCGACGCCAGGCGAATACGCCAGCGCGAGGTCGCGCTGGTTGATCATCTGCTTGGTCGGGGCGATCGCGATTTTGCCGGGAGTCGGGAACTCGTGGTAATCGAGAGCTGCTTCGCGGAGTTTGGTATTGACGGGATTCGACATAAGGCGGGCTTCGGAGGGCAGATTAGAATAGACGTTCGACGGCATTGTAGCCCCAATTGCCTACGCAATTCCTTCAATACGGGTACAACAGCCGCGACTGAAACAGCGTGAAAGCGCGCGTTGCCCGTTGTCCGGATGGTCCGGCGCTTGCGACGGGGCATCACGCTCAATCAGCCTGATCCGCGCCATTTCTACAATCGTTCTCCGCTCACCGTCCGCCATCATGCTTTCCGAGTTTTCGCTGATCGATCGTTTCTTTGCCCGCCGCGCCGCCGCCGTGCGGCCCGCCAATGCCGAAGGCAGCACGCTCGGCATCGGCGACGATTGCGCGTTGCTGGCGCCGCCTGCCGGCGAAATGCTGGCGATATCGACGGACATGCTGGTCGAAGGCCGTCATTTCTTCGCCGATATCGATCCCGAAGCGCTCGGTCACAAGGCGCTTGCCGTCAATCTGTCTGACCTCGCCGCAATGGGCGCGCAGCCGCGGGCGTTCACGCTGGCCTTCTCGCTGCCGAAAGCCGACGAAGCCTGGCTTTCCGGTTTCAGCGAAGGCCTGTTCGCGCTCGCCGAGCGCTACGGTTGCGAGCTGATCGGCGGCGATACGACGGGCGGGCCGCTCAATCTGTGCATTACGGTATTCGGCAGCGTGCCGCCACGAACAGCCTTGCGCCGCGATGCCGCGCAACCCGGCGACGACATCTGGATCTCCGGCACTCTCGGCGACGCGCGCGCCGGCCTCGGCGCGCAGCGCGGCGAATGGTCCGCCACCCCGAATGACGCCGCGACGTTCCGCCGGGCGCTCGAACGCCCCGAGCCGCGCATCGCGCTCGGCCTCGCGCTGCGCGGCATCGCACACGCGGCGCTCGACCTGTCGGACGGACTCGCCGGCGATCTGCGGCACATCCTCGAACGCTCGTCGGTGGGCGCGAGCGTCGACGTCGATGCGGTGCCGCGCTCGGCCGCGCTACGCCGCCTGCCGCCCGACGTCCAGCAGCGCTGCACGCTCGCCGGCGGCGACGACTACGAGCTGTGCTTCACCGCGCCCGCCGCCGCGCGCGCCGCGGTCGAGGCCGCCGCGCAGAAGGCCGCCGTGCCGGTCACCCGCATCGGTACAATAAGCGCACTGGAGGCGGCCACCGACCGCCCGGCCATCGCGTGGCGCAACGCCAGCGGCGCGCCGCTCACTCTGACCTTGCAAGGTTTCGATCACTTTCATGCAGAATGACCCCCCGCTCGGCCCCGCCGACGACTTCCTCGGCGGCGAGCCGCCAGAGGCGCCTGGACCGCGCGAGCCGAAGCCTGCTCAGCCGCGCCGCGCGACCGCGCGCTTCATGCTGTCGCATCCAGTCCACCTTCTGTCGCTCGGCTTCGGCAGCGGGCTGTCGCCCGTCGCACCGGGCACGATCGGCACGCTGCTCGGGTGGGCCTCGTTCGCGGTGCTGAGTCGTTATCTGACAGTTATTGAATGGGGCGTGCTGATCGGCGTCGGCTTTCTCGGCGGCATCGCGTTGTGCGGCTTTACCGCGAAGCGGCTCGGCGTCGAGGATCCGTCGGCGGTCGTGTGGGACGAAATCGTCGCGATCTGGCTCGTGCTGCTGATGGTCACGCCTGCCACGCTCACCGGCCAGGTGTGGGCGTTCCTGATCTTCCGCTTCTTCGACATGGTGAAGCCGCCGCCGATCGGCTACTTCGACCGCCGGCTGAAAGGTGGCTTTGGCATCATGTTCGATGACCTGATCGCCGCATTTTTTACGTTGCTGGTGATTGCGCTGTGGCGGATGTCGGTTTGAGCGCCGCCTGTTCACCGTTCGAGTACCGTTCGACTGTTTTGGTCGCCGCCCGGCCCCTGCCGTTCGCCGCGCCGCCCGGCCGGCTTCGTTTTCCGGATTGACTGAGATCATGCCTACCGATTCCGTCGTTCACCAGCTTGCGATCCGCGTGAGCAACCGTCTGCGCGACGAGCGCCTGATGCTCGTGACCGCCGAGTCCTGCACGGGCGGCATGGTCGCGACCGCGATCACCGACATCTCCGGCAGCAGCGGCTGGTTCGAACGCGGCTTCGTCACGTATTCGAACCAGGCGAAAAGCGAAATGATCGGTGTGCCGGCCGACCTGATCGAAAAGCACGGCGCGGTCAGCGAGCCGGTCGCACGAGCGATGGCCGAAGGCGCGCTGCGCAACAGCCGAGCGCAGGTGTCGCTGTCGATCACCGGTGTCGCCGGCCCCGGCGGCGGCACGGAAACCAAGCCTGTCGGCATGGTGTCGTTCAGTTGGAGCAACCGGCTGCACACGTCGGTGGAAACGAAGATTTTCAAGGGCGACCGCGACCAGATCCGCGTGCAGGCCGCGGCGCACGCGCTGCGCGGCCTGCTGGCGCTACTCGACGAACGCGAGCATTGAGCGGCGGCTAACTATCACTGAGGAGACGGACAATGCCGGATTCGCGCGCGATCGCAGACGAACTGATCCGCCGCTTCGATCTGAAGCCCCATCCTGAAGGCGGCTTTTTTGCGGAGACATACCGCTCGGCCGCGCGTGTGCTGCGCGCCGGCGAGCCGAGCGAGGTTGGGAACGCCCGTGCGGCGTCGACTGCGATCCATTACTTGCTGTGCGACGGCGCGCATTCGGCGTGGCATCGGATCCGTTCCGATGAAGTCTGGCATTTCTATGCCGGCGAGCCGCTGCTGGTCCACGTGCTCGATGAAAGCGATGCCGGCGGTGCGCTCGTCACGCACCGGCTCGGCAATCCGCTCACGCATCCCGATACGGTCTGTCAGGCCGTCGTGCCGGCCGGCTTGTGGTTCGCGGCCGAGTGCGCCGATCCGGCATCGTTCGCGCTGGTCGGCTGCACGGTCGCGCCGGGTTTCGAATTCAGCGAGTTCGAACTCGCGGAGGTGGACGCGCTGAAGGCGCGGCATCCGCGGCATGCGGGGTTGATCGGGCGGCTCGCACCGGCGCGCTGACGCGCCGCGCCGGTCGTCGCGGGATCGCCCGTCGCGGGATCGCCCGCCGCGGGATCGCCCGCCGCGGGATCGCCCGCCGCGGGATCGCCCGCCGGTTCAACGAAACGCGTTGATCCGGTCGCGGGTGTCCTTCGCGGCCTGCGCGGCCGCTTGCACGAAATCGTCGCCCTTGCCCGCGTAGATGATCGCGCGCGAAGAGTTGATCAGCATGCCGGTGCCGTTCGCGGTGCGTCCGGCGCTCACGGTGGCCTGCACGTCGCCGCCTTGCGCGCCGATGCCCGGAATCAGCAGCGGCATGTCGCCGACGATCCCCCGCACCACTTCGATTTCCTTCGGAAACGTCGCGCCGACCACGAGCCCAAGCTGGCCGCTTGCATTCCACTTCTGCGCGGCCAGTTGCGCGACGACCTGATACAGCGGCCGACCGCTTGTCTCGAGAAACTGCAGATCCGAGCCACCCGCGTTCGACGTGCGACACAGCACGATCACGCCCTTGCCTGCGTGCTCGAGATACGGCTCGATCGAATCGAAACCCATGTACGGATTGACCGTCACCGCGTCGGCCTGGTAGCGCTCGAAGGCCTCGCGTGCGTATTGCTCGGCCGTGCTGCCGATATCGCCGCGCTTGGCGTCGAGAATCACCGGCAGGCCCGGATGGTTCGCGTGAATGTGGGCGATCAGCTGCTCGAGCTGCTCTTCTGCGCGATGCGCGGCGAAGTAGGCGATCTGCGGCTTGAACGACGACGCGTACGGCGCGGTTGCATCGACGATCGTGCGGCAGAACTCGAAGATCGCGTCGGCGCGGCCCGCGAGCGCACCCGGGAATTTGCTGGGCTCGGGATCGAGGCCAACGCACAGCAGCGAGTTCGTGCGCTGCCAGGCGTCGTTGAGTGTCTGGATGAAATTGGACATGGTGAGTCTCGCGGCGAGCCGGTAATCGGAGGAGGCGCGTATTTTACCTGTCCCACGAACGCCGTCCGTCGATGGCGGTCACCGCGCGGCCCGCGCCTCATAGGCGATAGCAGCGCCAGGCCGCCCGTTCGGACGTTCGTCCGGGCGGCGGCCCGGCGGCTACGACTGCGGCTACTTCCTGCGCCGCGCGCCGCGCCCGCCCGGCATCGAGCGCAGTCCAGTCCGCTCGACCGTGAAGCGGAACGCGCGCGTCAACCGCTCGCCGCGCTTGAGCAGCGTCATGCCGTTTTCGCTCGCGCCGCCCGCCAGGTTCATCGCATTGATCGGATGATCGACCGGTTCGAAGCAGAAGAAGTCTTCGCCGGGCGGCGTGTACAGCACGTAATAGTCGGTGTCGGCGGCGATGTTCAGCGACAGACGGCGCTTCGGCCACACCACTGCCGCCTGGCCGCTCCAGCCGGTGAACGCGTGATTGACGATCGTCTCCGGCAGCGGATACGCGACGCCGAACTGCCACGCGGGGGGCGCCGGTACGTGGCGCACCGGCAGCCAGTCGTCGCCCGAGAGCCACAGGCCGCCGGCCGCCGCCGACAGCTCGGTGTCCGCGTCGCGCACGAAGAACGGATGCACGCCGAGCCCGAACGGCAGCGTCTCGCGGCCAGCGTTTTCGATGTCGAGCGAGACGACCAGCGTCGGGCCGTCCAGCGTGTAGGTTTGTGTCGCGCGGAACGCGTACGGCTTGCCGTCGCTGCGGTCGAGCGCGAGACGCACGTGCTCGCGGCCCGCGTCGAGCACCTGCCATTGCGCGAGCCAGCCGTCGCCGTGAATCGGCAGCGGCTCGTCGGCGCGGTTGCGCGGTACCTCGACGCGCCGCCCGGCCACGCTGAAATGGCCGCCGCCGATGCGGTTCGAGTACGGCAAGAGCGGATAGCAGGCCAGCTGGTTCGGTTGCGTATCGACACCGACGTGACTGCAGCGCCGGAAGATCGGCGTCAGCGCGCCGTCGTCGCGCCAGTCGAAGCGGGTCACACCGCCGCCGAGCGTCGGCGCGACATCGAGACGCAATTGCGAGTTGGCGAGTGTGATGCACGCGACATCGCCGGCGCTGCCTTCGCCGAGGGCCACCGCCGACGTGCTCGGGCCCGCCAGCACGGGATTGGCCGCCGCGGCGAGTCGCGAGCGTCGCGTTTGAGAGGTTGGGGATGAGGCTGAAACGAGATTCGCAACAGTCATATCTGGCTCCATCGAGAGGCGTGGGACGTTGCCGTCAGGGTTGACGGGAGTGGCGGGCGACTTTTTGTGACCAATTCGCCTCGAGTCCGAACTGCATGCTGCCGATTCGTTGCCGGCCGGTCGCGGGCGTATTGCTCGCGGACCGAAACTGCCACATCGACTTCTGCTTCACCTTCAGGATCGCGGCCCCGGCATGCGGCCGGGGCTGCGTCATTCTGCGCTAGATAGGCGCGCCCTGGAACAGCGGCTCCGCAACACCGCGCCGCGCGAGCGTCGCGACGAACAGGTCGCCCGCGAGCGTGTCGGCCGCGCGCGCCGTCGCATCGAGCTCGGCGTAGGCGCTCGTGATGTACAGCGTGTCGAGCGCCGACTCGCCCTGGGCGCTGCCCGTGGCCTGGCCGAGCGCGGCACCGCCGATCGCGACGCAGCTCGGCTGCGTGGTCGGCACGTCGATGCGCTCGGTTTCCACGCCATCGGGGCCGTAACGCACCACGCGCGCGCCGCCCCATTGCGCGTTCCACAGGCCGCCGTCGCTGTCGACGGTCGAGCCGTCGGGGATGCCGTTCGCATCGGTCAGGCGAGTGAACAGGCGATCGTTCGCGATGCCGCCGTCCGCGCGATAGTCGCACGCGCGGATTTCACGCGTCGGCGAATCGCAGTAGTACATCGTCGCGCCGTCGGGACTGAATGCGATGCTGTTCGAAATCGCCGGCGCTGGCAACGGTAAACGTTCGAGCGACAGATCGTGATTCAACCGATAAAAGCCGGCGACCGTCTGCCGTTGCCCGCTTTCGTCCTTGGTGCCGAACACGAAGCGCCCTTGCCGATCGCAGCGGCCGTCGTTGACGCGTGTATTCATGCCGGGCTCGACGTCGACGATGCGCTGTGTGCTGACTGTCTGCAGATCGAAAAACGCGAGGTGCGATGCGAGCCCGAGCAGCACGTAGCGCGGGTTTTCGCACAGTGCGAAGGTGGCGAGCCGCTCGGGCATGTCGAACGAATCGCTGCGGCCGTCGGCCGGATCGTAGCGCCACAGCCGCGCGCCTTCGATGTCGGTCCAGTAGAAGCGGGCGCTCCTCGCGCACCAGGTCGCGCCTTCGCCGAGCTCGCATTGCGCGTCGAGCAGCAGCGTGGCCCGCTGCACGCGCGGGCTGGCGCTCACGCCCAGCCTCCGTCGACGACGATGTCCTGCGCGGTGATCATGCGGCTGTCGTCGGCGGCGAGGAACAGCGCCATGCGCGCGAGGTCGGCCGGCATCAGCTCGGCGTCGATGCACTGGCCTTCCTTGATCTGGCGGCGGCCGTTGTCGTCGAGCCACAGGCGCAGCTGCTTGTCGGTCATCACCCAGCCCGGCACCAGCGTGTTGACGCGGATATTGAAGTGGCCGAGGTCGCGCGCGAGCCCGCGCGTCAAACCCTGCACCGCCGACTTCGACATCACGTACACCGGATAGCCGCCGTTCTTCAGCATCCAGCTGATCGAGCCGAGGTTAATGATCGAGCCGCTACGCGCGGCCTTCATGTCCTCCATCACGGCCTGCGCCGCGAAGAACTGATGGCGGATGTTCACGGCGATGCCCGCGTCGAACGACTCGCGCGTCACGTCGCCGATCTGATGGCGCTTGTCGTTCGCAGCGTTGTTGATGAGCACCTGGATCGGACCCAGCGCGGCCTTTACGTCGGCGATCGCTTTTTGCAGCGCGTCGACATCGGTCAGATCGCAGGCCAGAAACAGCGGCTTGTGCTTCGAATCGCCGAGCTGGTCGGCGAGCGCGTCGCCCGCGCTCGCGTCGATATCGAAGAACGCGACGCGCGCGCCCTGCGCCGCAAAGTGCTCGACGAACGATGCGCCGATGCCGGTCGCGCCGCCCGTGATCAGCACCGTACGGTCGACGAGGCTCGGATAGCGCGCGTACGCGGTGTCAGCGAGGCTGGCGTTTGCATTGGCCGGAGACGACATCGTTCGATTCCTTTATGAGCTTGGATGTGCTTGGGATGGGGTGAAAGCGACTCAATCGCGCGAGCCGCGGTTCTTCAACTGGTCGAGCAACACGGCCGCGAGCAGGATCGCGCCGCGCACCAGGTACTGATAGAACGCGTCGATGTTCAGCAGGTTCATCACGTTCTCGACCGTACCCATGATCAGCACGCCGATCACGACGCCGGAGATCGTCGCGCGGCCGCCCAACAGCGACACGCCGCCGAGCACGCACGCGGAGATCACGTTCAGCTCGAAGCCTTCGGCGGCGTTCGGCTGACCCGACGTGATACGCGACGCGAGAATCACGCCGGCAAGCGCGGTGACGGCGCCCTGGATCAGAAAGATGTAGACGCGCGTGCGCTCCACGTTGATACCGGCGAGCCGCGACGCTTCCGGATTACCGCCGATCGCCAGCGTATTGCGGCCGTACACGGTCTGGTTCAGCATCACGCCGAAAACGATGAAGCAGATCAGCGTGACCCAGATCGGCAGCGACACGCCGAAGAACGTCAGGCCGCCGAGCGCGATGAACGTATCCGACGACACGCCGACCGCCTGCCCATGCGACACGATGAAGCCGAGGCCACGCACGATTTCCATCGTCGCGAGCGTCGTGATCAGCGCGTTGATGCGCAGATAAGCGATCACCGCGCCGTTGACGAAGCCGATCACCGCGCCCGCCGCGACCGCCGCGATGATCGCGATGACCGTGCTGTTGGTCGCGTTGAGCACCATCGCGCACAGCACGCCGGCGAACGCGACGGTCGAGCCGACCGACAGGTCGAAGTCGCGCGACGCGAGGCAGAACATCATCGTGCACGCGACCATGCCGATCTGCGAGATCGACAGCGCGAGGCCGAGCATGTTCTCGATCGAGAAGAAATGATCGACGGTCAGCGACATCGTGACGAACATCAGGATGAAGATCACGATCAGGCTGTATTCGGTGATCTGCTGCCACCATTTGGCCTTGTCGCCGGTCTGCGGAATCAGCGCGTCGGCCGCGCTCTTGGCGGTCTGCTGCGCGAGGTTTTCTCTGGCTTGCATGTTCAATACTCCTCCCCGTTCCCCACGGGTTGCGGACTCGCGTCCGGATAAGGTTCAGGCCGCGCGCGACGCGCTCTGGTTGGCGGCGTTGGCGTTCGCGTTTTCAGGCAGCGCGGTCGAGCTTTGCGGCAGCGCGAGGCTCAGCACCGACTGTTCGGTCGCGTCCTTGCGCGCGAGCTCGCCGGAAATGCGGCCCTGGCGCATCACGACGATCCGGTCGGACACGCCGAGCACTTCCGGCAATTCCGACGAAATCATCACGATCGCGCAGCCGCGCTCCGCGAGCTGATAGATCACGTTATAGATCTCGTGTTTCGCGCCGACGTCGATGCCGCGAGTCGGTTCGTCGAGAATCACGACTTTCAGATCGGGCTCGGCGAGCCAGCGCGACAGAATCGCCTTCTGCTGGTTGCCGCCCGACAGGAAGCGGATCTTCTGCCGCCGATGCGGCGTCTTGATCTTCAGCAGCTTGATGAAACGATCCGCCGTCTGCGCCTCCTTCTTGCGATCGAGAAACACGCCCGCGCGCAGATAGTGACGGCGGCAGCTGATGTTGATGTTCTCCGCGACGCTCGCCATCGCGACGATGCCCTCTTCCTTGCGATCCTCGGGGCACAGCACGATGCCGTGCTTAATCGCCTCGCCCGCGCTGCGCACCTTGATCGGCTTGCCGTCGAGTATGAGTTCGCCGCCCTTGCGATGCTCGGCGCCGTACACCAGATGCATCAGCTCGCTGCGGCCCGCGCCGACGAGTCCGAAGAAGCCGACGATCTCGCCGCGCCGCACCTCGAAGCTCGCCGGCTGCGCGAGCGGATGACCTTCGATCGCCTTCGCCGCGAAACGCACTTCGCCGAGCGGCCGCGCCGAATAGCTATAGATGTCCGAAATTTCGCGCCCGACCATCTCGCTGACGATCGTGTCGCGCGACACGCCTTCTAGCGTCGGATGCGACGCGACCTTGCGGCCGTCGCGGAAGATCGTGCACGCGTCGCACAGCTCGTAGATCTCGTCCATGCGGTGCGAGATGTAGATCATCGCGCGGTTGTCGGCGCGCAGATCGCGCACCAGCTTGAACAGCACCTCGGTCTCGCGGTGCGACAGCGAGCTGGTCGGCTCGTCGAGCGCGATCACGCGCGCGTTGCGCATCAGCGCCTTGCAGATTTCGACCATCTGCCGCTGCGCGATCGACAGCTTGCGCAGCTTCGCGTTCGGATCGAGCGCGACGCCCATCGCTGCGAGCCGCTCGCGCACGAAGCGCTTCGCCTCGCGCTTGTTGACCCAGCCGAGCGCATTGGGCAGCTGGCCGAGCAGCAGATTCTCCGCGACCGTGAGGTCGGGCACGTACTGCAGTTCCTGGTGAATCACCGCGATGCCGGCACCGATCGACGCGGCCGCGCTCGGAAAGCGCACCTCGTTGCCGTCGATCATCATGCGGCCCGAATCGGGCTGATACTCGCCGCCGAGAATTTTCAGCAGCGTCGATTTTCCCGCGCCGTTTTCGCCCATCAGGCCGTGCACCTGGCCGACGTTGACGTCGAAGGACACGCCGTCGAGCGCACGCACGCCTGGAAAAACCTTGCCGATATTGTCAAAACGTAGCGCCGCTGACACTTCGCCTCCTTTGCTTCATCCGTCTGTCTACCGCAGATCGTTTCTCGCCGCCGGCGCGCCGTCCCCTGCGATAGGCAGGGAAAGCGACGCGCCGCCGGTGTACTTCATACCACCGCAAGACTTGCGGTTACTTCGACGCGAGGCCCATCTTCTCGCGCACTTCGCCGACGTTGTCGCGCGTCGCCAGCATGCCGGTCGTCAGCGTCAGCAGCGGCGGTTCCTTGCCCTGCGTGATCCACGCGTACATCAGTTCCGAGGTTTCCTCGCCGTGGCGCTTCGGGCTGATGATCACGGTGCCGTAGAAGCCCGTCGGCTGCGGCTTCTTGAACTCGTTCATCGCGGACTCCGAACCGCCGATGCCGATGCCGATCATGTTGTCGGCCTTGAAGCCACGGCCTTCCGCCGCGCGCACCGCGCCGAGCACGCCTTCGTCGTTCAGCGCGTAAGCGACCCAGTGCTTGAACTGCGGGTTCTTCGTCAGCGCGATGTTGGCGGCGTTGAACGCGTTTTCCGTGTCGGTCTTCGCCTGCGGCGCGGTGACGATGTTCGCTTTCGGGAAGCCCGCGGCGACCAGCGCGTCGGTCGCGCCGGTGGTCCGGTCATGCGCGGTCGGCAACTGCTCGTAGGTCACGTCGATCGCGCCGACGTCCTTCATGTCCCAGCCGCGTTTCTTGATTTCAGCCGCGATGCCGTCGCCGACCTGCTTGCCGATGTTATACGCCGAGATGCCCATGTGCGGCACCGCTTCGATCGGCTTGCCCGCGCCGTCGACGAGGCGGTCGTCGACCGTCATCATCTTCAGGCCGTCCGCCTTCGCCTTCGCGACGATGCCCGGCCCGAGCTTGACGTCGGGTGTGCAGATCACGAAGCCCTGTGCCTTCTGCGCGGCGAGGTTATCGATTGCGCTCATTACCTTCTCGCCCGACGGCGCGCCGATCTTCACGAGCGTGAAGCCCTTCTGCTTGGCGGCGATCTCGGCGAACTTCCATTCGTCCTGGAACCAGGGCTCTTCCGGCTGCTTCACGAGGAAGCCGATCTTGACCGTATCGGCAGCCTGTACGACCGGTGCGTTGAAGAGCACACCCGCCGCCGCCGCTGCCAGCGTGAGGAAAATTCTGCGTTTCATAATGCGTGTCTCCTGACTAATTGATAACGAGAAGGTAATCGGCCGCGTCTTCTTGTACCGGTCTGACACACGCGGCCAGCGCGTCGTCCGGTGTTCTGTGCATCTCTTCGCGATGCGAATTCAGTCGTGATACAGCGCCGAGCGTCCGCCATCGACAGTGATGCAGCTCGCGTTGATGAACGGCGCTTCGTCCGACGCGAGGAACACCGCGGTCATCGCCACCTCCTCCGGGCGGCCGATGCGCTTCATCGGCTGCAGATCGAGTGTCGCCTGCTGCGCGGCGGCCGGATCGGACTGCTCGTTCCACCAGTCGTGCGTCAGCTGCGTCTCGATGTAGCCCGGCGCGATCGCGTTCACGCGCACGTTGCGCGGCGCGTACTCGATGCCGAGCGCGCGCGTGAGGCCAATCACGCCATGCTTCGCGACCGGGTACGGAAAGCAGCCCGGAATGATCTTGAACGCGTGCGTCGACGCGATGTTCACGATGCTGCCCGCGCCACGCTCGACCATGCCCGGCAGCACCGCGCGACAGCCGTTCCACACGCCGTCGAGATCGACCGCGAAGCAGCGCCGCCAGTCGGCGTCGGTCATCGTCAGCGGATCGCAGAACACGTTGATGCCCGCGTTGTTGACGAGGATGTCGAGCGCGCCGAACGCGCGTTCGCCTTCGCTGACCGCGTGCCGCACCGACGCCGGTTGCGTCACGTCAGTCTGAATCGCGAGCACGCGCGCGCCGGTGCCAAGCACGCGCGCGCCGGTGCCAACTTCCGCCTCGATCTGCGCGGCCGTGCGCTGCGCCAGGTCGAGGTCGAGTTCCGCCAGCACGACCGCCGCGCCCTCGCGCGCGAACGCCAGCGCGATCGCCGCGCCTATGCCTCGTCCAGCGCCCGTCACGAGAGCGGCTTTGCCGGCGAGCCGGTTCATTTCTTCGCGCCCGCGCGGGCGATCCGCAGACCGTTGATGAACGCCTTCGCATGCGACGCGGTCACCGCCGCGCTCTGGCCCGGCTTGTACAGCGCGGAGCCGAGGCCGAAACCGTTCGCGCCGGCGCTCAGGAACGGCCCCATGTTGTCCGGCGTGACGCCGCCGACCGGCACGAGCGGCACCTGCGCGGCGATCACCGCGCGCCATGCCTTGACGACCTGGCAGCCGAGCTGCTCGGCGGGAAACATCTTCAGCACGTCCGCGCCGTTCTTCAGCGCGACGAACGCCTCGGTCGGCGTCGCGACGCCGGGCGCGCAGGCGAGGCCCCGCGCCTTCGCGGCGATCACGACTTCCGGATCGCTGTGCGGCATCACGATGAGTTCGCCGCCTGCGGCCTTCACGTCGTCCACGAACAGCGGATGCAGCACCGTGCCCGCGCCGACGATCGCGTCGGCCGGCAGCACCTTGCGGATCGCCGAGATACTGTCGAACGGCTGCGGCGAATTGAGCGGTACTTCGACGATGCGAAAACCGGCTTCGTACAGGGCCTGACCGTGATCGGCCGCGTCGGCGGGCGTGACGCCGCGCAGGATCGCGATCAGCGGACAGGCTTCGAACGCGGCGATCAGACCCGCGTGCGGCATGTACGGTGCGGGCAGATTGATGTGTGGTTGCATGTCGGTTCCTTGTTTCGTGAGCGTCGTAAAGGGCTCTGCCGCCGGTCAGCCTGCGCGCGCCGCCTGGGCGGACGGCCGGACGAGCCCCGCTTCGACGGCGACGCGCCACAGGCCGCGTTCGGTTGCATGCCTGACCGGCTCCGCGCGCAGACAGCCGAATTGCGCGAGCGCGAGGCGGTAGCGCTCGCACAGCGCGTCGTTGCCGATCAGCCGCAGACTCTGCTGCGCGAGCGAGCTGCCTTGCTGCGCGAGGACCGCTTCGAGGCCGGTGAGTTCGTGCCCGATCAGCAGGCCCGACAGATAGTCCGGCTGTGCCTCGCTCGACAGCGCGCCGGTCAAGCCGAGCGTGCGCGTGCTGAACACGGTCGCGAGCACGCCTGCCTGGCCCTGCTCGCGCGCGATGTTCACGCCGCGCAGAAATGCTTCGGTATCCGGGCGATCGGGCGTGACCATCGTGCGGCCGAGAATCGTGTGCTCGCGCAGCGCGGCGAACACCTCGCCGGTCATGAACGTATGAAAACGCTCGATGCGCTCCGCCTGCACGACCGCCCATTTCGCGTGCGTGCCGGGCAGGCCGATCAGCGAGCGGGCGTTGCTGTCGACCGAGTTCGCGTCGTGCGCGCCGTCCGCGTCCGCGCTGAGCGCGCCGAAAATTTGCGTCTCCTCGCCGCGCATCACGTTCGGCAATTCACCGCGTTGCAGCACGCCCGGCACGATATGCAGCGTCGCGCCGCGCGCGGTCTGCACGCGGACGATACCGGCCACCAACGCATCGGCGTTCGCGGGTGTCTCGACATACGGCGCTTCGAGCCAGCCCTGCGCGCTGCCGACCATCCCCGCCGCGATCACCGGCACGCCGCGCGCGCGGTCGAGCCATGCGCCGCAGGCGTCGTCGAAGGCGGCGTCGAAGCCGCCCTCGGCCGCGCTACGCGGCAGATTCATGATGCCGGCCGTCGATGCGCGCGTCGCCAGCACGCGGCCGTGCGCGTCGAACAGATAGGCGCGCAGCGACGTCGTGCCCCAGTCGAGCGCGATCAGCGCGGCGTGCGTGAAATCGACGGCGGCGGTATCGGCGGCGGCGGTCGCGTCCGGCTTCACGCCCGAGGTGGGCGCGGCGGGCGCCCGGTGGTCCGCCGGCGTGGCGGTGCCCGCTTGTTTCATCGCTTGATCCTGCGCGTGGCCGGTCGCGGTGCGCGCCAACCGAGTTCTTCCGAAATCGCGCGCGCCTCGCGCTGCACGACCGGAATCAGTTCGTCCATCCGTTCGAGCGGCATATAGGGAATCGTGCTGGCCACCGACAACGCCGCGACGATCGCGCCCGACGCATCGCGCACCGGCGCCGCGACGCAACGGATCGCCGCTTCGTTCTCTTCGAGATCGAACGTGTAGCCGCCGGCCGCGTAGTTCGTCATTCGCTGCAGGAAGGTCGGCGCATCGGGGCGGTTGTCCGGCTTGAAGCTGACGCCTGCGAGCGCGCGGCGCGACGCGTCGAACAGCGACTGCCATGCGTCCGCCGCGAGGTCGAGCATCATCGCCTTGCCGATGCCGGTCGACGCGAGCGGCATCCGATGGCCGACGCGCGAGCGCATTTCGAGGCCGCGCGTGCCGGGGATCTTGTCGATGTACAGCACGTCGTCGCCGTCGCGCACGCCGAGGTGGATCGTGTCGAGCGTCTGCTCGGCCAGCGACTCGAGGTGCGCACGCGCGACGGCCGTCAGTGGCATCTGTTCGAGCGCGATCGTGCCGAGCTCGATCAGCTTCGGCCCGAGCAGATAGCCGCCCTGCACCTGGCGCAGATAGCGCGCCTGCACGAGGCTGCTGACGAGCCGGTGCGTGGTGCTGCGGGTCGTGCCGAGCGCGGCGCCGAAGCTGCGCAGATCGCGCACACCGGCCGCGGCCGCCTCGAGAATCGCAAGGCCGCGCAACAGTGTCTGCGTGCCGGCCTGCTGCGGCGTGATTTCCAGCAGCGTGACCGGCAGCCCGAGACCGTCGACGGTCGCCGCGCGCGCCACCGGGCGCGACGCCCTCGCGGTAGCGGACGCACTGGCGGCGACATTGGCGGTGACGGCTGAAGCCTCGCGCGGCGCGGAATTCGGCGCCGGATTCGCGGCGCTGTTCGGCCCGCCGTTCGAGCCCTGCGCGGCCTCGGCCGCGCTGGCGGCGGGAGTGGGCATCGCTTTGTTCATGGCGATTCGCCTTCGGATGGTTTCTGCGCTTAGCGCGCGGGGCCGGAGAACAGGGCGGGAACGGGTGCGGCGCCGCGCTCGCGCGGCTGCTGTGGTTGGCTGCCAGACATGGTCGGTCTCGTCTCCGGTTTTTTTCTGTCGCTGTTCGCTGTTTCGGCGCGCTGGGGCGCCGACTCGCGATGCATGTTGGCTTGGATTGTAGGGCGACTTTTGAGAATCACCAATATGTGAATGTTGAGTCCATATAGTGAGATTTTAGTGGGCGATCGAGTGTTTAGCGAACTGTCGCGGTCGCGGTCTGCTGAGGCAAAAAAGCCCGCGCGAGGCGGGCTTCGAAGCAGGACAACGGGATCGAGGGCTCTTTCAATCCGGCAATTCAGCCGCGCCCATCCGCCGCGCAATCACGCGCGCGCGTTGCGTGAGATACGCCGAATTCCTGTGTTCATCGAAATACCTGGGGCGTGGCAGCATCACCGCGAGCCGCGCCGACTGCGCGGCCGTGAGCTTGCTTGCCGAGGTCTTGAAGTAGTACTGCGCGGCCGCCTCGGCGCCGTACACGCCGCTGCCCCATTCGACCGAGTTCAGATAGATCTCGAAGATGCGCTGCTTGTCCATCAGCGTTTCGAGCATCCACGTGATGATCAGCTCCTGGCCTTTGCGGATATAGCTTTTCTCGCGCGACAGAAACAGGTTGCGCGCAAGCTGCTGCGAGATCGTCGAGCCGCCGCGCACGATCCGGCCTTGCGCCTTGTTGCGCTCCCACGCCTGCAGGATCGCGTCGGTTTCGTAGCCTTTGTTGTTGACGAAGTTCGCGTCTTCGGACGCGATGATCGCGCGCTTCAGGTTGCGCGAAATCTGCTCGTACGGCACCCACGTTCGCTGCACCGACAGATCCGGCCGGTCCTGCGACAGACGCCATGCGTCCGAGCGCATGAACGCGGTCGAACGCGGATTGACGACGTTCCAGATTGCGATCTGCGCGAAGTAGTACGCCTGCGTCGCGAGCCAGGCGATGGCCACGACCGCGGTCAACCAGGCGAGCCAGCGCAGCGGGCCGGACTGGCCGCGCGAACCGCTGGCGCGCCGCGTCGCTGTCATGGTGCGTGCTATCCGCGCGCCGACATTACGCGGGCGACGGCGCCGTCAGCAGCGCGCGCAATTCGGCGAGCACCGGCGCACTGTCCGGACGCACGCCGCGCCACACATGGAACGATTCGGCGGCCTGCTCGACCAGCATGCCGAGTCCGTCGGCGCCGCGCGCGCCGAGTTTCGCCGCGTGCTGCATGAAGATGGTCGGATGCGCGCCGTACATCATGTCGTAGGCGAGCGTGCCGTTGCCGAACGCGCGATCGTCGCACTCGGGCAGCGACGCATCGAGGCTGCCCGCGGTCGCGTTGACGATCACGTCGTACTGGCCCGCTTCGATCGCGCGGGCGCTGCCGCCGGTCAGACGGCAGTGCGCGCCGCTGGCAGCCTGCGCGAACTGGTCGACCAGCGTTTCGGCCTTCTGCGCCGTGCGATTGACGATCGTCAGCGTATGCGGTGCGCGCTCGAGCATCGGCAGCACGACACCGCGCGCGGCCCCGCCCGCGCCGAGCAGCAGGATGCGCGCGCCCTTCAGCGACACGCCGAGATTCACCTCGATGTCGCGCACGAGGCCGAAGCCATCAGTGTTGTCGCCGTAGATGCCGTCGGCGTCGACCCGCAGCGTGTTCACCGCGCCCGCCGCCGCCGCGCGCGGCGACAGCGTGTTCGCGAATGCATGCGCGTCGAGCTTGAACGGCACCGTCACGTTCAGGCCGCGTCCGCCCGCTTCGATGAACGCGCGCACGTGCGGCACGAACGCGTCGAGCGGCGCGAGCAGATGACCGTACTCGACCGGCTCGCCGGTTTGCGCGGCGAAGCGGCCGTGGATGAACGGCGACTTGCTATGCCCGACGGGGTTGCCGATGACCGCGTAGCGCTCGCGCGTTGGGTTGCCGCTCATCGTCCCGGCTCCGTGACGTGTTGGTCGTTGTCGGCGTTGTTCGCGGCGTCGTTGCCGTCGCCGGTCGCCGCGGATTCGTCTGCGCTGGGGTTGTCGTTGGGATTGCCGCCGTCGGCTTCGGCTTCCGCTTCCGCTTCCGCTTCCGCTTCCGCTTCGGCTTCGCTTTCGGCGCTGTCGTCGGATGCGTCGAGCAACTCTTCCTCGCCCTCGTCCTCGCCTTCTTCGGCTTCGGCGCCGCTCGTCACGGTCGGTGCATCGAGCACGTGCAACAGACGAACCGACGCTTCGATCGTCAGTTCATCGATCGACATGACTTCCATCTGCAAACGCGTGCCGCGCGCATGCACGCCGAGGCCCGGCACGTGCAGCAGCAGCGGAATTTCCTCGAGACGCACGAGATCGCCCTTCACGACCGACGCGACCACCTGCTTGCGGTTTTCCTGGGTGAGCCAGCGCAGACACCAGAAGTACTCCATGCGACGCTGATAGTCGGCGTACGCGGTGTAGGTGTCGTCGAAGCCTTGCACGACCGCGAACAGATCGGCGTCCTTCGGCTTGAACGGCGCGGCGAGCTTGGCGGTCACGCCATGCTGCACGCACGCGATCAGCTGCCACTGATTCACGAGGTCGACGTAGCGGCGCAGCGGCGACGTGCTCCACGCGTACTGCGTGACGCCGAGCCCTTCGTGCGGCGCGGCGTTGGTCTGCATGCGCGTGCGCTTCGGGCCGCTCGGCACGCCGAACGCGCGCTGCGTGCGATAGATGCCCGGCACGCCGTGATCGTGCAGGAACCCGCCCCACGACGAGTTCGCGAGAATCGCCAGCTCGGCGACGATCGTGTCGAGCGGCGAGCCGCGCCGGCGCGGCGTAATCGTGACATGCTCGCCGTCGACGTAGAAATTGAAGTCGGTATTGCGCTGCACTTCGCGGCGCAGGCCGTAGCCGGCGCGCGCGGTCTGGCGCTTTTCGAACAGCGCTTGCGCGAACGGCCACAGCACGGCGATATCGTCCTTGTGCGGATACTCGCCGGTGCCCTCGGCGAGCGCCTTCTCGGTGACGATTTCGTCGAGCGTGTTGTGGCGCAGATTGTTCTTCACGAACACGCGCTCGGCGCGCGTTTCGCTCGCGACGATCTCCTGCGTCTCGCGATTGACGATCACGTACAGCGACAGCGCCGGCCGATACCCACCCTCGGCAAGCGTGAAGGTGTCGACGACGCTGTCGGGCAGCATCGTGATCTTGTCGCCGGGCATGTAGACCGTCGACAGACGCGCGCGCGCAATCGCATCGACGTCGTCGCCACGCTGGATGCCGAGCGCCGGCGCGGCGATGTGCACGCCGATGCGCACACGGCCGTCGGCCAGATGCTCGACCGAGAACGCGTCGTCGATTTCGGTCGTGGTGATGTCGTCGATCGAGAACGCCTCGACGTGCGCCTGCGGCAGATCGTCGGGCACGTTCGCGGCCGCGACGGACGGGAAGCCGGTGCCGTGCGGGAAGAACTCGGACAGGAACTTCGCTTCGTGCAGCGCGCGCGGCGACGCGATCGCGCCGCATTCGAGCATCAGCCGCGCCTGCGAGATGCCGCGCGCGGCCGCGGCGCCCTCGAGCGCCTTGTACTCGATCGTGTTCTTGTCGGGCTTCGTTAAGAGCGCGAGCCCCTTGCCGCCCGCGAACGCTTCAGGCAGGCGGCCTGCCTTCAGCTCTTCCTCGTACTGCGCCTGCACGAGCGCCTGCTGACGCTTGCGCTCGAGGCCCGCGAGCGCCATCTTCAGCTGCTCTTGCGGCGCGCGCTGGTACATGCCGCGGCCCTTGCGGCGGAAGTACACCGGCGAGCCGTGCATGCGCAGCACCAGCGCCGCACGCTCGATCGCGCCGAAGCTCGCGCCGAAGTACTCGGCGCCCAGCGTCGCGAACGGGAATTCATCGTCCGGCGCGCATTCCCACAGGAAGTCCAGATCGATCTCTTGCGCCAACGCGTCGGCCTGCTGCATCAGTTCGGCCGCGGTGGGCTTCTCGAACTCGATCAGCACATCCTTCGCGCGCACCTTCGCGCGCCGCCCGCCCGGCAACTCGACCTGAAACGCGTCGCCCTGGCGCGACAGCACGCTGCCGGCCTTGAAACTGCCCGATTCCTCGAAGAAGACGTTCACTCAATACTCTCGTTCTGACTTGCGTCTGCCGTCGCGCCCGACGCCCTGTGGCGATCGATCACTGCATGCGCGGCACGGCAACCTGTTCGTGATAGTGAATCCGCGGCGCGCACTGCGCGTGCCAGCGGGTTGAATCTTGCGACCAGCGGTGGCGGTCGTTGGGTCTTTCTGACTGACGTCCTGGCAGGGTTCGGTGCCGCCGCCCTTGCGTGCCGTCAGGCCGCTGCGCGCGGCGCCGGCGGCTCGACATGTTCGGCGTCGCAAAAGGCCAGCACGTCGCCGAGATACTGCGCGAACTCGCTGATCGCGTGGTCGCTGCCCTCGATCAGCGTGGTGCGCGCGCCCGGATAGTGCGCGAGCATTTCGCGGTAGTCGAGCACTTCGTCGCCGGTGGCTGCCATCAAATAATAGCGTTCGGGCTGCGTGATCGACGCCACGCCGAGCGCGCGCAATTCATCCAGATGATGCGGCTCGACGACGATGCTGCCGCCACCGTGCCACAACGGCTGCTCGCCGAGATACGCGCTCAGGTCGCGCTGCGGCACGACCGCCGGGTTCAGCAGCACGGCCGGCCAGCCGTGTTTCTCGGCCAGATGGGTGGCGAAGTAGCCGCCGAGCGAACTGCCGATCACTGTCACCTGCCGCGCATCGCCCTTCGCGCGCGCGTCGGCGACCAGCGATTCGGCGAGCGCCACGGTCTCGAACGGCGACACCGGCAGCATCGGGCAGCACCACTCGTCGGCGCGGCCCAGCTCGGCGAGACGCGCCGCGAGCAGGCGCGCCTTGAACGAATTCGGCGACGAACGGAAACCGTGCAGATACAGAATCACGACACGCCTCGCGTCGAAAGACCGTCGAGCAGTTTCTGATGCACCCCGCCGAAGCCGCCGTTGCTCATCACCAGAATCTGGTCGCCGGGGCGCGCCGCGCGGACCACCGCCTTCACGAGCGCGTCGAGGTTGTCGAACGCCTGCGCCTTGCCGTCGAGCGGCGCGAGCGCTTCGCCGAGGTTCCAGCCGAGCGCGTCGCGCCCGCTCGGCGCGCCGTAGCCGAACACGAGATCGGCGTCGGCGAGGCTCGCCGGCAGTTGCGCTTTCATCATGCCGAGCTTCATCGTGTTCGAGCGTGGTTCCAGCACCGCAAGGATTCGCGTGTTGTCGCGGCCGACCCGCGCGCGCAGGCCGGCCACCGTCGTCTCGATCGCGGTGGGGTGATGCGCGAAGTCGTCGTACACGGTCACACCCTCGACGCTGCCACGCACTTCCATGCGGCGCTTCACGTTGCGAAAGCCGGACAGCGACTTCGCGGCCTGCGCGGGCGGCACGCCGACATGGCGCGCGGCGGCGATCGCGGCGAGCGCGTTCAGGCGGTTATGCTCGCCCTGCACCTGCCAGTCGACCACGCCGACGCGCTCGCCGTTGTGATAGACGGCGAAGCGTTCGTCGACGGGCACGCCCTGCTCCGCCGCCTGGATCTCCCAGCCGCCCTGGACGCCGAAGCGCTCGACCTCGCTCCAGCAGCCGCGCGTCAGTACGCGCTCGAGCGCGTCCTCGCGGCCGTTCGTGACGACGCGGCCGAGGCGTGGCACCGTGCGGATCAGATGATGGAACTGCGTTTCGATCGCGGCGAGATCAGGGAAGATGTCGGCGTGATCGAATTCGAGATTGTTCAGCACCGCCGTTTTCGGGCGGTAATGGACGAACTTCGAGCGTTTGTCGAAGAACGCGGTGTCGTATTCGTCGGCTTCGATCACGAAGAAGCTCGAATCGGTGAGCCGCGCCGACACGCCGAAATTGAGCGGCACACCGCCGATCAGGAAGCCGGGGTTCAGGCCCGCGTCTTCGAGCAGCCAGGTCAGCATCGAGCTCGTGGTGGTCTTGCCGTGCGTGCCGGCCACGGCCAGCACCCATTTGCCGTTCAGCACGTGCTCGCCGAGCCACTGCGGACCGGACACGTACGGCAGGCCGCGGTCCAGAATCGCTTCCATCAGCGGGTTGCCGCGCGTGACCACGTTGCCGATCACGAATAGATCCGCGTTCAGGCCGTTCAGTTGGTCCGCGTCATAACCCTCGATCAGACCGATGCCTTGCGCCTCGAGCTGCGTGCTCATCGGCGGATAGACGCCGGCGTCGCAGCCGGTCACCGTGTGGCCCGCATTGCGCGCGAGCACCGCGAGACCGCCCATGAAGGTGCCGCAGATGCCGAGGATGTGGATATGCATAAGCCTGTCGTGCCGCGGGGGCGTTTCTTGCGAGGGATGAGAGAGCCACAGGACGGTCGGAACGACCGTCTGCAAAGGACGCCTATTGTAACCGACGCGACGCGCGCTGCCCCCTGCCGGCCACGCCCGGCGCCGCCCCGTGCGGGCCGCCGAACCGCGTCGCAGGCTCGATCGAGTATCATGCAAGGATGGTCCGCAAATCACATTTCGACCCGCAGCGCGTGCGCGAGGAAATCGCAATCGCGGCGGCACGCCTGATTGCCGAAGACGGCCTGGATTACGCCAGCGCGAAGCGCAAGGCGGCCCGGCAAGTCGTCGGCGAGACTCGTGTTGCCGGCGAATGGCTGCCGGACAACGATCAGATCGAAGAAGAAATCCGCGAATATCAGTCGCTGTTCCAGAGCGACAGCCAGCCGGCGCTGCTGCGGCGCCTGCGCATGATCGCGGTCGACTGGATGGAGCGGCTCGCGCCGTTCAATCCGTATCTGACGGGCGCGGTGCTCGGCGGTACGGCCGGCGAGCATTCGGATGTGCATCTGCAGGTGTTTTGCGACAACCCGAAGGAAGTCGCGATCTACATGCTCAATGCAAACATCCAGTACGACGTGTCGGAAACGCGCCACTTCGCGGGCCGCGGCTACGTGGAGACGCTGAGCTTTCTGTGGCGCCCCGCGGGCGAGCGCAACGCCGAGCCGGTCGGCATCCACGTCGCGCTGTACGAAACCGACGACCTGCGTGGCGCGGTACGCGCCGACGCGCGCGGCCGCACGGCGCGGGCCAATTTGCCGGCGGTGCAGGCGCTGCTCGACGGCGACGAAGTGCCGTCCTTCACCAATTGATCAGACAGAACGGAGCACGATGAACACGAGACGTATGCTGGCGGGCGCGGTCGTTGCGCTGATTGCCGCGGGCGGCGGCGTACTGGCCAATCACTGGCTCAATCGCAGTTCCGACGTCGCGTACGCGGCGCAGGCCGGAGCGCAGCCTGCCACCTCTGCGAGTCCCGTGCAGCAACTGTGGAGCGCGCCGGTCACGAACGTCGACGGCAAATCGCAGTCGCTGAGCCTGCTCAAGGGCCACCCGATCGTCGTCAACTTCTGGGCGTCGTGGTGCGCTCCGTGCGTCGAGGAAATGCCGGCGCTGTCGCAGATCCAGCGCGAGTACGCGAAGAAAGGCGTCCAGTTCGTCGGCCTCGGCGTCGACTCGGAAAAGAACATCCAGACCTTCCTGCAGAAGGTCAAGGTCGCGTACCCCGTCTACGTGACCGGCTTCGGCGGCGCCGACCTCGCGCGCGCGTTCGGCAACAATGCGGGCGGTTTGCCGTTTACCGTCGTGATCGACGCAAAAGGCAACATCCGCTCGACAAAATTGGGCCAGATCGACCCGACGGCGCTGCGTCAGACGCTCGACGCGCTGTAAATTCCCCGATTTCCCACGCTGCGCTTTTTGGCATGCGATTCCGTGCAGAACGAGCAAAAATACACGGATAATTCCCGAATTTGAGTGAAGTTGGACCCAAGGCTGCGCCGCGGCCCGCGCCGGCCGTCGCCGCGTACGCGCGCGAAACTAGACAAGTTTCTCTAATCAGCGCTAAAGTGCGCGCAATTCCACGGAAAAAGAAGCGACCATGACGCGACTGCTGGTACTGCACGGACCCAACCTCAATCTTCTCGGCAGCCGGGAACCCGAGGTCTACGGTCGCGTGACCCTGCCGCAGATCGATCAGGCGCTGGTGGACCGCGCAGCCGACGCAGGCGTCGAACTCGCGTCGTTTCAGAGCAATCACGAAGGCGCACTGGTCGACCGTATTCAGGCGGCCCGCACCGAGCAAACCGATTTCATCCTGATCAATCCCGCCGCGTACACACACACGAGCGTGGCCATTCGCGACGCACTGGCGGGGGTCGGCATCCCGTTCGTCGAGATTCATCTGTCGAACGTGCATCGCCGCGAACCGTTCCGGCATCACTCGTATTTCTCCGACCAGGCTGAGGGCGTCATTTGCGGCCTCGGCTGGAAAGGGTATCTGTACGCGCTCGAATTCGCGCTCGACCGGCTCGCGGCCGGGTCGTCGCGCGGCTGAATCCAAACACGTCCAATTTGAGCCGGCTACTGCGACTTGTACACGCCGGCACACTACGCATTGAAAGGGGCAACCTGATGGATCTACGTAAACTCAAAACTCTGATCGACCTCGTCTCGGAGTCCGGTATTTCCGAACTCGAAGTGACCGAGGGCGAAGGCAAGGTCCGCATCGTCAAGAATGCGCCGCCGGTTTACGTCCAACCGTCCGTCTCATACGCCGCACCGCAATTCGCACAACCGGCGCCGTTCGGCGCTGTCGAAGCACCGGCAGCCCCCGCGGGCGCTCCGGCCACGCCGGCCGCCGCCGCGCCGCAGGGTCACGTCGTTACCTCGCCGATGGTCGGCACGTTCTACCGCGCGCCGTCGCCGGGCGCCGATCCGTTCGTGCAGGTCGGTGACACGGTCAAGGAAGGCCAGACCATCTGCATCATCGAAGCGATGAAGCTGCTCAACGAGATCGAGTCGGACAAGTCCGGCGTGGTCAAGGAAATCCTCGTCGAAAACGGCCAGGCGGTCGAATACGGCCAACCGCTGTTCGTGGTCGGCTAACGCGGCACGCACTATTTGCCGCCCGCGCGCCGCTCGTCCCGAGGCGCGCGACCGATCCTCTGCGGCAGCCGGCGTCGTGACCGACCCGGCGCCCATTGATGAGTCGAAAACCCGCTATGTTTGAAAAAATCCTCATTGCCAATCGTGGCGAGATCGCGCTTCGTATCCAGCGCGCCTGCCGCGAGCTCGGCGTCAAGACGGTCGTCGTCTATTCGGAAGCCGACAAGGAAGCCAAGTACGTGAAGCTCGCCGACGAGGCGGTCTGCATCGGCCCGGCACCGTCGAATCTGAGCTATCTGAACATGCCCGCGCTGATCAGCGCGGCCGAAGTCACCGACGCCGAAGCGATCCACCCCGGCTACGGCTTCCTGTCGGAGAACGCCGACTTCGCCGAGCGCGTCGAGCAGTCCGGCTTTACCTTCATCGGCCCGCGTCCGGAAACGATCCGCATGATGGGCGACAAGGTCACGGCCAAGCAGACCATGATCAAGACCGGCGTGCCTTGCGTGCCGGGTTCGGAAGGCGCGCTGCCGGACGATCCAAAAGAAATCGTGAAGATCGCCCGCCAGGTCGGCTATCCGGTCATCATCAAGGCGGCGGGCGGCGGCGGCGGCCGCGGCATGCGCGTGGTCCACACGGAAGCGGCGCTCGTCAACGCGGTCATCATGACCCGCGAGGAAGCCGGCCGCGCGTTCGGCAACCCGCAGGTCTACATGGAGAAATTCCTCGAGAACCCGCGGCACATCGAAATCCAGGTGCTGGCCGACTCGTTCAAGAACGCCGTGTGGCTCGGCGAGCGCGACTGCTCGATGCAACGCCGTCACCAGAAGGTGATCGAGGAAGCGCCGGCGCCGGGCATCGCGCGCCGTCTGATCGACCGCATCGGCGATCGTTGCGCGGACGCGTGCAAGAAGATGGGCTATCTCGGCGCGGGTACCTTCGAGTTCCTGTATGAGAACGGCGAGTTCTACTTCATCGAGATGAACACGCGCGTGCAGGTCGAGCATCCGGTGACCGAACTGATCACCGGTGTCGACATCGTGCAGGAACAGATCCGCATCGCGGCCGGCGAGAAGCTCACGTTCCGTCAGCGCGACATCCAGTTCCGCGGCCATGCGATCGAATGCCGGATCAATGCCGAAGATCCGTTCAAGTTCACGCCGTCACCGGGACGCCTGACCTCGTGGCATATGCCGGGCGGTCCCGGCATCCGCGTCGATTCGCACGCCTACAATGGTTATTTCGTGCCGCCGAACTACGATTCGATGATCGGCAAGCTGATCGCTTACGGCGCCACGCGCGAACAGGCGATCATGCGGATGCGCATCGCGCTGTCGGAAATGGTGGTCGAAGGTATTCAGACCAACATCCCGCTGCACCGTGAGCTGATGCTCGACGCGAAGTTCGTCGAAGGCGGCACCAGCATCCACTACCTCGAAAACCGGCTGGCCGCGCGTCAGCAGGTCGCGGAAGAAGCGTAAGTCATGAGCTATCGGGAACTGGTTGCCGAACTGGCGCGCGAGCACGCGGAGGAATTGTCCGACGCGCTGCTCGAGCTGGGCGCGCTGTCGGTGTCGGTCGAAGACGCCGACGCCGACACGCCCGACGAGCAGCCGCTGTTCGGCGAGCCCGGCCTCACGCCGGATCGCACGGCATGGCAGCATTCGCGCGTGATCGCGCTGCTCGCGCCGGAACACGATCCGGCCGTGCTGCTGACCGCCGCGGCCAACGAGATCGGACTCGATGCCGCGCCGGCATATACCGTGCGCGAGGTCGAGGAGCAGGACTGGGTGCGGCTCACGCAGTCGCAGTTCGATCCGATCCAGATCGGCGAGCGCATCTGGGTCGTGCCGTCGTGGCACGATGCGCCGGACCCCGAGGCGCTCGTGCTCGAACTCGATCCGGGTCTCGCGTTCGGCACCGGCAGCCACCCCACCACGCGTCTGTGCATGGAGTGGATCGAGCAGTCGATCAAGCCCGGCCAGTCCGTGCTCGACTACGGCTGCGGCTCGGGCATCCTCGCGATTCTCGCGAAGAAGTGCGGCGCCGATCCGGTGATCGGCATCGATATCGATCCGCAGGCGGTCGAATCGGCGCGTCACAATAGCGAACGCAATCACGCCGAAGTCACCTATGGCCTGCCCGACGCCTGTCCGGCCGGCGAATTCGACGTCGTGGTCGCGAACATTCTCTCCAATCCGCTCAAGCTGATGGCGTCGATGCTGTCGTCGAAGGTGAAGCCGGGCGGCCACATCGCGCTGTCGGGCATTCTCGCCCGCCAGGCCGAGGAGGTCGCGCAGGTCTACGCGCGCTGGATCGATATCAGCGTGTGGCGCGAACATGAAGGTTGGGTGTGCCTCGCCGGAACGCGCCGCGAAAGCAATTAGAATAAGGCGTATTGTCAACCTAACGGCCTCAGGCTTAACGGCTCGATATGCACCTGGCGACGCGTTGCCCCTTCTGCGAAACTGTCTTCCTTCTGCAACCGGCGCAGCTTGCGCAGCGCCGCGGCCTCGTGCGGTGCGGGCATTGCCAGGAAGTCTTCGACGCGTCGAGCAGTCTGTTCGACGTCTCCGAAGGCGGCGATTTTTCCACGGCCAAACCGGTTGCCGCCGCGGCGGCAATCGAAGCGCTGTCGGGTGTGCGGCAACCCAACCCGGACTTCAGCGGGGTCGCGTGGGACCCATGGGCGCCGGCTTCGGAACAAGACTCCACCAGCATTTCCCGCAGCACGCTCGATGCCCGTTTGCGCGACCACGCGAGCAGCGTGCCGCTCGCGCCGCTGCCGCCTGGCGGCAACGAGCACGCACCCGTCACATCGGGCACTCCTCGCCAGGCGACCGAACCGGAATTGCGCGCCGGCGCTTTCACGACACCGCTACCCGCGGACGATGAGCCGACGCTGGCCGACGCGCCGCTCGAACCCTTCGCCTATCCCGCCGACAACGCGGTCGATGAACCACCTGTTGTCCCGCCCACCGCGCCTGCTCCCCCACCGCGAGTCGAAGACGAAGCGCCGCGCGTCTGGCACAAGATCGAACGCCCGGAGCCGTCCACGCTCGATGAACCGGCGCTGCGCGAACCAGCAAGTCTGCATGGCATGCCCGACAACGAGCCGCACTTCGGCCCGGTCGGTGGGGGCGTGGGCGGCTTCGGCGCCGCCGCAGGCATGGGTGCCGCAGGTGCTTCGGGCGCCGGCGGTCCCGGCGGCCCGCGCCCGCCGGGCGGTCCGTCGCTCGCCCCATCGAGCGGCGAGCCATTCTCGGTTAATCCGCCCGTCAGCGATGGCGACGATCCGTTCCCGGTCGTGCGCGAAACCCGCCCGGTGGACGCCGGACGCGTCGGCTGGATCGTCGCCGGTGTGGTGCTCGCCGCGCTGCTCGTCATTGCGCTGCTCGCGCAACTCGCGTGGTGGCAACGCGAGACCGTGATGGTCAACCTGCCGCGCTCGCAGATCCTGTACGCGCAGGCCTGCGCGCATCTCGGCTGTCAGCTGACGCCGCCGCACGATATCGAAGGCCTGCTGGTCGAGCCCTCCGATCTGCGGCAGATCGACGGCCCGCACAAGCTCGAGTTGAAGATGCCGCTGCACAACCGCCTGAACATCGCGCTCGCCTACCCCGCGATCGAACTCACGCTGCTCGACGATCAGAACAACGTCGCCGTGCGGCGCGTGCTGTGGCCGCAGGATTACGTGCCGCCCGGCACCGTGATCGCGTCCGGCCTGCCCGCGCACGCGACGCAGACGATGATCGTGCACCTCGACACCGGCATCGCGATTGCCTCCAATTTTCGCGTACAGATTTTTTATCCGTAACGCACCCTCGCGCGCCCGCTCCCGAGCGGGCGCATCATTGTCATCACTGACGCCCTTTTCGGAGCACAACACATGAGTCAAGTCACGCTGGGTGGCAACCCGATCGAAGTAAGCGGCACGTTCCCGTCGGTCGGCCAGCAGGCCGCCGCATTCTCGCTGATCGGCCGAGACCTGAAGCCGCTGACGCTCGCCGACTTCGCCGGCAAGCGCAAGGTGCTCAACATCGTCCCGAGTCTCGACACGCCGACCTGCGCGACGTCGACGCGCAAGTTCAACGAAGCCGCCGCGAAGCTCAGCAACACGGCCGTCATCGTCGTGTCGGGCGACCTGCCGTTCGCGGCGTCGCGCTTCTGCACGACCGAGGGCATCGAGAACGTGGTGACCGCGTCGACGTTCCGCGGCCATGAGTTCGCGCAAGCGTACGGCGTCGACGTGACGAGCGGTCCGCTGACCGGCCTGACCGCGCGCGCGGTCGTCGTGCTCGACGAAAACGACAAGGTCGTGCACGCCGAGCTGGTCGGCGAGATCAAGAACGAGCCGAACTACGACGCAGCGCTCGCCGCGCTGAAGTAAGCCCTCTCGCGCGCGAACCACGGCGCCGCGCCTCGCGCGCGGCGCTGTCGGCGCGGCGCGTCTCTTCCCACCGCTTTCATACAGGAACGCTCGCCTTGGCTACGCTCATCTGCGGCTCGCTCGCGTACGACAACATCATGACCTTCGAAGGCCGCTTTCGGGAGCACATCCTGCCGGAGCAGGTCCACATCCTGAACGTAAGCTTTCTCGTGCCGACCATGCGTCGCGAGTTCGGCGGCTGCGCGGGCAACATCGCCTATGCGCTGAATCTGCTCGGCGGCGACGCACGCATCATGGGCGCGATCGGCGCCGTCGACGCACAGCTCTATCTGGACCGGCTCGCGCAGCTCGGCCTGTCGACGGAAAACGTGCTCGTCGTGCCCGACACCTACTCAGCGCAGGCGATGATCACGACCGACCTCGAGAACAACCAGATCACCGCTTTCCATCCGGGCGCGATGATGCAGTCGCATCAGAACCGCGCCGACGAAGTGGCGGGCCTGACGCTCGGCATCGTCGCGCCGGACGGCTATGACGGCATGGTCCAGCACTCCGAACAGCTTGCCGCCGCAGGCGTGCCATTCATCTTCGATCCGGGCCAGGGCTTGCCGCTGTTCGACGGCGAGACGCTGCGGCGCATCATTGAACTTGCTACTTATGTAGCGGTCAACGATTACGAAGCCGCGCTGGTGAGCAACAAGACCGGCTGGTCGATCGAACAGATCGCCAGCAAGGTCGACGCGCTGATCATCACGCTCGGCGAGAAGGGTGCGCAGATCCATCACGGCGGCGGTATCGAAGAGATTCCGGCGGTAACGGCCAGGCAGGTGCTCGATCCCACCGGCTGCGGCGACGCGTTTCGCGGTGGCTTGCTCTACGGTATCGAGAAGGGTCTCGGGTGGGCCACGACCGGCCGTCTCGCCAGCCTGATGGGCGCACTGAAGATCGAGCATCAAGGCCCGCAAAACTACGCGCCCAGTCGGGCGGAAATCAACGAGCGGTTCAAGCAGGCCTTCGGATACGACCTGCACTGATATCGCGTGCTATGGGAGTTTGGGAATGAGAACATCGAGTCGCCTGATCGTCGTCACCTTGTTCGCCGGTTCGCTGGCCATGTCGGGGTGTGCGGTCAACAGCAGCTCTCCCGACGTTTTCACCGCCTCGCAGGCGCAGCGTGAACAGACGGTTCGCATGGCCACGGTGGAGAGCGTGCGCGCGGTGCGGATCAGCACGAACGACGGTCAGCCGATCGGCATCGGCGCACTCGGTGGCGGGGCGCTCGGCGCGCTAGCCGGCAGCACGATCGGCGGCGGACGTGGCTCGGTCGCGACGGGTATCGTCGGCGGTATCGGCGGTGCGGTCGCCGGCAATGCAATCGAAAACCGCGTCGCCATGCGCGACGGTATCGAAATCACCGTGCGCCTCGACAACGGCGACATGCGCGCCGTCACCCAAACTGCTACCGGCGAAATCTTCCGCGCAGGCGATCGCGTGAGGCTGCTGTCGAGCGGCGGCGTCACGCGCGTCACACACTAAGCGCACCTCCCGCGCGGCGGCGCGTAGTTCAGCGCCGCGACGACGACTTCACACGCATGGGTCCTCACGGGTCCATGCGTGTTTTTTCTTTTCGGGACGACGGGCAAAAAAAACCCGCCACCGACACACCGGTAACGGGTCATTGACCGGGTGGCGCCCGCAAGAAATCGAGCACGACCCGGTCATCCGGCACATCGTACGATGTGTCGACTTACTGCTACTGCTTACGGACGGCTGCCCGTCGGGAACGGCCATGCCGCTGCCGGGTTCAGCGCGGTCTTCACCGTCGCCGCCGGTGCGCTCGAGACAGCGGGCGCAGCGGGAGCAGGCGCGGCCTTCTTGGCGACAGCCTTCTTCGCAGGGGCAGCCTTCTTCGCAGGCGCAGCGGCCTTCTTCGCGGCAGCCTTCTTGGCAGGTGCAGCTTTCTTGGCTGCAGCCTTTTTGGCAGGCGCCGCCTTCTTGGCAGCGGCCTTCTTCGCCGGTGCTGCCTTCTTCGCTGCGGCCTTCTTCGCCGGTGCTGCCTTCTTCGCTGCGACCTTCTTCGCTGCGACCTTCTTCGCTGCAACCTTCTTCACCGCGGCTTTCTTCGCCGGTGCTGCCTTCTTCGCCGCGACCTTCTTGGCTGCAACCTTCTTCGCCGCGACCTTCTTCACTGCGGCTTTCTTCGCCGGTGCTGCCTTCTTCGCCGCGACCTTCTTCGCTGCAACCTTCTTCGCTGCAACCTTCTTCGCGGCGACCTTCTTCACTGCGACCTTCTTCGCGGCGACCTTCTTGGCCGGAGCAGCGTTCTTAGCCGGAGCAGCCTTCTTTGCTGCGGTCTTCTTTGCTGCGGGCTTCTTGGCCGCGGCCTTCTTTGCAGTTGCCATCATTTTCTCCTTCAGGTTTTCAGATGAGGTCAGTTCAAACTACACCCTTCGTCAAAACCCGCTTCCCGCGGACGCTTCTCAGGGCGCGCGCTACGAAGCGGGCTATTCATCGGCGTACGCAGGTGCGGCGCGCTTACGCTAATGAATGCGGTAAGGCGCGCCGTGCCCGAAGGCACCGCGCGCCAAATCTGGTCGGCGTCGCAAGGCGACGCCGGCAATTGCTTGATCGGGCCGCCGGCAACGACGCCAGCGGCTTTTTCCGGGGGGAAGTTTGCCCATCCCACTGAAGGGTCCGCAAAGTGCCTGTCATGTTTGTGGGCCGTCAAGGCACCGGGCACGCTTTGCATCAGGCCGTTCTGCTCCTAACCCGGGGCGCCGCGGCCACAGGCGGCGGCATCCCCATCAATGAATACATCCGCGATACGAATCCCGGCTTACTCCCAGGAAAGCGCACCGCCAGTCTGATATTCGATCACTCGCGTCTCGAAGAAATTGCGTTCCTTCTTCAGGTCGATCATCTCGCTCATCCACGGGAACGGGTTTTCCTCGTTCGGGTACAGCGGATCGAGACCGATCTGCTGGCAACGGCGGTTGCAGATGAAGCGCAGATAGCTCTTGAACATCGACGCGTTGAGGCCGAGCACGCCGCGCGGCATCGTATCTTCGGCGTAGCGGTATTCGAGCTCGACCGCCTGCTGGAAGATCGCGCGAATTTCGGCGCGGAATTCGGCCGTCCACAGGTGCGGGTTTTCGAGTTTGATCTGGTTGATCAGGTCGATGCCGAAGTTGCAGTGCATCGACTCGTCACGCAGGATGTACTGGTACTGCTCTGCCGCGCCGGTCATCTTGTTCTGGCGGCCGAGCGCCAGGATTTGCGTAAAGCCGACGTAGAAGAACAGGCCTTCCATCACACAGGCGAACACGATCAGCGAGCGCAGCAGCGTCTGGTCTGCTTCGAGCGTACCGGTCTTGAAGGCCGGGTCGGTCAGCACGTGGATGTACGGAATCAGGAATTCGTCTTTCGCGCGGATCGACGGGACCTCGTGATACGCGTTGAAGATTTCGCCCTCGTCCAGACCGAGCGACTCGACGATGTACTGGTAAGCGTGCGTGTGGATCGCCTCTTCGAACGCCTGGCGCAGCAGGAACTGGCGGCATTCGGGCGCCGTGATGTGGCGGTAGGTGCCCAGCACGATGTTGTTGGCGGCGAGGGAATCTGCCGTCACGAAGAAGCCGAGGTTGCGCTTGACGACGCGGCGCTCGTCTTCGGTCAGCCCGTTCGGGTCTTTCCACAGGGCGATGTCGCGCGACATGTTCACTTCCTGCGGCATCCAGTGGTTGGCGCAACCCGCCAGATACTTTTCCCAAGCCCACTTGTACTTGAACGGCACCAACTGATTGACGTCAGTCTGGCCGTTGATGATGCGCTTGTCGGCGACATTGACGCGCGCTTCGGAAGCGGCCGCCGCGTTGGCAACCGCGTTGCCAATATGAGCGACGGGAGCGACAGCGACGTCGTTCGCGAAGACTTCTTGAGCGGAGGGAGCATGCGGAGCGGAACGCGTTCCGATTTGCGAATCAACAGCCGACCCCGCAGCGTTGCGCAACACGTTCGGTTGCGTCGCGCTCGAGGGAGTTACGGCAGTGATCTCGTCATCCCAGTTGAGCATAAATGTCACCATCAATTTAGAACGGTTTGTACCATCTTTTCACGAGCGATAAAAGAGTTCACTCGCGAAAATTCCTGTTTTCGATTCGCGTTGCTACGTTCATACAACACTTTGTTCGACATGCTGCGTGTGACCCATCCAGTGACGCGTGATGAACGCGAGTTGAACATGTGTTGCCGAGGTCCTTCGCGAACTCGAAGAGCAACGTTTCGACACGACGTTTCGTTGCTCTATCTATATGTATTGCGCAGTGCGTTCACGGCATCCGCCGACTGATCGATGGACTGATCGATGGACTGATCGATGGATTGATCGATGCCGCACGAGCCGCGCATCGCGAGAGTCGGCGGTGAGCCGTGTCGAGCGTGTTGCGTCAGCGTTGGCGGTCGAGGTGCGATGCCATGTCGTGCGATCGTCTGGTGTTGCCAACGGCTGGGTTGCTTCACTGCATCGACGAGCGGTGAGACTTCGATACTGCTCACCGCTCGTCGACCTGCTTTCTACTTCATCGACGGGGCGCGTCGCTCACCGCCTGCGGATCAGCACCTACGACCCTCGCGTGCAGTTAGCAAGCATCGCTCCCGCTGCTTGCCAATCTTTACTGGCAAGCCTCGCACTCGTCGAAGCCAGGATCGCCCGGACGCATCATGCAGACCGGACCATCCGCTTCGGGTGCCGCGTCGAGCGCGACCGCGGCAGTCGCTGCGACCGCTGCAGCAGCCTGGAAGCCGCCGCCCACACCACCCGCCGCGCCACCGCCCACGCCGAAGCCGCCTGCCGCGCCGCCTGCGCCACCCGAGCCGTCATGACCCGAGCTCACCGCGTTCAGCGCGCCGTGCGCGACCGTCGACTTCTCGACGTGCGTCGCCGCCATCGTGCGCAGGTAGTAGGTGGTCTTCAGTCCGCGCAGCCATGCGAGCTTGTAGATCTCGTCGAGCTTCTTGCCCGATGCGCCCGCCATGTAGATGTTCAGCGACTGCGCCTGGTCGATCCACTTCTGACGACGCGAAGCCGACTCGACGAGCCACACCGGATCGACTTCGAACGCGGTCGCGTAGATCGCGCGCAGGTCGGCCGGGATGCGGTCGATGCGCGACAGCGTGCCGTCGAAGTACTTCAGGTCGGCGACCATCACTTCGTCCCACAGGCCGCGCGCCTTCAGGTCGCGCACCAGGTAGTCGTTGACCACCGTGAACTCGCCCGACAGGTTCGACTTCACGTACAGGTTCTGATAGGTCGGCTCGATGCACGCCGACACGCCGATGATGTTCGAGATCGTCGCGGTCGGCGCAATCGCCACGCAGTTCGAGTTGCGCATGCCGTAGGTCGAGATACGCGAGCGCAGCGCGGGCCAGTCCATCGACTCGCTCGAATCGACCTCGACATAACCGCCGCGCGCCTCGGCGAGCAGCGCCACCGAATCCTGCGGGAGGATGCCGCGATCCCACAGCGAACCGCGGTAGCTCGAGTAGCGGCCGCGCTGTTCGGCAAGCTCGGTCGACGCGTAGTACGCGTAGTAGCAAACCGCTTCCATCGAGCGATCGGCGAACTCGACCGCTTCCTGCGACGCGTACGGCGTGCGCAGCACGTGCAGGCAGTCCTGGAAGCCCATGATGCCGAGGCCGACCGGACGGTGCTTGAGGTTCGAGTTGCGCGCCTTGGCGACCGCGTAGTAGTTGATGTCGATCACGTTGTCGAGCATGCGCATCGCGACGCTGACCGTGCGCTTCAGCTTGTCGTGGTCGAGCGCGAGCGTGCCGTCGGCCTGCTCCTTCAGGTGCGCGACGAGGTTCACCGAGCCGAGGTTGCAGACGGCGATTTCGGCGTCGCTCGTGTTCAGCGTGATTTCCGTGCATAGGTTCGACGAATGGACGACGCCGACGTGCTGCTGCGGCGAGCGCACGTTGCACGGATCCTTGAACGTGATCCACGGATGGCCGGTTTCGAACAGCATGCCCAGCATCTTGCGCCACAGTTGCGCCGCCGGGATCTTCTTGAACAGCTTGATCTCGCCGCGGGCGACCTTGTCTTCGTAAGCCGTGTAAGCCGTTTCGAACTCGGCGCCGAACTTGTCGTGCAGGTCCGGGCAGGTGGACGGCGAGAACAGCGTCCAGTCGCCGCCTTCCATCACGCGCTTCATGAACAGGTCGGGAATCCAGTTCGCGGTGTTCATGTCGTGCGTGCGACGACGGTCGTCGCCGGTGTTCTTGCGCAGCTCGAGGAATTCCTCGATGTCGAGGTGCCACGATTCGAGGTACGCGCACACCGCACCCTTGCGCTTGCCGCCCTGGTTCACGGCGACCGCCGTGTCGTTGACGACCTTCAGGAACGGCACCACGCCCTGCGACTTGCCGTTGGTGCCCTTGATGTGCGAGCCGAGCGCGCGCACACGCGTCCAGTCGTTGCCGAGGCCGCCGGCGAACTTCGACAGCAGCGCGTTTTCCTTCAGCGCTTCGTAGATGCCGTCGAGGTCGTCATCGACCGTGGTCAGGTAGCAAGACGACAGCTGCGAGCGGCGCGTGCCGGAGTTGAACAGCGTCGGCGTCGAACTCATGAAGTCGAAGCTCGACAGCACGTTGTAGAACTCGATCGCGCGCGCTTCGCGGTCGATCTCGTTCAGCGACAGACCCATCGCGACACGCATAAAGAATGCCTGGGGCATTTCGATACGCACGTTGTCGTGATGCAGGAAGTAGCGGTCGTACAGCGTCTGCAGACCGAGGTAGCCGAACTGCAGGTCGCGGTTCGCGTCGAGCGCGGCCCCGAGGCGCTTCAGGTCGAACTGCAGCAGCTTGTCGTCGAGCAGCTCGGCTTGCACGCCGCGCTTGATGAACTGCGGGAAGTACTCGCCGTAGCGCTCGCCCATCTCGGCTTGCGTGACTTCCTCTTCGAGAATCTCGCGGCGGATCGTATGCAGCAGGATGCGCGCGGTGACCTGGCTGTAGGCCGGGTCCTTTTCGATCATCGTACGGGCAGCGAGGATCGCCGAGTCGTACACCTGGCTCATCGGCACGCCGTCGTACAGGTTCTTCACCGTTTCCGCGACGATCGGCTCGGCGCTAACGGCGTCGCCGAGGTTCGCGCACGCGGACTCGATGATGCCGCGCAGCGCAGCCATGTCCAGCGCACGCGTGATGCCGTTGTCGGTCACGTTCAGGCCCGGGGTGCTGGCGCTTTCCGCTGTCTGACCTTCAAGAGCGTCATGCGCGCGCGCCTGGTTGCGCTTCTCGCGATACAGCACGTAAGCACGCGCGACGTTGTGTTCGCCGCCGCGCATCAGCGCGAGTTCGACCTGATCCTGAATGTCTTCGATATGGAACGTGCCGCCATTCGGACGGCTGCGCACCAGCGCGCGCACCACGTTCTGCGTGAGTTGCTCGACCAGTTCGCGCACCCGTGCCGACGCCGCGCCCTGACCACCGTTGACGGCGAGGAACGCCTTCGTCACGGCGATCGCGATTTTCGACGGCTCGAACGACACCACGCTGCCGTTGCGGCGGATCACCTTGTAGTCGGCGTAATTCGCTTGCGCCGCGAGTGCCTGCGCGCCTTGGGTCTGGCCGAAGGCCTGGCCAGTCGGTGAGCCCTCGTAACGGGTCGTCACGTTGTCGGTGGTTTGCATGTGCAAAGCTCCTGGTCTTGGAAATATTGCGGCGAGTGCCGCGGATTAAATCGAACGCCGCGCCGCCGCGTGCGATGAGGTGCAGGAAGGCCGGCTACGCCGGTTGGCGGGATGCAACTGCGAGGAAGCCTGGTTCGATTTGATGACGGTCTTCATCGGGTCGGTCGCGATCACTGGCTGGTCCTTTCCTGAATGCTTCTGGATGCGGCCGGAGATCCCCTACCGGCTGCGCCCCAGGAATTTTTTTCGCTGTCTGGAATGCTTGCGGCGCCATGCTCGGGGAGCGGGACGCCGCAGACTTATCCACTCCTATTCACTCGGTTATGCACATGGTTATTCACAGCACAACACAAGATATAGTGCGAAACTCAGTTGTTGGCACCAAGTATAGTGGAGTTTCGAGACAGGTCAAAAGGTTTTATTTGCGCTCGCAGTCTTGACTTTTGCTTCACGCGGCGCGCAGAAGCTCCCCGGAGAAGCAGGCTGCGCCTCGTTCTCCGTGGATCACGCAAGATCGTGCGAAGGGGTTACCGCGTTTCGGAAAACTTGAGATAGGGGAAATACCGCCCGTCGAGCAACGTGTCGCGCTGCAGTCGCGGCCACTCGAAATACGGACCGGGATCGCTCTTGCGACCGGGTGCGATGTCGGAGTGGCCGGCAAGCGCGTCGATCGGATAGCGTGCCTTCAGTGCTCTGACGAGCGCGGCGAGCGTGCGGTATTGCGCCGCTTCGAAGGCCATGGTGTCGCTGCCTTCGAGCTCGATGCCGATCGAGAAATCATTGCAGCGCTCGCGGCCGAAAAAATTCGACGGCCCCGCGTGCCACGCGCGCTCGTTGCACGACACGAACTGATCGAGTGCGCCATCGCGATGAATCACGAAATGCGCGGACACGCGCACGCCGCGCAGATGCGTGTCGTAGTACGGGTGAGTGTCGCAGTCGAGCGCGTTCTGGAACAGCTCGGCAATCGCGGTGCCGCCGAACTGGTTCGGCGGCAGGCTGATGTTGTGAACGACGATCAGCGTCGGCAGCGCGCCTTGCGGCCGCGCTTCGAAGTTTGGCGAGGCAAGCTTGCGTGCGGCAGGAACCCAACCGTCGGCATCGACGGTGTACGCGCCGCTCATCGGGCGTCGCGGCCGCTCGGACGCGCGCCGTGGCGCTGCGCGTGCGCGGTGCAGCAGAACGCCTGCCCCGCGACGCTGACCGAGTCGCTCTTCGGTGCGTGCACGCCGCACTCGACGCAGCGGATCATCGGCTCGGCAAGCTGCGGCTGTTGCCCATTCGAAGAACGCGCGCCGCCATTCGCGGTGCCGGCAGCGTTGGCGCCGCCGGCACCGGTGCGTTGCGCGGATTGCGCGTCGTGGCGGCGCAGCGCCTTCACGAGCCATTGACCGACGATGAACAGCAGAATCAGCAAAAAGATTTGTCGCATGGGGAGACTCACACCACGGGCCGGTGCAACAGCACCTCGAAAACAAAACGGCTGCCGACGTACGCGAGCAACAGCGCGACGAACGAGGCCAGCACCCAGCGCAATGCCGCACGGCCGCGCCAGCCGGACACCTTGCGCGCGGTCAGCAGCGCGCCGAACATCACCCACGAAAGAATCGCGAACACGGTCTTGTGATCGAGCCGCAACGCGCGGTCGATCAGCTGCTCGCTGAACAGGATGCCCGACAGCAGCGTCAGCGTGAGCAGCACGAAGCCGGCGCCGATCAGACGGAACAGCAGCTTCTCGAGCGTGAGCAGCGGCGGCAGCGCGTCGAGCCAACTCGACCACCAGCCATTGTCCGCCGCCGCGTGCCTTTGCGCGAGACCACCGCGCATCGAATGCAGACGCCGCTCGACCGCCAGCATCAGCACCGCGTGCAGCGCCGCGATCGCGAACAGACCGTACGCGATATTCGCAATCAGGAAGTGCAGCTTGAACATCGGCGCGGCCGCATACGGCAGCACGCGCACGCCGCCGAACGCGAGCGGCAGCAGCGACGCGACGCACGCGAGTGGCAACACCAGCAGGCGCAGTCCGTCGAGCGGGAAAAAGAAACTCTCGATCCAGTAGATGCCGGCGCCGAGCCAGAACATCGCCGACAGCGCGAACGCGAAGCCAAACACCATCGCGTTCTGCGGGAAGATCGTGGTATGCAGCAGCACGCCGTGAGCGAGCAGCGCGACGAACAGCAGCGCGCGCCCGGGCGCGCTCATGCCGGAGGCCACCAGAGCGCCCGCGTTGGCGGCATGACCGGGCAGCGGCAGCACGCTCTCGAGCAGCGGCCGCACGGCCGCGTGCCGGTGCGAGCGCCAGCCGGCCACGGCAAGACCGCCATAGAGAAGCGCGGTGAGGGCATACAGTACAATATCCATATTCGAAGTTTACACTAGGGCCCTACTCCGCGACGTCTTGCGCTTCGCGCGCTGCGCGGGCCCCACCGTTCATCGCTCCCCATGCTCGACAATCTGACTCAACGGATGGCGCGCGTCGTCAAGACGCTGCGCGGCGAAGCCCGGCTCACCGAGGCGAACACCCAGGAAATGCTGCGCGAGGTGCGTCTCGCACTGCTCGAGGCCGACGTGGCGCTGCCCGTCGTGCGCGAGTTCATCGCGAAGGTCAAGGAGAAGGCGCTCGGCGAGGAAGTGATCTCCAGCCTGTCGCCGGGTCAGGCGCTCGTCGGCGTCGTGCAGCGCGAACTGACCGCGGTGATCGGCGGCGATTACGAAGGCAAGGCCTCCGAACTCAATCTCGCCGTCGCGCCGCCCGCGATCATCCTGATGGCGGGTCTGCAGGGCGCCGGCAAAACGACTACGGTCGGCAAGCTCGCCAAGCTGCTGCGCGAGAAGTACAAGAAGAAGGTGCTGACCGTTTCGTGCGACGTCTATCGTCCCGCCGCCATCGCGCAGCTGAAAACGGTGACCGAGCAGGTCGGCGCGGACTTCTTCCCGTCGGAGCTGAACCAGAAGCCGGTCGACATTGCCCGCGCCGCGCTCGACTGGGCCAAGCGCCACTATCACGACGTGCTGCTCGTCGACACGGCCGGCCGTCTCGGTATCGACGAGGTGATGATGAACGAAATCACCGCGCTGCACGCCGAGCTGAAGCCGGCGGAAACGCTGTTCGTCGTCGACGCGATGCTCGGCCAGGACGCAGTCAACACCGCGAAGGCGTTCAGCGACGCGCTGCCGCTCACCGGCGTCGTGCTCACCAAGCTCGACGGTGATTCGCGCGGTGGCGCGGCGCTCTCGGTGCGTCACGTGACGGGCAAGCCGGTCAAGTTCGTGGGTGTCGCCGAAAAACTCGACGGCCTCGAAGTGTTCCACCCGGACCGCATGGCGAGCCGGATTCTCGGCATGGGCGACATTCTCGCGCTGGTGGAGGAAGCGCAGCGCGGCGTCGACGTGCAGGCCGCGCAGAAGCTCGCCGACAAGGTCAAGAAAGGCGGCGACTTCGACCTCAACGATTTCCGCGCTCAGCTCACGCAAATGAAGGGCATGGGCGGCCTGTCGTCGCTGATGGACAAGCTGCCCGCGCAGTTTCAGCAAGCCGCGGCCGGCGCCGACATGAGTCAGGCCGAGAAGCAGATGCGCCGCATGGAAGGCATCATCAACTCGATGACGCCGGCCGAGCGCGCCAAGCCCGAACTGATCAAGGCGACCCGCAAGCGCCGCATCGCCGCAGGTGCGGGCGTGCAGGTGCAGGAAGTCAACCGCATGCTGAACCAGTACGAACAGATGCGCACGATGATGAAGAAGCTCAAGGGCGGCAACCTGCAGAAGATGATGCGCGGCATGAAGGGCATGATGCCCGGCATGCGCTAAGCTTGATGGGACCGGCGCGCGCTCGCGCCGAGTGCGGCGCGGCTGACTTCGGCATTGTGCGGGTTTATTCTGTAGCGCATTGCGCCGTCCCTCGCGGGAACGTCTCTCGGGACGTTGCCACTCACACTATGTATACAGTTACCGTCCGTCAGACGTCATGAACCGCGAAGAAGCCTTCCATATTTTTCAACACTCCGAAGAGATAGTTTCGGCCTCGGACGTCACTGCGTCGATCGCCCGCATGGCGGCTGCCATCCGCGACGAGATGAGCGAGGACTTCCCGCTCGTGCTGTCGGTGATGGGCGGCGCCGCAGTATTCACCGGCATGCTGCTGCCGCACCTCGATTTCCCGCTCGAGTTCGACTACATCCACCTGACGCGCTACCGCAATACGACGAAGGGCAGCAACGAGATGCAATGGCGCGTCGCGCCGGCCGAGTCGGTCAAGGATCGCGTGGTGCTCGTGCTCGACGACATCCTCGACGAAGGCGAGACGATGGCCGCAATCCGCGACCGCATCCTCGCGATGGGCGCGAAGCGCTTCCTGTCCGCGGTGCTGTGCGAGAAGATCATTCCGAAGGCGAAACCGCTGCGCCCCGATTACTGCGGCTTCGAAGTGCCGGACCGGTACGTGTTCGGCTGCGGGATGGATGCGAAGGGCTACTGGCGCAACCTGCCGACCATTCGGGCGTTGACCGAGGGAGCGTGAGCGGGGCATCCGCCCCGCCCCACCGGCGAAAAAAAAGCAGCCTGCCTGGCTGCTTTTTTATGGCTGCGACGGTGGCAATGCGCGCACCGGCTCGCGTTTCACAGCTTGTGCACGAAAGAGCGGATTCCACCGAGCATCATCTCGACTGAAATCGCGACGAGCACGAGCCCCATCAGCCGCTCGAACGCCGCCATCACACGTTCACCGAGCCACGCCTGAATGCGCTCGGCGAGCATCAGCACGATCGCACAGATGATCATCGTGACGGTCAGCGCGCCGACCCACTCGACCGTTTTGCCCGGCGCCTGCGAGGTCAGCAGCATGACCGTCGCCAACGCCGACGGACCCGCTAGCGCAGGAATCGCGAGCGGCACGATCAGTGGCTCGCCGCCGCGCGCGTCGCCGCCGAACGGACCGTCCGGATGCGGAAACACCATACGCAGCGCAATCAGAAACAGCACGATGCCGCCGCCGATCCGCAACGACTGGTCGCTGAGGCTCATCATGCGCAGAAAGCTCTGCCCGAGCATCATGAACACCAGCAGGATCGCAAACGCGATCGCGACCTCGCGCAGGATCACGACCGTGCGACGCTCCGGCGCCACACCGCGCAGACAGCTGACGAAGATCGGGATGTTGCCGAGCGGATCGGTGATCAGGATCAGCAGCACCGTCGCGGACAGGAAGGTGTACTCCACCGCCCGCTCCGCTTAGTTCGCCAGCGCCGCGCGCACTTTGCCGATCACGGTCTGCGCGGCATCCGCGACCGGCAGCAGCGTCGCTTCGGCCTCGCGACGGCCCTGATACTCGATCTTGCCGTCCTTCAGACCACGGTCGCCGATCACCAGTCGATGCGGCACGCCGATCAGTTCCCAGTCGGCGAACATTACGCCCGGCCGCTCGCCGCGATCGTCGAGGATCACGTCGATACCGGCCGCGACGAGTTCCGCGTACAGCTTGTCGGCCTGCTCACGCACCGCGTCGCTGCGGTCATAGCCCATCGGGCACAGCACGACTTCGAACGGCGCAATCGACTCCGGCCAGATGATGCCCTTGTCGTCGAAATTCTGTTCGATCGCGGCGCCGAGAATCCGCGTGACGCCGATGCCGTAGCAGCCCATTTCCATCGGCCGAGGCTTTCCGGTTTCGTCGAGACAGGCCGCGTTCATCGCTTCGGAATACTTGGTGCCGAGCTGGAACACGTGGCCCACTTCGATGCCGCGGCAGATGTCGAGCACGCCCCTGCCGTCCGGCGACGGATCGCCCTTCTTCACATTGCGGATGTCGGCGACGACCGGCTCCGGCAGGTCGCGGCCCCAGTTCACGCCGGTGGTGTGATAGTCGACGTCGTTCGAGCCGACCACGAAGTCGCTCATGTTCGCGACCGTGCGGTCCGCGATCACCTTGACCGGCTTCTTCGTGTTGATCGGACCGAGATAGCCCGGCGGTGTGCCGAACGTCTCGACGATCTCGGCTTCGGTCGCCATGCGGAAATTACCGAGGCCCGGGAGCTTGGCCGCCTTGATCTCGTTCAGATCATGATCGCCGCGCAGCATCAGCAGCCAGATCGTCGGCTCGGCGCCTTCGTTCTCGGTGGCGAGCACGACCGACTTGATCGTGCGTTCGAGCGGAATGTTCAGCAGTTCGGCAACCGCCTCGCACTTCGCCTTGCCGGGCGTCGCGGTCTTCTTCATCTCTTCTGCCGGCGCCGCGCGCTCTGCGATCAGCGGTAGCGCTTCGGCCGCCTCGACGTTCGCGGCGAAATCGGAGGTCGGGCAATACGCGATGTCGTCTTCGCCGGTGTCGGCGATCACATGGAACTCATGCGAGCCGCTGCCGCCGATCGAGCCGTTGTCGGCCGCCACCGCGCGGAAGTCCAGACCGAGGCGCGTGAAGATGCGCACGTACGCGTCGTACATCTTGCGATACGACTCGCGCAGACCCTGCGCGTCCTTGTCGAACGAGTACGCGTCTTTCATGATGAACTCGCGGCCGCGCATCACGCCGAAACGCGGACGGATCTCGTCGCGGAACTTCGTCTGGATCTGATAGAAGTTGACCGGCAGTTGGCGATAGCTCTTGATCTGGTTGCGCGCGATGTCGGTGACGACTTCCTCGTGCGTCGGGCCCATCACGAAATCGGCCTGCTTGCGGTCTTTGAAGCGCAGCAGCTCGGGACCGTACTTCTCCCAGCGCCCCGATTCCTGCCACAGTTCGGCCGGCTGCACGGCCGGCATCAACAGCTCGATGGCGCCCGCCCGGTTCATTTCCTCGCGCACGATCGCTTCCACCTTGCGGATCGAACGCAGGCCGACCGGCAGGTAGTTATAGATACCGCCCGCGACGCGACGGATCATGCCCGCGCGCACCATGAGCTTGTGGCTGATGATTTCGGCGTCGGCGGGCGCTTCTTTGAGAGTGCCGATAAAGAAACGGGAAGCTTTCATTCAAGGTGTCCAAAAGCGGCGGCTTCCGGTAGGACCGCCAGAAAAGGGGAAAATGAGGGAAATCGACACAGATCCGCGGCGAAGCCGGAAGGGTTCGCCCGACTGGCGGCGCCCTGCCCCCGTGCGGCGCCGAAACCGCCGCGCAAAGCCTCTCTCACAAGGGATAGGCACGGAAAACCGACAGGCTACCGCAAACCCGGGCCTGTTGCGGCGAATCGCTCCATTCTGATGCGATTCGGTGCGTAGGGTCCGTTATCTGTTTATAATCAAAGCAATTTTAAAGGATTCGAAGGTGGTTGTATGCTGGATCGTGAAGGCTTTCGCCCGAACGTCGGCATCATCCTCTTGAACGCGCACAACGAGGTGTTTTGGGGCAAACGACTCCGTGAACATTCCTGGCAGTTTCCGCAAGGGGGCATCAAATATGGTGAGACCCCCGTGCAAGCGATGTATCGGGAGTTACACGAAGAGACCGGGCTGCTTCCTGAGCACGTCAAGGTGATCGGTCGCACGCGCGACTGGTTGCGTTATGAGGTGCCTGACAAGTTCATCAAGCGCGAAGTACGCGGTCATTACCGCGGCCAGAAACAAATCTGGTTTTTGCTCCGGATGGTAGGACGCGACTGCGACATCTGTTTGCGCGCCACCGACCACCCTGAGTTCGATGCGTGGCGTTGGAACGAGTATTGGGTGCCGCTCGACTGTGTGATCGAGTTCAAGCGGGATGTGTATCAGTTGGCGCTTACGGAGCTGTCCCGTTTCATGCGCCGGCCTGCGCCGCGTGCGGAAAAACCTGGCGGGCATCATGGGTCGCGTTATCCCCGGATAGCGTCGTCGATGCAAAGCCCGCCGGATTCCACGGTAAGCACGGTGGTCACCACCGTCACGACCGTAACTTCGGTCAGCGTCGAAACTTCGACGCACGTGCTGGTCGCGCCGGATTGCGGTCCCGGCTCACCGGATGCCAACATGAGATCGGAGGATGAGCGCGAAACGGCCGAAGCCGACGAGGCCGTCGCCCCGTTAGTACGACGAGGCGTGCGCGATTAACCATTCCAGGCGGCGGCTCGCGCCGCCTCTCTCTGGCGCGGCTTTCGAGCCGCGTCTGTCTCTCGAGGGAATCAGATTGAAAGCACTTGCATTCGCCGTGGCGTGCGTCGCCACCGGCGCCCTGCTGGCAGGCTGTTCGAGCGCCGGCAAACCGACCAACAAAGACGACAGCGAGTTCACCTATCTGCTGGATCGCAAGAGCAACTGGGTTGAAAACAAGGTCGACACGTTGCCGCCGCTGCCCTCCGACGCGAACCTGCTGCCGTTCGAAGTCTCCGGCAATACGCCGCTGCAATTTGCGATCGACCCGAAGTCCGTCAGCGTCGGCGACGACGGCGTGGTGCGTTACACGGTGGTCGTCACGAGCCCGGGCGGTGCGCGCAACGTCAATTACGAGGGCATCCGCTGCGACACGTATGAATGGCGTCAGTATGCGGGCCTGAACGCCGATCATGACGGCTGGGACACGACGGTCGCAAACCCGTTTTCGCGGATAGAAAACGGCGCGCTGAATGCGTACCAGGCCGCGTTGTATCAGGACTATATGTGCGCAAACAAGATTCCGACCGGCAGCGCGCAGCACATCGTCGAGAACATTCGTTACAAGCGCACGCAGACGTCGCAGATTCATTGAGGCCGGTTGCGCGGCGCGCGCCCGACTCAGGCGCCGTTGCTTATCCGTGACGATTAAAAAGCCGTTCCAGCCTGCGCTGGAACGGCTTAATTGTTGGTTCTTCATACGCGCGATATGCGCGCCGCCTCGCAGATCAAAGCACCACGAGATTGTCGCGATGAATCAGTTCGGGCTCGAGCATATAGCCGAGCACTGACTCAATTTCGCCGCTCGGACGCCGCTGGATCAGTTTGGTTTCCGCGCTGCTGTAGTTCGTCAAACCACGTGCGACCTCGCGGCCTGACGCGCTCAGACACGCGATCACCTCGCCGCGCGCGAATGCACCCTGCACACCGACGATGCCGATCGGCAGCAAGCTCTTGCCGCCGGCGGTCAGTTTTTCGACCGCGCCGTCATCGATCACGACGTGGCCGCGCACCTGCAGGTGATCGGCCATCCATTGCTTGCGCGCCGCCATGCGCGCGGTGCGCGCGATCAGTTGGGTGCCGATCGCCTCGCCGGCCGCCAGTCTCACCAGCACGTCCGACTCGCGCCCACTCGCGATCACCGTATTGGCGCCGCTATGGGCCGCACGCTTCGCAGCGAGAATCTTGGTCAGCATGCCGCCGCGGCCGAGGCTCGAGCCCGCACCGCCCGCCATCGCCTCGAGCTCGGGCGCGCCGGCGTCGGCTTGCTGGACGAGTGTCGCGGTCGGGTCCTTGCGCGGATCTGCGGTGAAGAGGCCTTGCTGGTCCGTCAGAATGATCAGCGCGTCGCCCTCGATCAGATTGGCAACCAGCGCGCCGAGCGTGTCGTTGTCGCCGAACTTGATTTCGTCGGTGACGACCGTGTCGTTCTCGTTGATGATCGGTACAACTCCGAGCCCCAGCAGCGTGAGCAGCGTGGAGCGAGCGTTCAGATAGCGCTCGCGGTCAGCAAGGTCAGCGTGAGTAAGCAGGATCTGCGCAGTCTGGATGGAATGTTCCGCGAAGCGGCTTTCGTACACTTGCGCGAGACCCATCTGACCGACCGCCGCGGCCGCCTGCAGCTCATCGATTTCACGCGGCCGCTTCGTCCAGCCGAGCCGCTGCATGCCCTCGGCGATCGCGCCCGAGCTGACCAGCACCACTTCCTTGCCTTGCGCGCGCAGTGCGGCAATTTGCGCGGCCCAGCGGCCGATCGCCGCATGATCGAGGCCGCGCCCGTCGTTCGTGACGAGACTCGAACCGACTTTGACGACCAATCGCCGTGAATCTGCGATGACGGAACGCATTGTGCGCTGTCTCCCAAGATGACGCGTGATGCATACCGGCACCCGCCGCTGGCGCCGGCGCTCGAGTTGTTATTCCTGCGGATCGGTGCCGGCTTCGCGGGTCGCGGCCGGTACTTGCGTCCCGTCGCGGAAACGCACGTCGGAGGCCAGGTCTTCGGCTTCGGCCGCGCGTTGCGCGTCGGAGTGCTCGGCGAGGTAGTCGAACACGGCGTAGCAAAGATTTTCACAGCCCTGGCCAGTCAGCGCCGAGATCTCGAACACCGGACCGTCCCAGCCGAAGCCTTCGAGGAACGCCGCCACGCGCGCTTCGCGATCGTCCTCAGGCACCATGTCCAGCTTGTTCAGCACAAGCCAGCGCGGCTTCTGATAAAGCTCTTCGTCGTACTTGCGCAGTTCGTTGACGATCGCCTTCGCTTCGGCGACCGGATCGATCGATTCATCGAACGGTGCGATGTCGACGATGTGCAGCAGCAGCCCGGTGCGCTGCAGGTGACGCAGGAATTGATGGCCTAGGCCGGCGCCTTCCGCCGCGCCTTCGATCAGCCCCGGAATGTCGGCAATCACGAAGCTGCGGCTCGGCCCGACGCGCACGACGCCGAGGTTCGGCGCGAGCGTGGTGAACGGGTAATCGGCGATTTTCGGCTTCGCGTTCGACACCGACGAGATAAACGTCGACTTGCCCGCATTCGGCATGCCGAGCAGACCGACGTCGGCCAGCACTTTCAGTTCGAGGCGGACCATGCGGCGCTCGCCCGGCTTGCCGTCGGTCTTCTGACGCGGCGCGCGGTTCGTGCTGGACTTGAAATGGAGGTTGCCGAGGCCGCCGGCTCCCCCTTGCGCGATTTGCATGCTCTGGTTGTGCTCGGTCAGATCGGCGATCAGCTCGCCGGTTTCCATGTCCGTGATGGTGGTGCCGACCGGCATGCGCAGCGTGATGTCATCACCACCCTTGCCGTAGCAATCCGAGCCGCGGCCGTTTTCGCCGTTGCGCGCCAGATGTTTTTTCGCGTAGCGGTAATCAATCAGCGTGTTGATGTTGCGGTCAGCCACCGCGATCACGCTGCCGCCCCGGCCGCCGTCACCGCCATCGGGGCCGCCGAACGGGACGAACTTCTCGCGGCGCATCGACGCGCTGCCATCCCCTCCGTCGCCGGCGATGACTTCAATCCTCGCTTCGTCAATGAACTTCATGTGTTACTCCGTCCCGTGGTGTACTGCCCGATTCGATGCAGGGGTTGATACTGATTGGATGCTGCTATTTTGCCGCGCGCGCCGCGCGTTGATCAATCGACCGACCGGCATAGTCCGCCTATGAGGAGCGGTCGGCTGCGCGGCTTGGGCGCCAAGCTAAAGGGGCGCCGCAATAAAAAAAGCCCCGCGAACTTCGCGGGGCCTTTTTCCGGTCCTGAAGCCCGTGCCTGATTAAACTCAGGCTGCCGGGACGACGGAAACGGTGTGCTTCTTCGCCGCGCCCTTCGTCGAGAACTGGACGTGGCCGTCCTTCAGCGCGAACAGGGTGTGATCCTTGCCCATGCCGACGTTGTCGCCAGCGTGCATGCGCGTACCGCGCTGACGCACGATGATGCCACCAGCATTGATAGCCTGGCCGCCGTAAACCTTCACGCCGAGGCGCTTCGATTCGGAGTCGCGGCCGTTTCGGGACGATCCGCCTGCCTTTTTGTGTGCCATTTGATTTGCTCCTTAACCGGTGCGCTTACGCGTTGATCGCGTCGATGCGCAGTTCGGTATAGTTCTGGCGGTGGCCGCCATGCTTCTGGTAGTGCTTCCGGCGACGCATCTTGAAGATCGTCACTTTGGCGTGACGACCTTGCGACACGACGGTAGCCTTGACGGAAGCCCCACTGACCAGCGGCGTACCGAACTTAATCGATTCGCCTTCGCCCACTGCGAGAACCTGGTCGAGCGTGATTTCAGCGTCAATGTCTGCCGGTATCTGTTCTACTTTAAGTTTTTCGCCGACGGCAACCTTGTACTGCTTGCCACCGGTTTTTATGACCGCGTACATTGAGAACCTCACTCTGTATTCATTTTTCCCACGCACCGCGCGCGGAAACTGTCGATTATACATAGAGTTAGCTGCTCGGTCAAAACCTGCTTGCCAAACCGTCTACCGTCCGGCTTCGCCCTCCCTCGCAGGCGCTCGCAGATGGCATACCTGCGACGCGCGGCGCCCCGCAGACGGCCTTGGCAGGCGCCCCGCGCGCCATGCGGAGCGCATCCACGCCGCAGCCGACGACCCGGAAGCGCCCCGATCGCCTTATAATTCGCGGCACTACCCAATTCAGCCATCATGTCGTCGACTGCCACCACCTCCCCCAACGTCGCCAGCCTGCTTGCTCCAATCGCCGAAGACATGCAGCAGGTCAATCGCGTCATCCGGCAACGTCTTGCGTCGGACGTGATGCTGATCAATCAGATTTCCGAGTACATCATCAGCGCCGGCGGCAAGCGGCTGCGGCCCGCGCTGCTGTTGCTGGTGGCGGGCGCGCTCGGCGATACGACGGGGCACCGGCACGAGCTGGCAGCGGTCGTCGAATTCATCCACACGGCCACGCTGCTGCATGACGACGTGGTCGACGAGTCCGACCTGAGGCGCGGTCGCCAGACCGCCAATGCGCTGTTCGGCAACGCGGCGAGCGTGCTGGTCGGTGACTTTCTTTACTCACGGTCGTTCCAGATGATGGTCGGCGTGGGCAAGATGCGCGTGATGGAAATTCTGTCGGAAGCGACCAACATCATCTCTGAAGGCGAAGTGCTGCAGTTGTTGAACATGCACGATGCCGACGTCGACGAAGCCCGTTACATGCAGGTGATCCGCTACAAGACCGCAAAGTTGTTCGAGGCGGCCGCCCAGCTCGGCGCGGTGCTGGCCGGCGCGGACGCGAAAACCGAAGCCGCCGCCGCCGAGTACGGTCGTCGCATCGGCACCGCGTTCCAGATCATGGACGACTGGCTCGACTACACGGGGACGGCCGAGTCGATGGGCAAGAACGCCGGCGACGATCTGCGCGAAGGCAAACCGACGCTTCCGCTCATCTATCTGATCGAACGCGGCACGCCCGAGCAGTCGGCGCTTGCGCGCGAAGCCATCGAGCAAGGTGGCACCGACCGTTTCGATACCATTTTCGACGCGATCACGCGCTCGGGCGCGCTGGATCACACGCTCGAGTGCGCGAAACAGGAGGCGCATGCAGCCGCGGCAGCAATATCGTCATTTCCCCATTCCATTTTCAAGGAGAGCCTGCTAGAATTATGCTCTTACTCGACGGCAAGACAGTCTTGAACGAGACTGAAACACCGAATTAGTGTGAATCGAGTCAGCAGTACCCAATCGGGGTGTAGCTTAGCCTGGTAGAGCGCTACGTTCGGGACGTAGAGGCCGGAGGTTCGAATCCTCTCACCCCGACCAGATTCTCCTTGTTAGCTCAAGGTTCAAAACCGCCGCAGTGTTGCTGGGCGGTTTTTTGTTTTGCGCGGCGCTTTTTTCGTTGCTCTCGTGCTGCCCTTCGCCGCTTTCTTTCCTCCGGCTCGCCAGGCACAGCGCGTACGTTGCCACGTTGTCGTCCTAGCGGCGTCAGCCTTCGTCCACACCGGAGCGCGCGGCCCCCTCTGCTATATTCTCTCCATCCTTTCCCTTATTTTTCACGACGCGTGGAACAACTTCCCTTATGGGCGCAGATCGGCGCCGTCCTTCTACTGCTTGTCTGCTCCGCCTTCTTTTCCATTTCCGAGACAGCGATGATGGCGCTCAATCGTCATCGCCTCAAACATCTCGCCAGCAAGAACACGCTCGGCGCAAAGACGACTCAGGGCCTGCTCGCAAAAACCGATCAGCTGCTCGGCGTGATCCTCATCGGCAACAACCTGTTCAACACGATCATTCCGGTACTCACGACATCGCTCGCGCTGCATACGTTCGGCCGCAATAGCCTCGTGCTGTCGATCGCGACCGGTATCGTCGCGTTCCTCATTATCGTGTTCGCGGAGATCACACCGAAGATCGTCGGCGCGACGTTTCCCGAGAAAATCGCGCTGCCCGCGAGCCTGCTGATCGCGCCGTTGATGCGCGTCGCGAGACCACTGATCTGGTTTGTCAACCTGTTCGCGACCGGCATCCTGCGCGTGCTGCACATCAACACGAAGGGCGCGCGCGACCAGCGGCTGTCCACCGAAGAACTGCGCACCATCGTGCTCGAGTCGGGAAGCTTCATGCCCACCAAGCACCGCAGCATCCTGCTGAACCTGTTCGACCTCGAAAACATCTCCGTCGATGACGTGATGATCCCGCGTCGCCGTATCGAGGCCCTCGACTTCGATGCCCCGTTCGAACAGATCCTGCATCAACTGGAGACCTGCTATCACAACAAGCTGATCGTCTACCGGGGCGACATCGACCGCGTGCTCGGTGTGCTGCACGTGCGCAAGACGCTGTCAGCGCTGCACAACCAGGAGCTCGAGCGCGATACCTTGCGCGAGCTGCTCGCCGAGCCGTACTTCGTGCCAAGCGGCACGCCGGTGTTCCAGCAGCTGCAATACTTTCAGGAGAGCCGGCAACGCATCGCGCTCGTCGTCAACGAATACGGCGAACTGCAAGGCCTCGTCACACCGGAAGACATCATCGAAGAACTGATCGGCGAATTCACCACGTCGATTCCGCGTAGCGCCAGCTCGCGCGGTGGCTGGAACGAGGCGGGCGAATGCATCGTCGCGGGAAGCATGCCGTTGCGCGAGCTGAACCGCTGGCTGCAACTCGGGCTACCCACCGATGGCCCCAAAACGCTGAACGGCCTGATTCTCGAAATCCTCGAAGACATCCCCGACGGCGACGTCTGCGTGCACATCGGAGACACCAAGCTCGAAGTGATGCGCAGCGACGATCAGGCGATCCGCACCGTCAAGCTTTTCAAACCGCCGTCGCGCACGAAGGCCGGTAAAGCAAGGTCAGGCTGAACTTCGCGCCGCCGCACGCTGATTTTCGTTCAGCATCGCACAGGCTCGCGAAACACGCCATTAGCCGAATGGCCGAATGGCATTCGGACGCCCGCAACCGGAAGATGAAGCCGTCATGTTCTAAAGGCGGTTCATCACCGGTCTCTCATGCAAACACCTTTTGCCACCGCCGCGGCATTGCCGCGCCCACTCGCTGTCGACGGCGAATCCAGCGCAACGAGTCTGAACGATCCCGACAACGCCCCAGCCGTGCGTCTGTTGACCGACACGTTGCACGAAGCGACGCGGCGCAATGCGTCGGATATCCACATCGAGCCGGCCGAGCATGGCTGGCGTGTGCGCCTGCGCATCGACGGCGTGCTGCATGAAATCCCGCGGCCGCCCGCCCATCTGCGCGACGCGTTCGTCACGCGTGTGAAAGTGCTCGCGCGCATGGACATCGCCGAGCGACGCGTGCCGCAGGACGGCCGGCTACGCCTCGCGACGTCGCCAGGACGGCTCGAGGATTACCGCGTCAATTCGCTGCCGACACTGTTCGGCGAAAAGCTCGTGCTACGACGGCTCGACGCGTTGCCCGCCGATCTTTCGCTCGATTCGCTCGGCCTCGATCCGCGGCAGCGCGAAGCCGTCGACGCCGCGATCTGCGCGCCGCACGGTCTGATGCTCGTCACCGGACCGACGGGCAGCGGCAAGACGCTATCGCTGTACTGCTTCCTGAACCTGCTGAACGGCGAGGCACGCAACCTCTGCTCGGTGGAAGACCCAGCCGAGATCCAGCTGGCCGGCATCAACCAGGTCAGCGTGCGCGAAAAAGCCGGACTGACTTTCGCGGTCGCGCTGCGGGCTTTTCTGCGTCAGGACCCGGACGTGATCATGGTTGGCGAAATCCGCGACAACGAAACCGCCGACGTTGCCGTGAAGGCCGCCCAAACCGGTCACCTCGTGCTGTCCACGCTGCATACGAACGACGCGCCCGCGGCCATCGCGCGGCTCATCGACATCGGTGTCGAGCCGTACAACCTTGCCGCCGCGCTGCGCATGGTGACCGCGCAGCGGCTGGTGCGGCGACTGTGCGTCGCATGCCGCGCGCCCGCGCCGCATTCGCCGGCGGCACTCCACGCCGCGGGCTTTGGCGAACATGAGCTCGACGGCTGGCAACCGTATGCGGCGACCGGCTGCGCGGTTTGTCATGGCATCGGCTATCGGGGGCGCGTCGGCATTCATCAGGTGATGCCCGTCTCCGACGCGATGCGTGAGCAGATCGTCGCGAGCGCGGGCGCGCACGAGTTGGCCCGCCTCGCGCAGATGGAACAGGTCGCGACGTTACGCGACGCGGCGCTTGCGCGCGTGCGCGACGGCACCACGAGTCTCGCCGAAGCGCTCGCCGCGACGGAGGTCGCATGAGTACCGCCGCGCTGTCACCAACCCGGTCCGTCTCAGCCGACCTACGCTTCAGATGGCGCGGCGTCGACGCGGACGGCACGCGCCAAAGCGGCACGCTGATCGCGCCCGACGCGAGCGCCGCACGCACGATGCTCAAACGCGACAACCTCTTTATCGTCGAACTCGCAACGCAAGGGCCGGCGCCACGCCCGAAGACGAGCGCGGCCGCTGTCACGCTGTTCACGCGACAACTGTCCAGTCTGCTGCGTGCCGGTTTGCCGCTCGCGCCCGCGCTCGAACTACTCGCGCAGGCGTCGACGTCGGGTCAGCGGCAAGGCATGCCGCGCATCGTCGGCACTGTCGCGCGCGACATCACCGCCGGCCTGCGGTTTTCGGCGGCCTTGCAGCGGCACCCGGCGCAGTTCAATGCGCTGTATTGCCAGCTCGTCGAGGTGGGCGAAGCGGCGGGCGCGCTCGTCACCGTGCTCGCCCGCCTCGCCGACGATCGCGAACGCGCCGCTGCGCAGCGCGCGAAGGTGCGCGCGGCTCTCACCTATCCAGCCGCGATCCTGCTGCTCGCGCTCGCGATAACTGCCGCATTGCTGGTGTGGGTCGTGCCGACGTTCAAGCAGATCTTCGATGGCTTCGGCGCGAAGCTGCCCGCGCCGACGCAGTTCGTGCTGGCGCTCTCGGCGGCCGCCGCGCGCTGGAGTGTGCCGCTGTTCATACTGATGCTCGCAATGAGCTCGGCCATCACGCTCGTGCTGCGTCGTTCGGTAAGCGCGCGCATCCGCTTCGCGCGCCTGTCGCTCGACCTGCCGGTGGCCGGCCCGCTGCTGCGCACGCTGTGCGCGGCGCGCTGGAGTCGCGCGCTTGGCACCTTGCTGTCCGCCGGCACGCCGCTCGCCGACGCATTCGATTCGCTCACTCAGGCGACCGGCAATGCCTTCTTCGATCGCGCGACGGCAAGCATCGCCATCAGATTGCGGCGCGGCGAACGGCTCGCCGCGGCTATGCTCGCGGCCCGCTGCTTTCCTCCCGAAGTCGTGCAGCCCGTTGCGGTCGCGGAGGAATCCGGCGCGCTCGACAGCATGCTGCTCGATGTCGCGTCGCTTGCGGATCGCCAGGTCGACGACAGGATCGGCACGCTATCGAGCCTGTGTGAACCGCTCGTGATCGTCGTGCTCGGCACCCTGGTCGGCGGCCTCGTCATCGCGATGTATCTTCCCATTATTCAACTCGGCAACGTGGTGTAGCATCGCAGCCGAATCCACTTCGTCACCATGCAGGCTCCTCTTCCGCTCGTGTCACAAACTTCCTCCAGCCTGCTCGCGGGCTTACTGCCGGGCCGCTTTGCCAGCGATATCGGCCTCGCGCTCGCGAGCCTACCCGCCGGCGTGCAGATCGCATTCGCGATCGTGCTTGGCCTCGTGATTGGCAGCTTCCTGAACGTGGTCGTGCATCGATTGCCGATCATGCTCGAGCGTGCATGGCGCGCCGAAATCAGCGAGACCACCGACGTGCCGCCGCCCGACCACGGACTGCCCGCGCGCTACAACCTGTGGGTGCCGCGCAGCGCGTGCCCGCATTGCGGCCATGTGCTGAGCGCGTGGGAAAACTTGCCGGTGCTGAGCTACCTGCTGTTACGCGGCCGTTGTTCCGCGTGCGGCACGCATATCAGCGCACGCTATCCGCTGCTCGAAATCGCGAGCGCCGCTTTCGCGGCAGGCGCACTGATAGCGTTCGGCCCGACGCTGATGGCACTCGCCGCGTTCGGCCTGTGCGCGACGTTGCTCGCGATGAGCGCGATCGACGTCGACACGCATTTGCTGCCCGACTCCTTGACGCTGCCGCTGTTGTGGGCCGGCCTGATCGTCAATTTCAACGGCATGTTCACGAATCTGCATGATGCGGTGCTCGGCGCTATCTTCGGATATCTGGCGTTGTGGGCCGTGCATTGGGCGTTCAAGCTCGTGCGTGGTATCGAAGGCATGGGCTATGGCGACTTCAAGCTTCTCGCCGCGCTCGGTGCGTGGCTCGGCTGGCCCGCGCTGCCGCAGATCGTGCTGGTGGCCGCGGTGGCCGGTGCCGTGATCGGCCTCGCGGCGACGTGGCGCGGCCGAATGCGCTTCGAGGAGCCGCTGCCGTTCGGGCCGTTTCTCGCGGCGGGCGGTGTGTTGACGCTGTTTGCCGGCACGCCGCTTTATCTGGCTCTGGGGGGCTGAACCATGTTCGTTGTAGGACTCACTGGCGGCATCGGCAGCGGCAAATCGACGGTGGCCGATCTGTTCGCCGCGCGCGGCGTGCCGCTCGTCGACACGGACGTGATCGCGCATCGCATCACCGCGCCGCATGGCCTCGCAATGCCGCACATCGCCGCCGAATTCGGCGCGCAATTCGTCGCCGCCGACGGCTCCCTCGATCGCGCGCGCATGCGCACGCTCGTGTTCAGCGACGAGACCGCGCGCAAACGTCTCGAAGGCATCACGCATCCGCTGATTCGCGCGGAAACCGAGCGCGAAGAGCGCGAAGCGAAAGGACCGTATGTGATCGTCGTGGTGCCGTTGCTGGTCGAGTCCGGGACCTGGAAGAACCGCGTGAATCGCGTGCTCACCGTCGATTGCAGCGTCGACACGCAGATCGCGCGTGTGGTGAGCCGCAACGGCTTCAGCCGTGAGCAGGTGCTCGCAATCATTGCGCGCCAGGCCACGCGCGAAGCGCGGCTCGCCGCCGCCGACGACGTGATCGTCAATGACAATGCGCCGCTCGAAGAACTCGAGGCGCAGGTGGACGCTCACCATCAAGCCTATCTGTCGCTGGCGACGGGCGATGCCGAGTTGTAGCGCGCGCAGAGGCATCGTCACCGGCACATTGAACTTTGCGCGCACGCGGGAGCCGAAGCGCTCGTAACACCGGGAACTCACAAAAAAGTTGCGAAAGCGCGCAGAAAAAGTGCGTGATTGCCTGGGTAGTCCCACGGCATTAGAATGTTTTGCATTCCTGTCACCGACCACGCCCGAGGCGAGCCCGCTTGATCCTTTACGAGTACCCCTTCAATGAGCGAATCCGGACGCTGTTGCGGCTCGAAGATCTGTTCGAGCGCTTCACGTTCTTTCTGACTCAGGAAGACGCGCGGGAACATCACGTCGCACTGACAACGCTGTTCGAAATCTCCGAAGTGGCGGGCCGCGCGGATCTGAAATCGGATCTGATGAAAGAGCTCGAGCGGCAGCGGCAAACGCTCGCGCCATTTCGCGGCAATCCGGGCATCGAGCAGAACGCGCTCGAAGCGGTGCTCGGCGAAATCGAGCAGACGCTTGCGGGGCTCACGCAGATGCAAGGCAAGACCGGCCAGCATCTTGCAGACAACGAGTGGCTCGCGAGCATTCGCAGCCGCGCAATCATCCCCGGTGGTACCTGCAAATTCGACCTGCCCTCGTATTACGCGTGGCAACAGTTGCATCCCGATCAGCGTCGCCAGGACATCGCCAAGTGGGTGACACCGCTTTTGCCGCTGCGCGACGCGGCCACCATCGTGCTGCGGCTCGCGCGTGAGTCGGGCCAGGCATCGAAGGTGATGGCGATGCAAGGCAGCTATCAGCAAATGCTGTCGGGCCGCTCGTATCAATTGATGCAGGTTCGCGTCGCTCCCGAATTGCGCGTGATTCCCGAAGCGAGCGCCAACAAGTACATGCTGTGGGTGCGCTTTACGGTGCAGGACGGCGATCTGCGGCCGCGCGCGGTCGACGTCGACGTGCCGTTCCAACTCACGCTCTGCAGCCTGTAATCGCCTGTCAATCACCGCCGCATTGAGCAGCGCACACCGGATTTGACCGAACGCGCCTTTGAACCGGCGCGAAATAGCCCTATATTCGTTACTTGTTCCGTTTGCGATTGACCGTCCGACCGTATGCCTACCGTCGTCAAATGTCCTACCTGCGGTAAAGATGTCCGCTGGACCTCCGAGAGCCGCTTCCGTCCGTTCTGCTCCGAGCGCTGCAAACAGACCGATCTGGGCGCATGGGCCGCCGAAAAATACAGGATTGGCGGCAACGAACAGGAAGGATCTTCGTCCGAAGAGGAAACGCCGCGCGGCGACTACAACCCGCACTGAGCGAGTCAGTAAAAAAGCCACGCGAACCGGCGCTGCCGATACAGCGCCCGCTACCGCGTGGCTTTTTCAATCACTGCCTTCAATCACTTCTTCTCAGCCGCGAGCCACTCCAGCACCGGGATCGTGGCCGGCAGCAACGGCGAGACATCCGCAGGCAAGCTCTGCCAGACGAAGGCCTGGCCTTCACGGCCGTGCGGCTCGCCCGACCACTGCGTCACCTTGCAGAAGAAGAGGCGCACATAGGCGTGCGGATAATCGTGTTCGAGCGTATGCCACAGATGGCTCGCCTCGACCTCGATTCCCAGCTCCTCGTGCAGCTCGCGCGCGAGCGCGGCCTCGACCGATTCGCCCGCTTCGAGCTTGCCGCCCGGAAACTCCCAGTAGCCCTCGTACGGCTTGCCCGTCGGACGCTGCGCGAGCAGATAGCGCCCATCCGGCTGCACCAGCACGCCGACCGCGACTTCGGTGACCGGACGGCCAGCGCCGTTGGCGCCGACGCTATTGCCGACGCCGGCGCTTTTGTCAGCGTCGCTCATGCCGGCGTTTTACGGCCGGACCAGTCGCGCGCGAACTGCCATGCGACCCGTCCCGAGCGCGAGCCACGTTCGAGCGCCCACACGAGCGCATCGCCGCGCGCCGATTCGATCTCGGCGTCGTCGCAACCGAAATGGCGCAGCCAGTGCGCGATGATCGTCAGGTAGTCGTCCTGCTTGAACGGATAGAAGCTGACCCACAGCCCGAAACGCTCGGACAGCGAAATCTTCTCTTCAACCAGTTCACCCGGATGAATCTCGCCGTCCGAAGTGTGCTTGTACGTCTCGTTGTCGCTCATGTACTCGGGCAGCAGATGGCGGCGGTTCGACGTCGCATAGATCAGTACGTTGTCGGACTGCGCGGCCACCGAGCCGTCGAGCGCGACCTTCAGCGCCTTGTAGCCCGACTCGCCTTCTTCGAACGACAGGTCGTCGCAGAACACGACGAAGCGCTCCGGCCGCTTCGCGATCAGATCGACGATGTCGCCGAGGTCGTGCAGATCGTCCTTGTCCACTTCGATCAGGCGCAGGCCGTCTTTCGCATACGCGTTCAGGCACGCCTTGATCAGCGACGACTTGCCGGTACCGCGCGCGCCCGTCAGCAGCACGTTGTTGGCCGGCTGACCGCGCACGAACTGGCGCGTGTTCTGTTCGATCAACCCCTTCTGGCGATCGATGTTCTGCAGGTCGTCGAGCGTGATCGGCGAAATGGCATGCACCGGCTGCAAGTAGCCGCGACCCTGGCGCTTGCGCCAGCGGAAAGCGACCGCGGCCGACCAGTCGATCTCCGGCGCAGCGGGCGGAAGCATCGCTTCCAGGCGGCCGAGCACGGCTTCGGCCCGGTTCAGAAACTGTTCGAGTTTGTCCATGGTGAGTAGGCGGCCCGTGGCCGCGCTTTGAAGCTGATTACGAGCGGTAGTCGGCGTTGATGCTCACGTAGTCGTGCGACAGATCGCAGGTCCAGATCGTGGCTTGCGCATTGCCGCGGCCGAGCACGACGCGAATGCCGATCTCGCTTTTTTTCATCACGCGCTGGCCGTCTTCTTCGCGGTAGGCCGGGTTACGGCCGCCGGCAGTCGCGACCAGCACGTCGTCCAGATACAGATCGATCTTGCCGACGTCGAGATCGTCAACGCCGGCATAGCCGATGGCCGCGAGAATACGGCCGAGGTTCGGGTCCGATGCATAGAAGGCCGTCTTGACGAGCGGCGAGTGGCCGATCGCGTAGGCGATCTGGCGGCATTCGCCGACGCTCGAGCCGCCTTCGACATGCACGGTCATGAATTTGGTCGCGCCCTCGCCGTCGCGCACGATCAGTTGCGCGAGGTTCTGCGCGACTTCGGTCACCGCGTCGCAAAGCGCTGCATAAGCGGGCGAATCGGTGGACGTGATCGCGGGCAGGCTCGATTTGCCCGACGCGATCAGGATGAACGAATCGTTGGTCGACGTATCGCCATCGATCGTGATGCAGTTGAACGAGCGATCCGCGACGTGCTTCACGAGCTCGTCGAGGACCGGCTGCGCGACGGCTGCGTCGAACGCGAGGAAGCCGAGCATGGTCGCCATGTTCGGCTTGATCATGCCGGCGCCCTTGCTGATGCCGGTCAGCGTGACGGTATGACCGCCGATCGTGACCTGGCGCGAGCTCGCCTTCGGCAGCGTGTCGGTCGTCATGATCGACTGCGCCGCGTCGTACCAGTTCGCTTCCTTGCGGTTCGCGAGCGCGGCCGGCAAGCCCGCCTTCAGACGATCGACCGGCAGCGGTTCGAGAATCACGCCCGTCGAGAACGGCAGCACCTGCTCGGGCACGATGTCGGCGAGACGCGCGAGTTCCGCGCAGGTTTCGCGCGTCGCGACGAGGCCCGGCTCACCGGTGCCCGCGTTCGCGTTGCCGGTGTTGATCACCAGCGCGCGAATCGGCTTGCCGCCCGCGCGCACGCGCTGCAGGTTCTCGCGGCAGACCGTGACGGGCGCCGCGCAGAAGCGGTTCTGCGTGAACACGCCGCCTACCGTCGCGCCTTCGTCGACGGAAATGACGAGCACGTCCTTGCGGTTCGGTTTGCGGATATTCGCTTCCGCCCAGCCTAGCGTGACGCCGGCGACGGGGTGGAGTTGAGCGGGATCGATCGAGGGAAAGTTGACAGCCATGGTCGCGACCTGTCGAAGAAAATGCCGGCGGACGCCGGCATCGGGGAAACGGAACTGATGACCCGGGTGTGTTGCCGGGTCACCCGCGAAATCAAAACGGCCAAACGGCGCTTAAAAACGACACGGCGCGCCCGGAAGCGCGCCGCATCGCCATCAGGCGATCCTGCCGTGGCACTGCTTGTACTTCTTGCCGCTGCCGCACGGGCACGGGTCGTTGCGGCCGACCTTCGGCACGTTGTCGGCATTCATGTGCACGGCCGCCTGCGGCGCTGCGCCGTGGCCGTGGCTCATCGCGTCGCCGATCATCGCGGCGGTGGCCGCTTCGGCCGCGACCGGCGCGGCGGCGCCGGCTTCCGCGAACTCGGCATGACGGAACTCGACGTTCTCCAGATGACCGCCCTGCTCTTCCATCTGCTCCGCGGCCGCTTCGAGCTGCTCCGGCGACTGGATCTGCACGTTCATCACGATGCGCGTGACTTCGAGCTTCACGGCGTCGAGCATCGCGGCGAACAGTTCGAACGCCTCGCGCTTGTATTCCTGCTTCGGGTTCTTCTGCGCATAGCCGCGCAGATGGATGCCCTGACGCAGATGATCGAGCGCGGCCAGATGCTCGCGCCACGCGCGGTCGAGCGTCTGCAGCATGATCGAGCGCTCGAACGCGCTGAACGATTCGCGGCCGACCAGCTGGACCTTCGCCTCGTACCCTTCGTCCGCGGCGGCCTCGACCGCTTCGAGAATCTCTTCCGCGCTGATCGAGTTCGACTCGTTGATCATTTCCTGAATCGCGAGGTCGAGCTGCCATTCGTTGCGCAGCACTTCCTCGAGCTCGGGCACGTCCCACTGCTCTTCGATGCTGCCCACCGGCACGAACTGATGCACGATGTCGCCGACCACGCCGTGACGCATCGCGCTGATGGTCTCGGTGATGTCGTTCGCTTCGAGCAGTTCGTTGCGCTGCTGGTAGATCACCTTGCGCTGGTCGTTCGATACGTCGTCGTATTCGAGCAATTGCTTACGAATATCGAAGTTGCGCGCCTCGACCTTGCGTTGCGCCGATTCAATCGAGCGCGACACGATGCCCGCTTCGATCGCCTCGCCTTCCGGCATCTTCAGGCGGTCCATGATCGCGCGCACGCGGTCGCCCGCGAAAATGCGCAGCAGCGGATCTTCCAGCGACAGATAGAAGCGCGACGAACCCGGGTCGCCCTGACGGCCCGCACGGCCGCGCAGCTGGTTGTCGATCCGGCGCGACTCGTGACGCTCGGTGCCGATGATGTGCAGACCACCCGCGGCCTTCACCTGATCGTGCAGCGTCTGCCATTCGTCGTGCAGCTTCTGGATGCGGCGCTGCTTTTCGTCGGCGGCGAGCGTTTCGTCCTGCTCGATGAACGACGCCTGCTTCTCCGCGTTGCCGCCGAGCACGATGTCCGTACCACGGCCGGCCATGTTGGTCGCGATCGTGACGCGCTGCGGACGGCCCGCTTCGGCGACGATCTCCGCTTCGCGCGCGTGCTGTTTCGCGTTCAGCACTTCGTGCGGCAAGCTGACCTGCTTCAGCAGATGCGACAGCAGCTCCGAGTTCTCGATCGACGTCGTGCCAACCAGCACCGGCTGACCTCGTTCGAAGCACTCGCGAATGTCGCGGATCACCGCGTCGTAGCGTTCCTTCGCGGTCTTGTAGATCTGATCCTGCTTGTCGATCCGCTTCGGCGGACGGTTGGTCGGGATCACGACCGTTTCGAGACCGTAGATCTCGTTGAATTCGTACGCTTCGGTGTCGGCCGTGCCGGTCATGCCGGCCAGCTTCGCGTACATGCGGAAGTAGTTCTGGAACGTGATCGATGCGAGCGTCTGGTTCTCGCTCTGGATCTTCACGTGTTCCTTCGCCTCGACCGCCTGGTGCAGACCGTCAGACCAACGGCGGCCGGCCATCAGACGGCCGGTAAATTCGTCGACGATGATCACTTCGCCGTTCTGCACGACGTAGTGCTGATCCTTGAAGAACAGCGTGTGCGCGCGCAACGCCGCGTACACGTGGTGCATCAGCGTGATGTTCTGCGGCGCGTACAGGCTTTCGCCGTCGCCGATCAGGCCCCACTCGGAGAGCAGGCGCTCGGCCTTTTCGTGGCCCGACTCGGTCAGGAAGACCTGACGGCCTTTTTCGTCCAGCGTGTAGTCGCCCGGCTTCTCGACGCCGGTGCCGTCCGCCTTCTCTTCGCCAATCTGGCGCTCGAGCAGCGGCGGCAACGCGTTCATGCGCACGTAGAGTTCGGTGTGATCTTCGGCCTGGCCGGAGATGATCAGCGGCGTACGCGCTTCGTCGATCAGGATCGAGTCCACCTCGTCGACGACCGCGAAGTTCAGGCTACGCTGCACGCGCGCGTCGGTCTCGTAGACCATGTTGTCGCGCAGGTAGTCGAAGCCGAATTCGTTGTTGGTGCCGTAGGTGATGTCGGCGGCGTAGGCTTGCTGCTTCGCCGTGTGCTCCATCTGCGACAGGTTGATACCGACCGACAGACCGAGGAAGTTGTAGAGACGCGCCATCCATTCGGCGTCGCGCTGCGCGAGGTAGTCGTTGACCGTGACCACGTGGACGCCGCGGCCCGACAGCGCGTTCAGGTAGACCGGCAGCGTCGCGACGAGCGTCTTGCCCTCGCCGGTGCGCATTTCGCTGATCTTGCCGTAGTGCAGCGCCATACCGCCGATCAGCTGCACGTCGAAGTGGCGCATCTTCAGCACCCGCTTGCTGGCCTCGCGGCAGACCGCGAACGCTTCCGGCAGGATCTTGTCGAGCGATTCGCCGCTCGCGACGCGCTGGCGGAATTCACCCGTTTTGGCGCGCAGTTGGTCATCCGTCAATTGCTCGATCTGCGGCTCGAGCGCATTGATCGCCGCGACGGTCTTTTGATATTGCTTGACTAGCCGCTGATTACGGCTGCCAAAAATCTTCTGTAGAAAACCGGTGGTCATCGGATCGGTGTCTGCGTCGCGGCTTCGGCTGGCTCGCGGTATGCACTATGCGCATACCGCGCCTGGGTCGGAAAGTCCTCGGCGGCTTAGTCCAAGAGTGAATTCGAATCGGGCATTTTAGCACGCGCCTCCGGCCGCGCTCGTGTCGCAGGCGTGACGGCGCCGGCCTCCGCCAGCCCCGCCCGGCAACCTCCGGCGCGGCGCGGACCGACTTCGCAAGCTGCCCGCGCGGTACAATCGCGGCGTGAGCGCGCATGGGGCGAGCTCACGTCGTCAATCCCAAACATGAGCCGTTTTTCGTCCTTTTCAAGGCCGCCGAAGCAGTTCGATCGGCGCCGTCCGCAACCGCTTGCCGAGGTACTCGGCCGCACGGACGCGTTCGCTGCGCTGCGCGCAGGCGTCGAGCAGATCGCCGCGCTCGAGAAGGATCTGCGCGAGCTGCTGCCCGATTATCTGGCGACGAGCGTCGAGCCTGGCTTCATCAAGGAGGGCGTGCTGGCCCTGTTCGCCGCGCACAACGCGCTCGCGGCGCGTCTGCGGCATCTGGAGCCGCGGCTGCTGGCGGATTTGCAGCAGCGCGGCTGGCCCGTGCAGGCGCTGAAGATTCGCGTGCGGCCGCAGCCGCTGAAAGAACCGCCGCCCGTAAAACAGGCGCGCATGACGCCGGCGGGCGCCGCCGCGCTGCAGGCGTTGAGCGAATCGCTCGAGCCTTCGCCGTTGCAGGAGGCGCTCGCGCGCATGGCCGCGCGGCATCGGCGCAATCGCTGAACGCTCGACGAAAAAAACGGCCCCGAGGGGCCGTTTTTCATTTGCTTGCCTGTTACGCTGACTTTATGCGAACGCAGTCTGCGTCTCGTACGCGAAGCCGCGCGGGGCCTTCTGCGTGTCGTCGAAAGTGACGATTTCGTACGAGTCTTCGTGCGCGAGCAACTCACGCAGCAACGCGTTGTTCAGACCGTGGCCCGACTTGTACGCGGTGTACGACGCGAGCAGCGGGTGGCCGACCACGTACAGGTCGCCGATGGCGTCGAGCATTTTGTGCTTGACGAACTCGTCGTCGTAACGCAAGCCGTCGTTGTTCAGGATGCGATACTCGTCGAGCACGATCGCGTTGTCCATGCTGCCGCCGCGCGCGAGGCCGAGCTCACGCATCATTTCCACTTCATGCGCGAAGCCGAACGTGCGGGCACGCGCGATTTCGCGCACGTACGACGTGTTGGCGAAATCCACTTCCAACGCCTGACCGGTTTTGTCCACGGCCGGGTGACGGAAGTCGATCGTGAATTTGAGCTTGAAACCGAAGTACGGATCGAGGCGCGCGAACTTGTCGCCGTCACGGATTTCGACCGGCTTCGTGACCTTGATGAATTTCTTCGGCGCGTTCTGCTCTTCGATACCCGCCGACTGGATCAGGAACACGAACGAACCCGCGCTGCCGTCCATGATCGGGATTTCCTCGGCGGTAACGTCGACGTAAAGATTGTCGATGCCAAGACCGGCGCAGGCGGACATCAGATGCTCGATGGTCGACACGCGCGCGCCGTCTTTCTGCAACACGGAAGCCAGACGCGTATCGCCAATCGCCAGCGCGGACGCAGGAATGTCCACCGGCGTGGGCAAATCCACGCGCGAAAAGACGATGCCAGTGCCCGGCGCCGCCGGGCGGAGCGTCAGATTGACTTTACGGCCGGAGTGCAGCCCGATGCCGACAGTCTTGACGATCGATTTAATTGTGCGCTGCTTCAACATGGTGGCATTCTGTTCGATTGAAAATCCTAATCAGGATTTTTTATTCCATAGCGCGAATTATACTCCAATCCCCAGACCAGCGTCTTTGCGGGGAACGTGACAATCTGTTTCGCTGCATTACCCACTGGGCTCCCCGACGGAAAGCGTGACGGGCCGATGCCCCGGAACGGAGGCGTTTCCGGTCATCGGCCCGCGTAACGGCCTGTCACAAAAGCGTCGTAATCACCGTTGCCGTAACGCCACGCGGCATAAGCGCAGGGTCGCGACGAAGGTGCGACGTCAGCAACTAGCTCAACGTGGCGAGAATACTCGCTGCATCGCTGACTTCGAATTTGCCGGCAGCCTCGACGTTCAGCGTCTTGACCACGCCGTCGTCGATCACCATCGCGTAGCGCAGGGAACGGATCCCCATGCCGCGCGCCGACAGATCCTGCTCCAGACCAAGCGCCCGTGTGAAAGCCGCACTACCGTCCGCCATCATGCGCACCTTGCCCGAGGTGTGCTGATCGCGTCCCCACGCGCCCATGACGAACGCGTCGTTGACGGACACGCACCAGATTTCGTCGATGCCGGCAGCGCGCAACTGCTCGGCATGCTCGACATAGCCCGGTACATGTTTGGCCGAACAGGTCGGCGTGAACGCGCCGGGCAATCCGAAGATCACCACGCGCTTGCCCGCCGTCTGCTCGTGCACGTCGAAACTGTTCGGTCCGATCGTGCAGCCCGCCCGCTCGTCTTCGACGTACTCGAAGAGCGTCGCGTCGGGCAGCTTTTCACCTTCCTTGATCATGCTCAGTCCTTTGCATCGATGCGAGGCACGCTCGCACGTCCTCGTGTCGCAGTGAATTTCGGTTCGGCCCATTCAACTATAAGCCAACGCCGTTCGGCGGCAGCCACTTCGTCCGCTTCGCGAATCCGCAGAGGGCAGTTGCCCCTGCCGCGAATCAGACGATAAGCGACCTGCTTGCCGTTCACCCGCCACGCTCGTGCGTTCGTCCGCCAGCGCTGCATCTGCGACCTTACTCGCAACGCGGCAACGAAGCCTGCCCGTGCGCTCAGTCCGCCTGCTTGCGCAGGAATGCCGGAATGTCGTACGTATCGACGCCCTTTTCCTGCAGCGCCTGCACGTGCGAGGCCGCCGTGTCGCGCGAGGTGCGCCACACTGCCGGCGTATCGAGCGCGCCGTAGTCGGCCGTGCTGGCGTGGCCTGCCGCCGGGGCGTACGCCGCATGCGCCATCGCGCCGATCGGCTGGTTGTCGGTGCCGGTGCGCAGTAGCGTCATCGGTGCAGATTGCTGCTTCTTCGCCGCGCGGCCGAGGCCCGTCGCGACGACCGTCACGCGCAGCGCGTCGCCCATCGCGTCGTCGTACACGGCGCCGAAGATCACCGTGGCATCTTCCGCGGCATAGCTCTTGATCGTGTTCATCACTTCGCGCGTTTCCGACAGACGCAGCGAACGGCTCGACGTGATGTTGACCAGCACGCCACGCGCGCCCGACAGATCGACGCCTTCCAGCAGCGGGCTCGCGACGGCCTGTTCGGCCGCGAGACGCGCGCGATCGACGCCGGCAACCGTCGCCGTGCCCATCATCGCCTTGCCCTGCTCGCCCATCACGGTCTTCACGTCTTCGAAGTCGACGTTGACGAGACCGTCGACGTTGATGATTTCCGCAATGCCCGCGACCGCGTTGTTCAGAACGTCGTCAGCGCACTGGAAGCACTTGTCCATCTCGGCGTCGTCGCCCATCACCTCGAACAGCTTGTCGTTCAGCACGACGATCAGCGAGTCGACGTGATCCTCCAGTTGCTGCGAACCGGCTTCCGCCACGCGCATACGCTTGCCGCCTTCGAATTCGAACGGCTTGCTGACGACGCCAACGGTCAAAATACCCATTTCCTTCGCGATCTGCGCGACGACCGGTGCCGCGCCCGTGCCGGTACCGCCACCCATGCCGGCGGTGATGAACACCATGTGCGCGCCGCGCAGTGCGTCGGCGATACGCTCGCGTGCTTCTTCAGCAGCGGCGTGGCCCATTTCCGGCTTGGCGCCCGCGCCCAGACCCGTGTTGCCGAGCTGGATCACCGCGGTGGCGCGCGAACGCGACAGCGCCTGCGCGTCCGTGTTCATCACGATGAAGTCGACGCCTTGCACGCCTTTGTTGATCATGTGCTGAACGGCATTGCCGCCAGCGCCACCGACTCCGACGACCTTGATGATCGTGCCGCTCGTTTCGGTTTCCAGCATCTGGAATTCCATGTTGCCTCCGTCAAGATAAAAAGTTACCGCCACTCGGCGTTATCCGGCAGGAGATCGGGCAACCCCCTGTCGCGCGCCGGCCGCCGGCACCAGCGCGAATTTCTCGAAACCCGTAGTCAGAAGTTGCCGAGGAACCAGTCCTTCATGCGCGAGAACACCTGTCCCATCGACCCCGACTGCACCGCAACCTTGCGCCCGCGCATACGCTGCGAGCGTCCTTCGACGAGCAGACCCATCGCCGTCGAATAGCGCGGATTGCGCACGACGTCGGCGAGACCGCCCGCATACTCCGGCACGCCGATGCGCACCGGTTTCAGGAAAATGTCCTCACCGAGCTCGACCATGCCGATCATCATCGACGCGCCGCCCGTCAGCACGACGCCCGAGCTCAGCAGTTCTTCATAACCCGACTCGCGCACCACCTGCTGCACGAGCGAAAACAGCTCTTCGACGCGCGGCTCGATCACGGCCGCCAATGCCTGGCGCGACAGCGTGCGCGGCCCGCGCTCGCCGAGACCCGGCACTTCGATCATCTCGTCCGGATCGGCGAGCGCCTGCTTGGCGATGCCGTAGTCGACCTTGATGTCCTCGGCATCCGGCGTCGGCGTTCGCAGCGCCATCGCGATGTCGCTCGTGATCTGGTCGCCGGCGATCGGAATCACGGCCGTGTGGCGAATCGCGCCTTCGCTGAAGATCGCGATGTCCGTCGTGCCGCCGCCGATGTCGACCAGCACCACGCCCAGTTCCTTTTCGTCTTCCGTCAGCACCGCGAGCGAAGACGCGAGCGGCTGCAGAATCAGGTCGTTCACTTCGAGGCCGCAGCGACGCACGCACTTGACGATGTTCTGCGCCGCGCTCACGGCACCGGTCACGATATGCACCTTCACTTCGAGGCGGATGCCGCTCATGCCGATCGGCTCGCGCACGTCTTCCTGACCGTCGATGATGAATTCCTGCGTGAGGATATGCAGCACCTGCTGGTCGGTCGGAATGTTGATCGCCTTGGCGGTTTCGATCACGCGCGCGACGTCCGCCTGCGTGACTTCCTTCTCCTTGATCGCGACCATGCCGCTCGAATTGAAGCTGCGGATATGGCTGCCGGCGATGCCGGTGAACACATTCGTGATCTTGCAGTCGGCCATCAGCTCGGCTTCCTCGAGCGCGCGCTGAATCGACTGCACGGTGGCTTCGATATTCACCACCACGCCCTTCTTGAGCCCCTTCGATTCGCTCTGGCCGAGACCGATCACCTCGTAGTGACCCTCGCCCTTCAACTCGGCGACGATGGCCACTACCTTCGACGTTCCGATGTCGAGGGCGACCAGCAGATCTTTATAGTCTTTACTCATAGCGTGCTCAGTGCGTGTGATGTCCGTTTACTTCTTGCCCTTGTCGGGTTCGCTGATGAAGCGCATGCCAGTGGCACGAATCGCGAAACCGTTCGGATAGCGCAAGTCCGCATTCTCGATATCCTTTCCCCAACGTTGCGTCACCGCGCTCCATGCCGCGGTCAGGCGCTTGCTGCGATCGGCCAGCGTGTCCTGATTGCGTTCGCGGCCCAACTCCACCTGCGTGCCGTTCGACAGCTTCACCGTCCACGCGTAGCGCGGCGACAGCGTCACTTCCTCGGGCGTCTCGTGGATCGCCGCGAACCACTTCTGGAAGTCGTGATAACGCGCGACGACTTCCTTCGCCGTACCGTCCGGGCCGTCGAACGCCGGCAGGTCTCCGTCGAGCTCGCCCTGGTTCGCGGTGAACAGCTCGCCGTCGACGCTCACCAGCTGATCGCTGCCCCACGTCCCAAGCGGCTTGTACTCCTCGAGCGTGACAGCCAGTGCATTCGGCCACACGCGCCGTACGCTCGCGTGACGCACCCACGGCATCTGCTCGAACGCCTGCCGTGCGGCGTCGAGATCGACCGTGAAGTAGTTGCCCTTCAGTCGCCCCACCACGCCGGCGCGTACCGTCGGCGAATTGATGTGCTCGGTATCGCCGTCGATCTGGATCTCGCGCAGCGCGAAATTCGGGCGCTGGATCAGCCAGTAACCGCCCGCCGCCAGCAGCACGAGCACCAGCAACGCGTGCAACGCGTTGCTGGCGAGATTGAGCTGGCGAACGTTGTTCCACATGGTGTCGCTTGCGGTTGCCTTGGTTAATCCTGCAGCGTCAGCGCCAACACGCCGACCACCAGTTCCTGATAGCTGATGCCGACCGCGCGCGCCGCTTTCGGCGGCAGCGAGTGATCGGTCATGCCGGGCGCCGTATTCACTTCGAGGAAGTACGGCTTGCCTTCGCCGTCGAGCATGAAGTCCGCGCGGCCCCAGTCGGTGCAGCCGAGCACATCGAACGCGCGGCGCGCGAGCACCTTCAGGCGCGCTTCCTCTTCGGCGCCGAGACCGCACGGAATCAGATACTGCGTGTCGTTGGCGACGTACTTCGCGTGGTAGTCGTAGAACTCGCCGGCCGGCACGATGCGGATCACCGGCAGGTCCAGATTGCCGGCGATGCACGCGGTGTACTCGCCGCCGCCTTCGATGCTCTTCTCGACCACGACGATACGGTCGTGCTTCACGGCTTCGATCAACGCGGCCGGCAGCGCGTCCGCGCTCTTCACCTTGATCACGGCGACACTCGAACCTTCGCTCGCCGGCTTCACGAACAGCGGCAGACCGAGCTTCGCGACGATCTCCTTGGCGCGCGCTTCGTAGTCGTCACCGCGCAGCACCGCTTCGAACGGCGGAGTCGGAATGCCGAGCTGCTGCCACACGAGCTTGGTGCGGAACTTGTCGAGACCGAGCGCCGAGCCGAGCACGCCGCTACCGGTGTAACGGATGCCATAGAAGTCCAGCGCGCCCTGGATCTGGCCGTTCTCGCCGTAGCCGCCATGCAACGCGTTGAACGCGCGCACGAAGCCTTCATCCTTCAATGCGGACAGCGGACGCTCGGCCGGATCGAACGGATGCGCGTCGACGCCCGCGTCACGCAGGCCTTGCAACACCAGGCGCCCGGAATTGAGCGACACCTCGCGCTCGGCGGAATTACCGCCGAGCAGCACTGCCACCTTGCCGAATTGTTTAGGGTCGATACTGCTCATCTCACACCTTCTGTTCCTGAGCGAGTCGAACCGGCACACCGCCGATCGAACCCGCGCCCATCGTAATCACCACATCGCCGTCGCGCACCACCGCGGACAGCGCGTCCGGCACTTCATCCACCGTATCGACAAACACCGGCTCGACCTTGCCCGCGACGCGCAGCGCGCGCGCCAATGCGCGGCCGTCGGCGGCGACGATCGGCGCTTCGCCGGCCGCATAGACTTCGGTCAGCACGAGCGCGTCGACGGTCGACAGCACTTTCACGAAATCCTCGAAGCAATCACGCGTGCGCGTGAAGCGGTGCGGCTGGAACGCCAGCACCAGACGCCGGCCCGGAAATGCGCCGCGCGCCGCCGCCAACGTGGCGGCCATTTCGACCGGGTGGTGACCGTAGTCGTCCACCAGCGTGTAGGAGCCCGCGGCCTGGCCGTCGCTGAGAACCGGCACTTCGCCATAGCGTTGGAAGCGTCGGCCGACGCCGTTGAAATCCGCGAGCGCTCGCTGGATATCGGCATCTTTCACTTCAAGTTCAGTCGCAATTGCAATTGCGGCCAACGCGTTCTGCACGTTGTGCTCGCCCGGCAGGTTCAACGTGACGTCGAGCGGCGCCGCGTCTTCGCGCATCACGGTGAAATGCATGCGGCCTTCGCGAGCTTCGACGTTGACCGCGCGCACCTGCGCATCGGCCGCGAAACCGTAGCGGATGATCGGCTTCGACACGAACGGCAGGATCTCCTTCACGTTCGGATCGTCGACGCACAGCACCGCGATGCCGTAGAACGGCAAACGGTGCGTGAATTCGATGAAGGCCTGCTTCAGACGCGCGAAGTCGTGACCATAGGTGTCCATATGATCGGCGTCGATGTTCGTGATGACCTCGATCACCGGGAACAGGTTCAGGAACGACGCGTCCGATTCGTCCGCCTCGGCGACGATGAAGTCGCCGGTGCCGAGGCGCGCATTCGCGCCCGCGCTGATCAGCCGGCCGCCGATCACGAAGGTCGGATCGAGCCCGCCCGCGGCGAGCACGCTCGCGACCAGCGACGTGGTCGTGGTCTTGCCGTGCGTGCCGGCAATCGCGATGCCCTGCTTCAGACGCATCAACTCCGCGAGCATCACCGCGCGCGGCACGATCGGAATGCGGCGATGACGCGCGGCCAGCACTTCCGGGTTGTCGCTGCGCACCGCGGTCGACACCACCACTGCGTCCGCGCCTTCGATGTTCTCCGCCGCGTGCCCGATCGAAATGCGCGCGCCGAGCCCGGCGAGGCGCTCGGTGACCGCGTTGCCCGACAGGTCCGAGCCGCTCACCTGATAGCCGAGATTGACGAGCACTTCGGCGATGCCGCTCATGCCCACGCCGCCGATGCCGACGAAATGAATGTGTTTGACGATGTGTTTCATTGCTTTCCTTCTGGGCTCACGCCCGCCATCGAACCCGCAGCCGCCACCGTCGCGCAGATCTGCGCGACCTGTTCGGTGGCATCCGGTTTCGCGAGCGAGCGCGAACGCTCCGCCATTTCCGCGAGACTCTCCCGCGTCTGGCTGCGCAACCAGTCGGCGAGCTTTTCCGCCGACAGATCGCGTTGTTGCACGACCAGCGCCGCGCCGTTGTCGGCGAGGAACGCTGCATTAGTGGTCTGGTGATCGTCGACCGCGTACGGGAACGGCACGAACAGCGCCGCGACGCCGACCGCCGAGATCTCCGACACGGTCATCGCGCCCGAGCGGCAGATCACCAGATCGGCTGCTTCGTAAGCGCTCGTCATGTCGTCGATGAACGGCACGAGCGAGACGTCCGCACCAGCCTGCAAACCAGCCGCCGCGTAGTTCTCGCGCAGCGCGTCGATATGCTTCGCACCCGCCTGATGCACGATGCGCGGCCTCTCGTTGGAGCCAAGCAGCGCGAGCGCGCGCGGCACGACTTCGTTCAACGCGGCGGCGCCGAGACTGCCGCCCACGACGAGCATGTTCAGCGGACCATTACGCTGCGCGTAGCGTGCTTTGGGTGGATTCGCCCGCGCAAGTTCCTCGCGAATCGGATTACCGGTCCATTCGCTGTGCGGCAGCGCATTCGGAAATGCGACCAGCACGCGCTTCGCGAGCTTCGCGAGCACCTTGTTGGCGAGACCCGCGATCGAATTCTGTTCGTGCAGCACGAGCGGCCGGCCGCTCAGCGCGGTCATCAGACCGGCCGGGAACGTGATGTAGCCGCCCATGCCGAGCACGACGTCGGGCTTCACGCGACGCAGCACGCTCAAACTCTGCGTGCACGCGCGCAGCAGATTCACCGGCAGCATCAGCTTGGTCTTCAGACCCTTGCCGCGCACGCCGCCGAAGCGCAGGTATTCCATTGGAATGCCGTGCTTCGGTACCAGCGTCGCTTCCATGCCCGCGGGGTTGCCGAGCCACACGACTTTCCAGCCCCACGCCTGCATCAGATGGGCAACCGCGAGCCCCGGGAACACGTGTCCCCCGGTGCCGCCGGCCATCACCATCAGCGTGCGTTGTGGCAGAGCCGTCATACCTTGCCCCCGCGCATCAACACCCGGTTCTCATAGTCGACCCGCATCAGCACCGCGATCGCCACGCAGTTCAACAAAATGCCCGAGCCGCCGTAACTGACAAGCGGCAACGTCAGGCCCTTGGTCGGCAGTAGGCCGAGGTTCACGCCCATGTTGATGAAGGTCTGCGCGCCGAACCATATGCCGACGCCCTTCGCGACCAGACCCGCGAACGTGCGATCGAGCGCGAGCGCCTGGCGGCCGATCTCGAACGAACGGCGCACGATCCAGTAGAACATCAGGATCACGACGAGCACGCCGACGAAACCCAGCTCCTCGCCGATCACCGCGAGAATGAAGTCGGTATGCGCTTCCGGCAGATAGTTGAGCTTCTCGACGCTGCCGCCGAGACCGACGCCGAACCACTCGCCGCGCCCGAACGCGATCAGCGAGTGCGTCAGCTGATACGCCTTGCCCTGCGCGTAGCGATCGTCCCACGGGTCGAGGTAGGCGAAGATCCGCTCACGACGCCACGGCGACGCCCACACCAGCAACGTGAACGTGCCCACCGCGGTCGCGACGAGGCCGCCGAACAGCTTGCCGTTCACACCGCCGAGGAACAGCACGCCCATCGCGATCGCCGCGATCACCATGAACGCGCCCATGTCCGGCTCGAGCAGCAGCAGCATGCCGACGAGACCGACCGCGACGGCCATCGGCAGAAAGCCCTTGGCGAAGCTGTGCATGTATTCCTGCTTGCGCACCGTGTAGTTCGCCGCGTAGATCGTCACCGCGAGCTTCATGATTTCCGACGGCTGCATGTTCGTGATGCCGAGCGGAATCCAGCGGCGCGCGCCGTTCACGCCCTTGCCGACGTGCGGGATCAGCACGATCACGAGCGCGACGAGCGAGATCAGGAAGAGCTTCGGTGCGTACTTGTCCCACGTCGAAATCGGAATGCGGAACGACGCGACGCCGACCGCCGCGCCGATCAGCACGAAGATGATCTGGCGCACGAGGAACGCCCAATCGCGATACGACGCGTACTTCGGCGAATCGGGCATCGCGATCGACGCCGAGTACACCATCACGACGCCGAGCCCGAGCAGCGCGACGACGACCCACAGCAGCGAGTGGTCGTAGTCGAGCATGCGCGAGCGCAGCGGCCGCACGCCGTTGACCGCGCTCGCGAGACCGCTGCCGCCGGTGCGGGTGGACGTGCGCGCCGCGGCGCCGTTGCCGCCGGAGGGTTCGCGCGAGCCGAAACGTTCCGACCAGCTCATATCATCGTCCCCCGTTCGGCCGCGATATCTTCGACCGTGCTGCGGAATACCGCCGCGCGGTGTGCGTAACCCTTGAACATGTCGAAGCTCGCGCACGCGGGCGACAGCAGCACCGCGTCGCCGGGCTGCGCGAGCGCGGTGGCCGCGCGCGTCGCGTCTTCAAGAGTCGCGTGATCGGTCATCGCGACGCCGCAATGTTCGAGCGCCGCGCGAATCTGTGGCGCGTCGCGGCCGATCAGCATCACCGCGCGGCACCAGCGCATCACCGGTGCGGCGAGCGGCTCGAACTCCTGACCCTTGCCGTCGCCGCCGGCGATCAGCACGACGCGCTGCGCGAGACCGTCGAGCGCGGCGACCGTCGCGCCGACGTTGGTGCCCTTGCTGTCGTCCACATAGTCGATGCCGTCGATCGACGCGATCAGTTCCACGCGATGCGGTTCGCCGCGATATTCGCGCAGGCCGTGCAAAAGCGGCGCGCCGGGCAGGCCGATCGCGCGTGCGAGCGCGTATGCGGCCAACGCGTTGGCGGCGTTGTGCAGGCCACGGATGCGCAGTGCGTCGGCGGGCATCAGACGCTTCAACGCGATGTCGGGCGTTGCGGCTGCTTCGTTCTTGCGACGGCGCTTCGGCGTCGGCGCCCCGAAGGAAGTCCCCTTGGGGGACTCGTCGCTCGCGTCGCGATCTTGCGCTTCGACGAGCCACACCATGCCGTTGTCGCGCAGGAGGCCATAGTCACCGTCGTTCTTCGGCTCGGTCACGCCGAACGTGACGACCTCCGCGTCGCCGCTGGCGGGCGCGAGCGCCATTACGCGTGCGTCGTCGCGGTTCAGCACGCGCACCGTCCGTGTACCGAAGATGCGGCCCTTCGCGGCTGCATACGCATCGAGTCCGCCGTGCCAGTCCAGATGATCCTGCGTGATGTTGAGCACGGCGGCCGCGTCCGGCGTAAACGTATGCGAGGTCTCCAGCTGGAAGCTCGACAGTTCGAGCACCCACACGTCGGGCAGCGCGGTCTGGTCGATCGCTTCGGAGAGCTTGTCGAGCAGCGACGGGCTGATGTTGCCCGCCACCGCGACCTTCTTGCCCGCGCGTTCGCACAGCAAGCCGGCGAGGCTCGTCGTCGTGGTCTTGCCGTTCGTGCCGGTGATCGCGATCACCTTCGGCGCGTAGCCGGACTCGCCGAGCGTGCGCAGCGCCTGCGAGAACAGTTCGAGTTCGCCCCACACCGGGATGCCCTGCTCGCGCGCCGCCGTGACCAGCGGCAGCAGATCGGCGGCCAGCGGCGACAGTCCCGGGCTGATCGCGACCAGCTCGACGCCTTCGAGCAGCACCGGCGAAAACGGACCGCCGACGAAATCGGCATCGACGCTATGCGCTTCAAGCGCGGACAGATTCGGCGGCACTTCGCGCGTATCGGCCACGCGCAGCCGACAGCCGTGCCTGGCGCACCAGCGCGCCATCGCGAGACCGGATTCACCCAGTCCCAGCACGAGCACCATCGGCTTTTGCCGATCCCGAAACTTCTCGCCGAACATCGCCTGCTTCCTTAAATACTGCTGCTTAACGCAATTTGAGCGTGGACAAACCGAACAGGCACAACATCAACGTGATGATCCAGAAACGCACGACCACCTGCGTTTCCTTCCAGCCCGACAATTCGAAATGGTGATGCAGCGGTGCCATCTTGAAAAGCCGCCGCCCTTCGCCGTAACGGCGCTTCGTGTATTTGAACCACGTGACCTGCAACATCACCGACAGCGTTTCCGCGACGAAAATGCCGCCCATGATGAACAGCACGATTTCCTGACGCACGATCACCGCGACCGTGCCGAGCGCGCCACCGAGCGCGAGCGCGCCGACGTCGCCCATGAACATCTGCGCCGGGTGCGTGTTGAACCAAAGGAACGCGAGACCCGCGCCGCCCATCGCCGAACAGAAGATCAGCAATTCGCCCGCGCCGGGAATGTGCGGAAACAGCAGGTACTTCGAGTAGACCGAACTGCCCATCACGTACGCGAACACGCCGAGCGACGCGCCGACCAGCACGACCGGCATGATCACGAGGCCATCGAGGCCGTCGGTCAGGTTCACCGCGTTGCTCGCGCCGACGATCACCAGATACGTGAGCACGATGAAGCCCCACACGCCGAGCGGATAGGTCATCGACTTGAAGAACGGCAACAGCAGGTCGGCGCGCGCGGGCAGGCCCATCGACAGACCGCTGCGCACCCACGCCATGAACAGGTCGAACACGCGCACGTTGCTCGCCTCGGACACGCTGAACGCGAGATAAACCGCCGCGAACAGGCCGATCACCGATTGCCAGAAATACTTCTCGCGCGACGACATGCCGCGTGGGTCCTTGTAGACGACCTTGCGGTAATCGTCGACCCAGCCGATCACGCCGAAGCCGAACGTGACGAGCATCACGATCCAGATGAAGCGGTTGGTCAGATCGGCCCACAGCAGCGTGGCCACGGCGATGCCGAGCAGGATCAGCACGCCGCCCATCGTCGGCGTGCCCGATTTGACGAGGTGAGTTTGCGGACCGTCCTTGCGAACGGCCTGGCCGACCTTCATCGCGGTCAGCTTGCGAATGACCGCCGGGCCGCAGACGAGCCCGATCAACAACGCGGTGATGGTCGCCATCACCGCGCGAAACGTCAGATAACTGAACACGCGCAAGAAGCTTGCGTCATTCTGCAGCCATTGCGCCAGCGCCAGTAGCATGCCTGGATCCTTCTATTTCAAATGTGCAGCGGGCGTCGTGCCCGCGGCGTTGGGTTGTGGACTCGTAACGGCGTCCACCACGCGCTCCATCTGCATGAAGCGCGAGCCTTTCACGAGAAGCGTTGCGGCAGCGCCGAAGCCGGCCTGCTGCAGTTGCCCGACCAGTGCGCCGACATCGGCGACGTGGTGCGCGCCCGCGCCGTATGCGGTGCAGGCGTCGCGCGAGGCGTCGCCCATCGCATACAGCGCGTCGATACCGCTCTCTTTCGCATACGCGCCGATTTCGCGGTGAAACGTCGGGCCGTTGTCGCCGACTTCGCCCATGTCGCCCATCACGAGCACACGCGGCGATTCACGTGACGCGAGCACGTCGATCGCGGCGCGCATCGAATCGGGATTCGCGTTGTAGGTGTCGTCGATCACGGTTGCGCCCGCGAGCGTGCCGAGCACGGCCTGCTTGACCTGCAGACGGCCCTTCACCGCGCCGAACGATTCGAGGCCGCGCTGGATCGCGTCGAGCGACACGCCCGCTGCCAACGCGGCGGAGGCCGCCGCGAGCGCGTTGTGCGCGTTGTGATTGCCGAGCACCTGCAGCGTGACGTCGAGATGGCCTTGCGGCGTGTCGATACTCAGACGCTTGCCGTCGAACCTGCCCTTCACCGCGGCTTCGGTCGTGCGCTCCGCGCTGTTCAACGCGAAATCGATGATGCGACTGCCGGTCGCGGCGACGCGCCAGATGCTCGCGTATGCGTCGTCGGCGGGGAATACCGCCGTGCCTTCCGGCGACAGCACGTGAATCACGCTCGCGTGTTCGAGCGCGACCGCCTCGACGGTCGCCATGAATTCCTGGTGCTCGCGCTGCGCGTTGTTGACGACGGCAACCGTCGGCTCGGCAAGCTTCGCGAGCTGTTCAGTTTCGCCCGGATGGTTCATGCCGAGTTCGACCACCGCGAGCCGATGCGCGGCATGCAGACGGAAAAGCGTGAGCGGAAGGCCGATGTCGTTGTTGAAATTGCCCGCGGTCGCGAGACGCGCATCCGCGCCGACCGCGGCCGCGAAGATCGAGGCGATCATTTCCTTGACCGTGGTCTTGCCGTTGCTGCCCGTGACCGCGACGAGCGGCAGGTCGAACTGACGACGCCAGCCGCGCGCGAGCGCGCCGAGCGCTTCGCGCGTATCGGCGACGCGGATCGCGGGCACGCTCCAGCTATCCGGCGTGCGCGCGACGAGCACCGCCGCGACGTTGCGCTCGGCCACTTGCGGCAGGAAGTCGTGCGCGTCGAAACGGTCGCCCTTGATCGCGATGAACAGATCGCCGGGGCCGGCGCTGCGGCTGTCGGTCGACACGCGCTCGAAGCGCACGCTGTCGTCGCCGGTGACGCTCGCGCCGGGGATTTGCGCGGCGGCTGCACGTAGCGAGAACATGTTCATTCGCCACCTCCGCGTGTTTGTGTGGCGCGCGCGGCGAGCGCGAGGCGGGCGTGGTCCTGATCGGAGAAAGCGCGTTTCTTGCCCATGATTTCCTGTGTGGCTTCGTGCCCCTTGCCGGCCAGCACGATCACGTCTTCGCGCGCGGCGCCGCGGATCGCCTGCAGGATCGCGCTCGCGCGGTCCTCGATGCGGCGCGCCTTAGACGCTTCCTGCATGCCCGCGGCAATTTGCTCGATGATTGCGAGCGGATCCTCGCTGCGCGGGTTGTCGCTCGTCACGACGACGTTGTCCGCCAGCCGCTCGGCGATCGCGCCCATCAGCGGACGCTTGGTCGCATCGCGGTCGCCGCCGCAGCCGAACATGCAGACGAGTTCGCCGCCGCGCGCGGTCGCGATCGGCCGCAGTGCTTCGAGCGTCTTTTCGAGCGCATCGGGTGTGTGCGCGTAGTCGATCACGACGAGTGGCTCGTCGTTCTGCAGACGGCCGCCCAGACGCTGCATGCGGCCGTTCACCGGTTCGAGCTTCGCGAGTTCGGCGAGCGCCGCGTCGAACGGCACGTCGGCGGCGAGCAGCACGCCGAGCACCGCGAGCAGATTGCCGACATTGAAGAGGCCGAGCGTTTGCACTTCGACTTCGGCGTTGCCCCAGTCCGAGGTGCTCAGATGAAACGCGGTGCCGGTCGCGGTGGCATGCACGTTCGATGCAGTGAGCCACGCGTCGGCTTGCGGTGTGCCGTCAGCGTTGGCGTCGCCATGCTCGCCCTCGATGCCATACGCGATCGTGCGCGCGTGACTACGCGTGCTCGCGAGCAAACGCCGGCCGGCGGCATCGTCGCGATTGATCACGGCCGCGCGCAGCTCGGGCCAGGCGAACAGACGCGCCTTGGCGGCTTCATAGGCTTCGAACGTGCCGTGATAGTCGAGATGGTCCTGCGTCAGGTTCGTGAACACCGCGATGTCGAAAGCGGTGCCGTTCACGCGCCCCTGGTGCAGCGCATGCGACGACACTTCCATCGCCACCGCCTGCGCGCCCGCGTCGCGCAATCGCGCGAGGCTGCGTTGCAATTGCGGTGCGTCGGGCGTCGTGAAGCCGGTGTGCACGAGTTGGCCGACGAGCCCTGTGCCGAGCGTGCCGACGATCGCGCAGCGCATGCCGCGCGCGGACAGCGCCGCGGCGACCCACTGGCTGCACGAGGTCTTGCCGTTCGTGCCGGTGATGCCGACCGCGAGCATCGCGTCGCTCGGATCGCGATACCACGCGCTCGCGATCGTGCCGGCGAGTTCGTTCAACGCCGGCACCGCATGTGCGGCGGCCGCGTCGAGCGTGCCGCTGAAACCTTCGGGTTGCACGAGCACGGCGGCCGCACCGCGCTTGATGGCCGCGTCGATGAATGCGCGGTTGTCCGCGCCATCGACCGCGTACGCGAAGAACGCGTCGCCGGCCGCGAGCGAGCGCGTGTCGGCGTGCAGATGCGCGCCTGGCTGCACGTGCGCGTGCAGCCAGGCGAGGGCGTCGGCGATCTGCCGGTGCGCTGGATGTTGCTCGCGCAGCGCGCTCATCGCTCGACTCCTGGATGATTTTTCGGGGTGGCGGAAATGGTCATCCTCTTCACGCCGGGGCTCGTCGACAGCTTCTTCACCACGGGCGGCGTGGCCGGCGCGCCGGGCGCGGGCGGCGCCGAATCGTCGGACACGACCATCTGCTTGACGGGCATGTCGGGCGGCACGTTCAGCGCGCGCAGCGTATCCCCGGCGATGCCCGAAAACACCGGGCCCGACACCTGGCCGCCGAAGTGGCTACCGGCCGTCGGCTCGTCGACCGACACCGCCACGACGATGCGCGGATTCGGCATCGGCGCCATACCGACGAACGAGGCGCGATATTTGGAGTGGTCGTAGCCGTGCGGACCGTGCTTGTACGCGGTACCGCTCTTGCCGCCGACGCGATAGCCGGGCACCGCCGCATCCGGCGACGTGCCTTGCGGCGACACCACGGTTTCGAGCATCGCGCGCACTTCACGCGCGGTGGTCGGCGAGAAGATCTGCGGACCGGTGGCCGGCGGGTCGCCCGGCGTGTGGAAAATCGTCACCGGCATGATTTCGCCGTCGTGCGCGATCGCGGTGTACGCGCGGCCGAGCTGGAACAGCGAGACCGACAGGCCATAGCCGTACGACATCGTCGCCTGCTCGATGCGGCGCCAGCTCTTCCACGGACGCAGACGGCCCGCCGCCGCGCCCGGAAAGCCGACCTTCGGTGCCTGGCCGAGACCGATGCTGGTGTACATGTTCCACATCTCTTCGGGCCGCAACTGCATCGCGATTTTGGTCGCGCCGATGTTGCTCGACTTCTGGATCACGCCGCCGACCGTCAGCACGCCGAAGCCGCTGTCGTCGGTAATCGGCGCGCCGTCGAGTACGAAGTGGCCGTTGCCCGTATCTACCAGTGTAGTCGGCGTCACCCGGTGCAGATCGAGCGCGAGCGACACCGTGAACGGCTTCATGATCGAACCCGGCTCGAACGTGTCGGTCAGGATGCGGTTGCGCAACTGGTCGCCGGTCAGGTGCGAGCGGTCGTTCGGGTTGTAGGTCGGGTAATTGACGAGCGCGAGCACTTCGCCGGTGCGCACGTCGATCACCATCGCCGCGCCGGCCTTCGCCTTGAATTTCTCGACGGCCGCTTTCAGGTTCGTATAGGCGATGTACTGGATCTTGCTGTCGATCGACAGATCGACGTCCTTGCCGTTGTGCGGCACGACCTGTTCGTCGACGTCCTCGATGATGTGGCCCATCCGGTCCTTGATCACGCGACGGCTGCCCGACATGCCCGCGAGCAGCTTCTGGTCGCCGAGCTCGACGCCTTCCTGGCCCTCGTCCTCGACGTTCGTGAAGCCGATCAGGTGAGCGGTGATCTCGCCTTCCGGATAGAAGCGCTTGTACTCGTCGCGCGAGTAAATGCCGGGGATGTCGAGCGCCGCGACTTTTTCTGCGACGTCGACCGGCACCTGGCGCTTCACGTAGACGAAGGTCTTGTCTTCCGACAGCTTCGAGCGCAATTCCCTAGTGGTCATGCCGAGCAGTTTGCCGAGCGCGTCGAGCTTGTCGGCGCCGAGGTCGTCGGGCACCGATTCGGGAATCGCCCAGATTGCGCGCACCGGCAGACTCGTGGCGAGCACGAGGCCGTTGCGGTCGAGAATCTTGCCGCGCGTGGCCGGCATGTCGATGCGGCGCTGATAGCGGATCTCGCCCTGCTTCAGATAGAACGCGTTGCCCGGGCCCTGAATCCAGAACGCGCGCGCGGCGAGCGCGACGAACGCCATGAACAGCAGGAACACGACGAGCTTCGAGCGCCACATCGGCAGGCGCACCGACAGAATCGGATTGGCCGAAAACGCAACGCTCTTGTGGGCCGACGATTTTTTCATCGCGTGGCTCCGCGACGGGTCGCGACCGGCGCCGAGGCCGGCGCGGAAGTCGGAATGGGTGCGTCGATCGCCGTCGCGGCGCCCGGGGCGAGCGTCAGATACTGGGTGCGGCCGGTGGTGACCGATTGCATCTTCAGCGAGGCGGTGGCGAGCTGCTCGATGCGCGACGTTTTGGACAGCGCGCTCTGCTGATATTGAAGCTGCGAATAGTCCTGCTGCAGCTGACGCTCCTGCGACTGCGCGCGCTGCAGCTGAATAAAGATCTGACGCTGCTGATTGGTCGCGTTGACGACCGACAAGGCACAACCCATCACGATGATCAGCAGGAAAATATTGAGGCGGTTCATGGCGCGATCCGCTCCGCCACGCGCATCACGGCAGAACGGGCGCGCGGGTTGCCGGCGACCTCAGCGTCGCTCGCGAAGACGCGGCCGATGATCTTGAGCGGAGGGCTCGGCAGGTCGACCGCGCGGATCGGCAGACGGCGATCCACCGCCGGCGCGCTCGCGTGCGCCTGCATGAATCGCTTGACGATCCGGTCCTCGAGCGAATGAAAGCTGATGACCACCAGCCGCCCCCCTTGCTCCAACAACGACAACGCTGCGTCTAGAACGACTTGCAGCTCCGCAAGCTCTTGATTGACGTGAATCCGTATAGCCTGAAAGGTGCGGGTTGCCGGGTCCTTGCCCTTCTCACGGGTTTTGACGACGTTAGCCACGATTTGGGCAAGCTCGCCCGTGCTGACGAGAGGCCCAAGACGGTCGGACTCTGCCCGGCGAGCAACAAGCGCCTTTGCAATCTGAAAAGCAAACCGTTCTTCCCCATAATCTCGTATCACCTCCGTCAATTCCTGCACCGTGGCCCGCGCGAGCCAGTCAGCGGCGGACTCGCCGCGCGTCGGGTCCATCCGCATGTCGAGCGGGCCGTCGGCGCGGAAGCTGAAGCCCCGCTCCGGATCGTCGACTTGCGGCGACGACACGCCCAGATCCAGCAACACCCCCGACACACGCCCTACCCCGCGCTCCGCCATCGCGGCGCGCAGTGAAGCAAAACTCTCGTGGACGATGGCAAAGCGCGGATCGGCGATCTTCTGCGCCGTCGCGATCGCGAGCGGATCTTTATCGAACGCGATCAGCCGCCCTGCTTCACCGAGCCGTTCCAGCACGAGGCGGCTATGGCCGCCACGGCCGAACGTGCCGTCCACATACGTGCCGTCGGCGCGCGTGACCAGCGCATCGACCGCTTCGTTCAACAGCACCGTGCGATGCTGCAATTCGTTTCCCATCGCAGAAGCCATATAAATAAGCCGCGATCAGAACGTGAAATCTTTCAACGCATCGGGCATGCCCTCGGCGATCGCCGCCTGTTCCTTCGCGGCGTAGATCTGTGCATCCCACAGCTCGAAATGGCGGCCCATGCCGAGCAAGGTCACTTCTTTCTCCAGCGAGCCAGCCGCTCGCAACTCCGGCGACACGAGCACACGGCCTGCGCCGTCCATATCCACATCCATTGCATTGCCGAGAAAAATGCGTTTCCACCAGGCGGCGTTCATGGGCAGCTTGTCGACCTTGTCACGGAAGATTTCCCATTCGGGACGCGGAAAGAGCAACAGGCAGCCGTCCGGGTGCTTGGTGATCGTCACCCGGCCCTCTGCCTGTGTTTGCAGCGCATCCCGATAACGAGAGGGAATCGACATCCGCCCTTTCGCATCGAGCGTCAGCGCCGACGCCCCTTGGAACACTTCGCTCTCCCCTATTGCGGCGCTGTTTGCGCCGCCCGCCCGGTCCGTGAAAATCTACCCGAAAGTGGTGCCGAGAACACACAAAAATACACTTTCTCACACTGTCTCCCACTTTAGAGGAACGCTAAACACGGGTCAAGGGAGCGGCGCGCTTTTCGAGCGGATTTTGTTTGCTAGAACAAGGACTTAGCGCGACTCCTTCACGTCCAGCATAAAACAGAAAACCGTTATAAATGAAAGGGCTAGTGCAACTTGTGAAGGTGATACGTGAAAAGTGCGAGGAAACAGCGCGAATTGAAAGAGATCGTCAAGGGATTCTGAAAGGGAAAAAAGCGGCGTCGCCCGGACCGACGACGAACGGGGCGCGCGGCGCCGTCTCGCTTGCGAAAATGCGTTCAGCGATGGCTGAGGCGATACGTGCGGTGCTCCGGTTAGCGAAGCGAAGCGGGTGAAACGCTCATATGTAATAGGCGGTGCGCGTCATCACCTTCGACATCGCACGCATCAACGCGCGTGCAGGAAACGGCAACTCGATGCCGCCCGCGTCCATCGCGGCCTTGCCGTGCTGCGCTTCATCGACGCGCATCTGCTCGACGATCGCGCGCGATTCATGGTCCGCGGCGGGGAGCTGATCGAGATGACTGTCGAGATGCTGCTCGACCTGGCGCTCCGTTTCGGCCATGAAGCCAAGACTCACGCGATCGCCGAGACGCCCCGCGGCGAGACCGATCGCGAGCGCGCCGGTGTACCACAGCGGATTGAGCAGACTCGGACGCGAGTCGAGCGCCTGGAGGCGTTTGGCGGTCCACGCCAGATGATCCTCTTCTTCCGACGCGGCGTGATCGAACATGGCGCGCAATGAAGGTGAGTCGGTGGCGAGTTTCTGCGCCTGGTAAAGCGCCTGCGCGCACACTTCGCCGACGTGGTTCACACGCATCAAACCCGCCGCATGCGCGCGCTCCGCGCGCGAGAGTTCGGGAGCTTCGGCCGTCGCCGCGCAAGCCTGCGGAAGCGGCAGCGGACGGCTCATCCGCGAGACCCCCGTCAGTGAGCGTAAACCCCGATCAAACTCGCCAATCAACTCGTCCAGCAACATAAAGCGCTCCCTGATTCGATAACCGCCGCATCGTTCCGGAAGGTCCGTGCGACAAGGCCTCGCGACGCGAAACCGGTGGCCCGACAGGCACCAATCCGCATGAAATGGGCGGTTAATTTGCGATTCTAGACCATGTTGCGTAAACGAAACAGCGGCCTTCCGGAGCGACTCCTTTTTCTTTGTTCCATGTATGCCTTTTGTTACATTACGTGGCAACTTCTCGCGAAGTTGGACAGCAAGGCCTTCAGCACCAACTAAATATTTCGCCTTGTACAAAAGATTCGTATTCCTTGGAGATCATTCGATGAAAAAGTCGCTTCTCGCTCTCGCAGCACTGGGCGCATTCGCAGGCGTCGCTCATGCGCAGAGCAGCGTGACCCTGTACGGCATCGTTGACGTTGGTATCAACATGAACACCAACTCGGGCGGTAAGCATCTGTACAACATGTCCAGCGGCGTCCTGCAAGGCTCGCGTTTCGGCCTGCGTGGCACTGAAGATCTGGGCGGCGGTCTGAAGGCCCTGTTCGTGTTGGAAAACGGCTTTGACGTGACCAACGGCAAGCTCGGTCAAGGCGGCCTGATGTTCGGTCGTCAGGCATATGTCGGTCTGTCGAGCCAGTTCGGCACGGTCACGCTGGGTCGTCAGTACGACTCCGTCGTCGACTACGTGGGTCCGTTTGAATCGGGTGATCAGTGGGGCGGCTACATCGCCGCTCACCCGGGCGATATCGACAACTTCAACAACGCGTATCGCACCAACAACACGGTCAAGTTCACCAGCAACAACTACAACGGCCTGACGTTCGGCGGCACGTATAGCTTCGGCGGCGTCGCCGGTGACTTCACGCACAACCAGATCTGGTCGTTGGGCGCTGGCTATAACAACGGTCCGCTGCAATTGGGCTTGGGTTATTTGAACGCGCGTACGCCGGCAGCTTCGGGCGGTCTGTTCAACAACGGCGGCACGATCGCAACGAATACGCCGGCCGTGGGTACTACTGCAGCTAACTTCGCAGTCACGACCCCGATCTACGCAGGCTTCGCATCGGCCAACACGTACCAGGTCGTCGGCGCGGGCGGTGCATACACGTTCGGCGCGGCAACCATCGGCCTGACGTATTCGAACATCCAGTTCGGCAACCTCGGCAAGACGTTCGCGTCGCCGTTCACTGGCCAGAAGGCAACGTTCAACAACGGCGAAATCAACTTCAAGTATCAGTTGACCCCGGCACTGCTGGTCGGCGCAGCGTATGACTACACGCGCGGCACGCAGATCGAAGGCAACTCGCGTGCTCAGTACCACCAAGGCGCGCTGGGCGTGGACTACTTCCTGTCCAAGCGTACCGACGTGTACCTGGTCGGCGTGTACCAGCACGCTTTGGGCGACACGGTCAACGCAACGGGTCAGGTGGTCGCAGCAACGGCAGGCATCAACGGCCTGACCGGTTCGACGAGCAGCAACCAGTTCACGGCTCGCATCGGTATCCGTCACAAGTTCTAATAAGTCGTAAAAAAACGCAGTTTGTCTCAAAGGCGCCTTCGGGCGCCTTTTTTTATGCGCGGATTTTGTACGGGCAACAAAAAGCCCGGCGCACTTTCGTGCGCCGGGCTTTTGTTTTTCGCTCGCTTAAGCCCTGCCGTCGCGCAACTCGCGGCGCAGGATCTTGCCGACATTGCTCTTCGGCAACTCGGTGCGGAATTCGACGACCTTCGGCCGCTTGTAGCCGGTCAGTTGCGTTTTGCAGTATGCGAAGATCTGTTCGTCGGTCAGCGACGGATCCTTTTTCACGACGAACAGCTTCACTGCCTCGCCGGAATGCTGATCCGGTACACCCACCGCCGCGACTTCGAACACACCCGGCAGCTTTGCGACGACGTCCTCGACTTCGTTCGGATACACGTTGAAGCCGGACACCAGAATCATGTCCTTCTTGCGATCGACGATCTTCACAAAGCCGTCCGCGCCCATGATGCCGACGTCGCCTGATTTAAAGAAGCCGTCCGCCGTCATCACCTTGGCGGTTTCGTCGGGCCTGTTCCAGTAGCCCGCCATCACCTGCGGGCCGCGGATGCAGATCTCGCCGGACTGGCCAGGCGGCACTTCGTTGCCTTCGTCGTCGCGGATCGAGACTTCGGTCGACGGCAGTGGCAGGCCGATCGTGCCGTTGTATTCGGTGGCGGTGACGGGATTGCAGGTCACGCACGGCGACGTTTCCGACAGCCCGTAGCCCTCGACGATCGGCGTGCGCGTCAGCTCGAACCAGCGCTTCGCGACCGCCTCCTGCACCGCCATGCCGCCGCCGTTCGCGGTCAGCAGCTTCGAGAAGTCGAGCTTGTGGAAGTCGGGGCTGTTCAACATCGCGTTGTAGAGCGTGTTGACCGCGGGAATCGTCGTGATCGCATACCCCTCGAGCGACTTGATCATGCCGGGGATATCGCGCGGATTCGGAATCAGCACGCCGAGACCGCCGGTGCGGATCGTCAGCAGCCCGCACACGGTCAGCGCGAACACGTGATACAGCGGCAACGCGACGACCGTAATGAACTGATCGATATCCGTGCGGTTCGCGCGCACCGGATTGAGCCAGACCTCCGACTGCAGCACGTTCGCGATCAGGTTCCGGTGCAGCAGCGTCGCGCCCTTGGCCACGCCGGTGGTGCCGCCAGTGTATTGCAGGAACGCGATATCGTCGGGCCCCTGCCGGACCGGCTTGAACGTCAGACGTGCGCCCTCCGAGACCGTGTCGTTGAACTTGACGTGCCCAGCCAGGCTCCACGCCGGCACCATCTTCTTGACCTTGCGCACGACGAAGTTCACGAGCGGGCCTTTGATGCCCATCAGGTCGCCCATCGCCGCGACGACCACATGCTTGACCGGCGTATTGCGCACGATTGCCTGCAAGGTCCCCGCGAAATTCTCGAGCAGGATGATCGCCTCAGTGCCGCTGTCCTTCAGTTGGTGCTCGAGTTCGCGCGGCGTGTACAGCGGATTCACATTCACGACCACATAGCCCGCGCGCAGAATCGCGGCGAGCGCGACTGGATACTGCAGCACGTTGGGCATCATGATCGCGACACGCGAGCCGCGCGTGAGCCCTTTCGACTGCAGCCACGCTGCAAGATTGCGCGAAAGCTCGTCGAGTTCACCGTAGCTGATCTGCTTGCCCATGCACACGAACGCCGGCTTTGCGCGGTGTTCGCGAAAGGCTTCCTCGAGCAACTCGGCCACCGACGAATAGCGCGTCGGGTCGATCTCTGCTGGAACGCCGGGCGGATAAGATTTCAGCCAGATTTTCTCCATGCAGCGTCTCCTGAATTATTTTCGAATGGTCGTGCTAAAAACGCATCGTAGCATGGGCATATTGCGGCCAATGGGCAAAGCGATGAGGTTAGACGGCAGCCTCGAACTTGCGAGGCTGGGCGCCAGCTTCAATGTGCGGCGCGGCTTTCAGGCCCGCTCGACTTCGGCGAGACAGTCGTAAAACGTCGCCGAACCGCCGAGATCGGTGAGTGCCTGGCTCGTCAACTGGTTCGCGTTGCGGCCGTCCGGCGCGAGCTTCTTCCACCAGATCGACAACCCGACGACCAGGCCTTCGCGCGCCCGGTCGGTCACGCGGGCACGCGCTCGCATCGAGCCGCGGTCGTTGAAGATGCGCACCTGATCGCCGTCGCCGATGCCGCGCGCGTGCGCGTCGGCAGGGTGGATGTCCAGGTGCGGCTCGCCTTCCGTCGCGCGCAGACTCTCGATGTTCACGAAGGTGCTGTTCAGGAAGTTGCGCGCGGGCGGTGAAATCATCGCGAGCGGATAGCGGGCCGCCAGTTCGGGCGCGCCGTCGGCCGATTCGTAGGGTGGCAGGTAGTCCGGCAGCGGGTCGAGGCCCTGTTGCGCAAGGCGCTCGCTGTAGAACTCGCACTTGCCGGATGGCGTGCGAAAACCACCGTCGGCAAATGGCGCATCAGGCACATTGAGACGGGCCCAGCCGGCTTGCTTCAGCATCGGCCAGTCGACACCGTCCAGCGTCTTGTCGTCCCAGCGAAATGCGGCTTGCGCGACGGCTTCGTCGCTGTCGAAGAGCGCCGGTTCCGTCATGCCCATGCGGCGCGCGAGGCTGCGGAAGATCTCGGTATTCGGCCGTGCGTCGCCGAACGGCGCGATGGCGGGCAGGTTGACCATCACGTGCGTGTGACCGTACGACTTGTGCACGTCGAGATGCTCGAGCTGCGTCGTGGCAGGCAACAGCAGGTCGGCGTAATCCGCGGTGTCGGTCTGGAAATGCTCGAGCACGATCGTGAACAGATCCTCGCGCGCAAAACCCGCCGCGACGCGTTCGGAGTCCGGTGCGACCGCGACCGGATTCGAGTTGTAGACCACGATCGCCTCGACCTTGGGGCCGAACGTCGCGTCGCCCGGATGCAGCAACGCGTCGCCGATCGCATTCATATTGATCACGCGGCTCGGCTTCGACGGCCAACCCGGCATCAGGTCGGGACGCTGCAACGCGTGCGAGTCGACCGGTGCCCAACCGCTCGACGACAACAGCGCCCCGCCCGCGCGCTCGCGCCATGCGCCGGTCAGCGACGGCAGACACGCGATTGCGCGCACTGCATTGCCGCCGCCACGCACCCGCTGCAGACCGTAGTTCAAGCGGATCGCGGCTTTCCGCGTGCTGGCGTAAAGTCGCGCAAGATCGGCGATTTCCTCTTCTTCGACGCCACAGATTTCACTAACCCGAGACAGTGGATAGCTGAGCGCACGCGCCTTCAAGTCGGCGAAGCCCAGCGTGTGCGCCGCGATGTACTCGTGGTCGAGCAGATTCTCGGTAATCAGGACGTTCATGATGCCGAGCGCGAGAGCGCCGTCTGTGCCTGGCTTTAGCGCGATGTGTTGATGGCATTTCTCCGCGGTCAGCGAGCGATACGGATCGATTGCGATCAGCCGGGCGCCGCGACGTTTGGCTTCCTGCGCGCGCGTCCAGAAATGCAGATTCGATGCGATCGGATTCGCTCCCCAGATCAGGATCACCTCGCTCTCGGCGAAAAACTCGGTGTGCATACCGATGCCGGCGCCGTACGTGTATTTGAGGCCGGCAGCGCCGGCCGCCGCGCAAATCGCGCGATCCAGCTGCGATGCGCCGAGCTTGTGGAAAAAGCGTTGCGCGATGCTATCGCCCTGCACCAAGCCCATCGTGCCCGCGTAGCTGTAAGGCAGAATCGCTTCCGGCGCGCGACGGACAATCTCGCCGAGGCGGCTTGCGGCAAGGTCGAACGCTTCGTCCCAGTTGATTGGCTCGAAACGGCCCTCGCCCTTGCGGCCGACACGCTTCATGGGCGTCGTCAATCGGTTCGGATGGTATACACGCTCCGCGTAACGACTGACCTTCGTGCACAGCACGCCCTGAGTCGGCGGATGGTCGGGATCGCCGGCGACCTTGATCGCCCGTCCATTGTCGATGGTCACGCGCATCGCGCAGGTGTCGGGGCAATCGTGCGGGCACACGGCGCGCGCGAATTCGGTCGGGGCGTTCATCGGCAATGTGTCCTGGCGAGCAGTAAGCGGTCGCGCAAAGTGGAATTTTATTACGTCTATAGGCCGCCGACCTCGGTGGCGCCACCAAAAATGCCTTCGGCGTAGAATCAATCATCCGCAGTGCCCGGGCCGACGTGGTCCGCGGCGATCTCATGCTCGTCAAGCACAAACGCATATTCACTCCATCATGAAACTCATCCCCGAAATTCAGGCCGCTCGCGGCGAAATCCAGACCCTTCGACGAACCATCCATGCCCACCCGGAGCTGCGCTACGAAGAGACGGCGACTGCTGATCTCGTCGCGCGTTCGCTCGAGTCCTGGGGCATCGAGACCCACCGTGGTTTCGGCAAGACGGGCGTGGTCGGCGTATTGAAACGAGGTAACGGCTCGCGCGCGATTGGTCTGCGAGCCGACATGGACGCGCTGCCGATCCAGGAGCTCAACAGCTTCGATCATCGGTCGACGAACGACGGCAAGATGCATGCGTGCGGGCACGACGGACATACGGCGATGCTGCTCGGTGCCGCGCACTACCTGGCCAAACATGGTGCTTTCGACGGCACGATCGTGTTCATTTTCCAGCCGGCTGAAGAAGGCGGCGCCGGCGCGAAGGCTATGATGGACGACGGCTTGTTCAACAAATTCCCCGTGGACGCCGTGTTTGGCATTCACAACTGGCCGGGCACGCCGGCGGGCCACTTCGGCGTGACCGAAGGCCCGATCATGGCGTCGAGCAATGAATTTCGCATCGAAATCAAGGGCGTCGGCTCGCATGCAGCGCTACCGCACAATGGCCGTGATCCGGTCTTTGCGGCGGTGCAAATTGCCAACGGGCTGCAAAGCATCATCACGCGAAACAAAAAGCCGCTGGATACTGCGGTATTGTCGATAACGCAGATACATGCGGGCGATGCGGTCAATGTAGTACCGGACGACGCATGGATCGCGGGGACCGTTCGGACCTTCACTACAGAAACGCTCGACCTGATCGAGTCACGCATGCGCAAGATCGCGCACAGTACAGCCGAAGCATACGATTGCTCCGTTCAGATCCAATTCCACCGGAACTATCCCCCGACGATCAACAGCAGCGAGGAAGCGCGTTTTGCGGCGTCGGTCATGAAAGAGATCGTTGGCGCGGAAAATGTCGATGACGCGGTTGAACCGACCATGGGTGCCGAAGATTTTTCGTTCATGCTGCTGGCGAAACCGGGTTGCTATGCGTTTTTGGGCAACGGCGATGGCGGCCACCGCGAGGCGGGCCACGGCGCGGGCCCTTGTATGCTGCACAACGCGAGTTATGACTTTAACGACGAGTTGTTGCCGGTGGGATCGACGTATTGGGTCCGACTGGCGCAGAAGTTTCTGGCGCAAGGGAAGTAGAGAGTTGATGGAGCGGCCCCCTGAATCGCCGGACACAGTTCCCCACTAAAATAGCGGGTAGGCATACGACTGTGGTTTTGACTAACAACAAACAAGAAGTGATGGAAGTGTTGATGGGACCGGAACGCCGGCGGCGGTGGTCAGCGGAAGAGAAGTTGGCGATGGTGAGAGAGAGTTTCGAGCCGGGCAAGTCGATCTCGATGGTTGCACGCCAGCACGGCGTGAATCCGAACCAGCTGTTTCACTGGCGCAAGCTGTATCAGGATGGCAGCCCGTCGGCTGTCAGTGCCGGCGAGGAAGTCGTACCAGCGTCGGAGCTGAGCGATGCGCTGAAGCAAATCAGGAAACTCCAGCGACTGCTCAGCAAAAAGACAATGGAGAACGAGATTCTCCGTGAGGCGGTGGAGGTGGCGAAGTCGCGAAAATGGATTGCGCGCTCCCCCTCATTGCCGGGGGCCGGCCCACGCCAGGAAGACGGACGATGCCGGGCTGGTCGAAGAAATACGGCTGACCGTCACTGACCTGCCGAGCTATGGTTATCGCCGGGTCTGGGGTATATTGCGTCGGCAGCGGGAGAACCAGTTGAAGAGCGTTGAGGCGGGCGGAGGTGTCGCTTGCTTCAATGCTGTTTGTTAATTTTGGCCGCGTAAACGCAAAAACCCCACCGCGGCGGGTGGGGTTTCTGACTGGGGGGGAGCCTGACGATTACCTACTTTCACACGGGCAATCCGCACTATCATCGGCGTGGAGTCGTTTCACGGTCCTGTTCGGGATGGGAAGGGGTGGGGCCGACTCGCTATGGTCATCAGGCATGACGGGTTGCTGCGTCGCAGGGCTGGAGTCAACCGGTTGCGCCACAGCCAATCGGGAAGAAGCGTAAAGGATTCGGGTGGGGGGGGTTGTGTTGTTTCTGGCACAACACTGAATCCCAACCGGGCGTTTCTGTGAGCTCCCGCGGGAGTTCACACCAATCCCCTTCGGGGATCGGACCCGCGTAAGTGCTGAAGCACTTACGCGGGTCGAGACACACCTGTTATAGGATCAAGCCTTACGGGCAATTAGTATCAGTTAGCTCAGTACATTACTGTACGTGCACACCTGACCTATC